>DATJLT010000070.1:0-15919 GCA_035509195.1 Streptosporangiaceae bacterium | reverse complement strand
CCTCAATCCGGGGTTTGGGGGTACGTACTGCCCTCAATCCGGGGTTTGGGGGCAGCCGGCCGGGGCGGGCCGGGGCGGAGCGGGCCGGGGCGGGCCGGGCCGGGCGGAGCGGGCCGGGGCGGGCCGGGGCCGGGCGGAGCGGGCCGGTCCCCTCAATCCGGGGTTTGGGGGTACGTACTGCCCTCAATCCGGGGTTTGGGGGGCAGTCGGCCGGGGCCGGGCAGCGCGGCGGCACTGTCGGTGGGTGCGGCTAGCGTGCGGGCATGGGTAAGGGGTCGGCGGGGACGCTCTATCAATGTGATGAATGCGGCTGGCAGAGCGCGAAATGGGCCGGGCGGTGCGGTGAGTGCCAAGCTTGGGGCACTGTCACCGAGAGCGCCCCGGCGGTGGCGGCCGCTCGGTCGGGGCGGGCGCTGTTGCGCGGGCTGCCATCCGTGCGGCCGATGGCCCCGGCAGTGCCGATCTCGCTGATCGACGCGGCGGGGGCGGCGGCACGGCCGACCGGGATGGACGAGCTTGACCGGGTCCTTGGTGGCGGCCTGGTGCCGGGAACCGTGGCGCTGCTGGCGGGCGAGCCAGGGGTGGGCAAGTCGACGTTGCTGCTTGAGGCCGGGGCGCTCGCGGCCGGGCGATCGGTCGTTCTTTATGTGACCGGTGAGGAGTCTGCCGCGCAGGTGCGGCAGCGGGCCGACAGGATCGGCGCCCTCAGCGAGAACCTGTTCCTTGCCGCCGAGACAGATCTGGCCGCGCTGCTCGCGCACGTCGACGCTGTAAATCCCGAGCTGCTGATAGTCGATTCCGTGCAGACGATTACCGCCGCAGGGATCGACGGCGTGCCAGGAGGCGTCACCCAGGTGAGGGAACTCACCTCCGCCCTGGTCAGCCTGGCGAAGCAGCGCACGCTGACAACCATGCTCGTCGGGCACGTGACGAAGGACGGATCGATCGCCGGCCCGCGCTCGCTTGAGCATCTCGTAGACGTGGTGCTGCATTTTGAGGGAGACACCAGGGGACGGCTGCGGATGATCAGAGCGCTGAAGAACCGGTTCGGCCCGACCGACGAGATCGGCTGCTTCGAGCTAGGCGAGTTCGGCCTGATCGGCCTGCCCGACCCGAGCGGGCTCTTCCTGTCCAGACAGCGCGATCCGGTGCCGGGGACCTGCGTGACCGTGACGCTCGAGGGCCGCAGGCCACTTGTGGCCGAGGTGCAGACCCTGGTGTGTCCGGCACTTGGCAACGAGCCGCCAAGGCGTATCACCTCAGGGCTGGACCACGCCCGCGTTGGCATGGCCGTGGCGGTGCTACAGCAGCGGGCGGCGGTGCAGATCGGCCGGTGTGACATTTACGCGGCGACCGTGGGCGGGGTCAGGCTGACTGAGCCATCGGTTGACCTGGCGATCACCCTGGCGCTGGCGGGCGCGCGGGCGGGAAAGTGCCTGCTGCCTGACTTCGTCGCCTTCGGTGAGGTCGGGCTCGCGGGTGAGATCAGGAACGTGGCCGGGATCAACCGCCGTCTCGCCGAAGCGGCACGGATGGGTTTCAGGCGCGCGATAGTACCGGTCGGAACCGACGCGATACCTTCCGACCTGGACATGGATGTTGTACAGGCAGCCGATCTTACGGGAGCTATCGCCGCAGCGGTCATTGGCCTTGCTTAACCGCAACGTGCCCGCTCCAGCCAGTTACCGGCAAGACCAGTTTCCGGTCAGGCGTACCCGGCACCAGGGCTGGAGCGGGTACCGATCAGACGGGGTCGAACTCTCCGTCCTTAACACCTGCGATGAACGCGTCCCACTCTGCCGTGGTGAAGGCGAGCTTCGGGCCGTCAGGGTCCTTGGAATCGCGCAAGAGGTACAGCAGGTCTTCCCCTGCCTTGTGCGGCGCACTTGCCGTCTCGTGAGTAACGGTGACCTCAACGCAGCCACCACCGTTGCCCCCACTGTAACTGGCCTTGTGCCACACACCCACCTCGACGCAATTCCGGCCCTTTCCGCCACTGAAGCTGGCCTTTCGCCACCTCACTCCGGTGAGGTCCATGACTTCGCTGCTTCCTCCAGTCGGGTTATAGAGGCCTTCCGCGGTAGCGCCTCGGTGCCCAAGGTAGTCCACCTGGCCATCAGTGTCCTGACATGTTCGGGGTCCTGCACGATCTGACCTTGTACTGCGGACTCTTGGTAGGCAACGCTCGGCGCGTCTTTGAAATCTGCTATGGCGAAGCCACCACCATACAGACCTTCGTGTGCTCCTGCATCGGCCGGAATCAACTCGAACACAACATTAGGCCGTTGTGCGGCTTCTATCAGCCGATTTACCTGTTCTAGCATCACGTGCCGATTCCCGACCGGACGGCGGAGCACCCATTCATCCAAAATCACCCAAAACGCCGGGGGCTCGGTCCTGCTCAGCACCTCCTGGCGCTTCAGCCGCGCGGAAACCAGTTCCTCTATCTCGTCTTCCGTCGATCCGATACGCGTGCTGAACAGTGCGCGAGCGTAAAGATCAGTTTGCAGGAGGCCGGGCACGAGCAAAGGCTCGAACCACCTGAGCGTCGTGGCCGCCGCCTCCTTGTCCGGCCAATCCTGGAACCAGTCAGGGTAAGCCTGGTAGTTCATGCCGTGCTCAAACTGGTCCCACAACTCGGTGAGCGCACCGTGGGTGCTCAGTTCGCTTACCGAGTCGATGTCGCCGGTAGTCGCCCTGGTCGGAACCCGCCAGCCGTTCTCGTATGCGCTGATCAGCTTGCCAGAGACGTGTGCGAGCCCACCCACCTGGTCCTGGGTGAGGCCAGCCCTTACGCGGTAATGTCGCAGCATTGCTCCGAATACTGCCCGCGGAGTACCTTTTGGCGGATTCGACTCTACTGCGGCCATGTGTCTTCCCTTTCCACAGCCACTCTACAAATCGCAAGCCGAAATCTACGGCACACGCCGCGGCGCTACATCAGGGCTGTTCAGCGGTGTTCTATTACTTAACGTAGCCCTCTTGAGCCAGAGTGTTAAGCGATATAGCGGATACGCGCCGGAGAAAAAGGACTTCGATGGTGAGGTGTACACAGATCTCCACGGACTCGCGACTAGACCTGAACCATTTTCAGGAGCGGCCGCGATGACGAACATCGACCTGGATCATCCCGTGGCGGGGGGGCCAGCCGTCATAACATACGAACCGCGTTTCCTTGCCAGGCGCTCATTCGCGGGCCGCGCGGACCAACTCCGTGCCGCACGCTCGTGGCTTGGGATGCTGGTCGAAGGCTTCGCGCAAGCGAGCAACATCGTGCTTGCCTGCTCGGAGCTTGCCGCGAACGCGATTATTCACAGCCGTTCGGGATTGCCGGGGGGGATGTTCACGGTCAGGGCCTGCATCGACAGGGACGCGATCAGAGTCGAGATCCTCGACCAGGGCGGCCAGTGGACCGGGCTGAGGAAGTGCGAGGACGACGAGGCCGACGATGCGAGTCAGTCCGGTCGAGGGCTGACCATTGTGGCTGCGGTCGCCAGTTCCTGGGGAATTGCCGGTGATCAGGAAGGCCGAATTGCGTGGTGCGAAATCAAATCCGAGTGATTAATGTGATTAACTCAGGCGGAAGGTGACGGGCTGGCTGGTGATGTCACCTTCGGTGGCGTACGCGGTGTAGACGCCGGGCGGAACCCTCGTCGTGCGCACCGAGCAGCCGGGGGCGGACGTCTGGCGGTTCCAGCTAATGGCAAGCACCGTAGGGACACCGCGCTTGAGTGCCGCGTCCAGTTCTCCGGCTCCGGCCGCGCAGTCGGCCGAGTTCCAGATCAACGCTGGTCCTTCTCTGATCACCAGGGCCAGGTGCTGTGAGCCGATATTGAAGGTGCATTCGGGTATCTGAGTGGAAACCACGTTGACGTCGAAGGCCGGCGTCTGACCTGGACCGAACTGCGTCTGGCCAGTGAAGATGCTGAGAACGATGTTTCGCCTGGCACAGAAGGCCGGCAGGATCTGCCCGTGGCCGGTGGCCTGGCCGGCGCCCTGCCTGGTCGCGGGCTTGACCGCTGACCGGTCGCTGCCGCTGGCGTGCTTGCCTGTGTCCGTGCCCGCGTCCTTGCCTGAGCGCCCCCGCTGACGACTCGGTGAGGCTGACTTCGCCGGGTGCGCCTTGTGGTGGCCGCCCTGGCGAACCGAATCCGTCCGGTGACCCGTGGCCGGCGAGCCGCCTGACCCGGTGCTGACCGCCAGAACAGCCGACAGGCCCCAGGCCGCGAGGCCGAACGCCGCGAACCCGAGCACCAGCATGACGAACCGCCGCCGCCAGTATGTACCCGCACTCTCCGCCTGCCGGTAACCGAATGTATTTCCCCCCATGCGCTCAGTATCCAACCGACTGCGCAAGTCACCAGGGCGCCCCGCCGTGCCCGGCCAGGCGCGTTCTCGCAGGCCAGCGTGGGGCCGCCGGGTAGTAGCTGGCTTGCCCGCGTTGGCGGCATGGTGCCTTAACAGCTCCTGATCGGCACTGGCATGGCAGGATCGGTCCCTGATGAACGCCAACCTCGAGCACCAGCTCGTCACCTGGTACCGCGACAACCGCAGGGACCTGCCCTGGCGCCAGGCGGGTGCCGGAGCTTGGGCGGTTATGGTCAGCGAGTTCATGCTCCAGCAGACCCCCGTAGCAAGGGTCATGCCCGCGTATCGCGACTGGCTGGCCCGATGGCCCGAGGCGAGGGCGCTCGCCGTAGCGACGCCGGCCGACGCTGTGAGGCAGTGGGGCAGGCTGGGCTATCCCCGCCGGGCGCTCCGACTGCACGGGGCTTCGGCGATCATCACGAGCCGGCACGGCGGCAAGGTGCCGAGCGCGATCAGCGATCTGCGCAAGCTACCAGGAGTAGGTTCTTACACGGCCGCCGCGATCGCTAGTTTCGCTTACGGCCAGCGGCACGCTGTACTGGACACCAACGTCCGCCGGGTGCTTGCGAGGCTGATCTCGGGCACCCAGTATCCGGCGAACCCGGCGAACTCGGCCAGCGTCGCCGAGCAGGCGCTGGCGGAGTCCCTCCTGCCGCCGGAAGGCGAGCTCCGGGCGGCGACCTGGTCGGTCGCTCTCATGGAACTCGGAGCGCTGGTCTGCACGGCGACCCAGCCGTCCTGCGCTCGCTGCCCGGTCGCAGCGAGCTGCGCCTGGCGCGGCAAGGGAGCCCCGCCCGGCGTGCCGCCGCGCCGGGCCGCGCCTTACACGGGCAGCGACCGCGAATGCCGGGGCCGCTTGCTCGCCGTGCTCCGCGCCGCACCAGGGCCGGTAGTGCCCGCGGCTTTCGACGCCTGCTGGCCGGTCGCTACGCAACGTAGCCGAGTGCTAGAGACCTTGATCAGGGACGGCCTTGCCGTGCGGCAGTCCGACACGCTGATCGCCCTGCCAGGCGAGGAAGGTACCGGTCGCATAAGCACGGCGCTGCGCCGGGCCGCCCACGCCCAGTAACACCAAATCCCGGCTTGAAGGGGACAGCCCCCTAGCGGTGGCCACCGGGTGACTTTCTTCCGGGTGAGGCCGCTGCCGACGGCTCCGGGGTTTCCGGCTGCCCTGCCTGCCTCATCCAGCATGCGGCGCATTCCGGACATTGCACCGGGGTTTACAGCATCGGTGGCTCGTTGTTGTCGTTCGCGGGCCGGGGCCAGGGACATCGTTGGCTACCTGATGTTGTTCCTGGAGCGTCGCGGAGCCACCGATGCTGTTGGCCGCGGGTCGGCTGCGGCATCGGTGGCTCCGCGATGCTGTTGCGGGGCGCCAGGGCAGACGATGGGGCGGCGGGGCCGCCGGGCAGACGGTGGGGCGGCGGGGCCGCCGGGCGGACGGTGGGGCGGTCGGTGCCATAACTGAAGCTGGGCCGGACCTGGCGGGGTCCGGCCCAGCTTCCTGGCGGGCGATAGTTAGTTTTCCGACGGGCGCCTGTCGGCTACATCGCCTCGGGTGCTGCCAGCGGTCTCAGCGAGTTCGGCAGGCGGGGTATCGGGCACTGCTTCTGGCTTCGGAACGCCGTTGAAGGTGAACTTCGCTTCCTTGCCTGAGCCTTCCATGTCGACCATGACGATCTGCCCGGCCTTGACTTCTCCGAACAAGATCTTCTCGGACAGGTGGTCCTCGATCTCGCGCTGGATCGTGCGGCGCAGCGGCCTCGCACCGAGCACCGGGTCGTAGCCGCGCTCGGAGAGCAGCTTCTTCGCGGCCGGGGTGAGCTCGATGCCCATGTCCCTGTCCTTCAGCCGCTCCTCTACCTTGGCGATCATCAGATCGACGATCTGGAAGATCTCGTCCTGCGTGAGCTGGTGGAAGACGATGATGTCGTCGACGCGGTTCAGGAACTCGGGACGGAAGTGCTGCTTGAGTTCGTCCTGCACCCGGTTCGTCATCCGCTCGTAAGAGCCGGTCGACTCACCTGCTGAAGCGAATCCGACAGACACTCCCTTGGAGATGTCCTTGGTACCGAGGTTCGTCGTCATGATGATCACGGTGTTCTTGAAGTCGACCACTCTGCCCTGAGCGTCGGTGAGGCGGCCGTCTTCAAGTATCTGGAGCAGCGAGTTGAAGATGTCCTGATGCGCCTTCTCGATCTCGTCGAACAGGACCACGGAGAACGGCCTGCGCCGCACCTTCTCGGTGAGCTGCCCGCCCTCTTCGTAGCCGACGTAGCCGGGCGGCGAACCGAACAGCCTGGAGACCGTGTGCTTCTCCATGTACTCGCTCATGTCCAGCTGGATGAGGGAGTCCTCATCGCCGAACAGGAACGCTGCGAGCGTCTTGGAAAGCTCGGTCTTGCCCACGCCTGACGGGCCGGCGAAGATGAACGAGCCGCCTGGGCGCTTGGGGTCCTTCAGGCCGGCCCTGGTGCGGCGGATGGCCTGGGACAGCGCCTTGATCGCGTCGTTCTGCCCGATGACCCGCTTGTGCAGCTCGTCTTCCATTCGCAGCAGGCGGGCGGATTCGGCCTCGGTGAGCTTGAAGACAGGGATGCCGGTGGCAGTGGCGAGCACCTCGGCGATCAGGTCCTCGTTCACCTCGGCAGGCAGGTCCATGTCGCCTGCCTTCCACTCCTTCTCCCTTGCGTCCTTACGCTCGATGAGCTGCTTCTCCTTGTCCCTGAGCGCAGCCGCCTTCTCGAAGTCCTGCGAGTCGATCGCCGATTCCTTCTCCCGGCGCACGTCGGCGATCTTCTCGTCGAACTCGCGCAGGTCAGGCGGAGCGGTCATCCGGCGGATCCGCATGCGGGAGCCGGCCTCGTCGATCAGGTCGATCGCCTTGTCTGGCAGGAACCGGTCGCTGATGTACCTGTCAGCCATCTGAGCGGCGGCCACGAGCGCGTCGTCGGTGATCGTGACCCGGTGATGCGCCTCGTATCGGTCGCGCAGGCCCTTCAGGATCTCGATGGTGTGCGAGATCGTCGGCTCGGCGACCTGGATCGGCTGGAAGCGGCGCTCAAGCGCGGCGTCCTTCTCCAGGTGCTTGCGGTACTCATCGAGAGTCGTCGCCCCGATGGTCTGCAACTCGCCCCTGGCCAGCATCGGCTTGAGTATCGACGCGGCGTCGATCGCGCCCTCAGCGGCGCCGGCACCGACGAGCGTGTGGATCTCGTCGATAAACAAGATGATGTCGCCGCGGGTCCTGATTTCCTTCAGCACCTTCTTCAGGCGCTCTTCGAAGTCGCCGCGGTATCGGGAGCCGGCGACCAGCGCGCCCAGGTCAAGCGTGTAAAGCTGCTTGTCCTTCAGCGTCTCTGGCACCTCGCCCTTGACGATTCGCTGCGCCAGGCCCTCGACCACGGCGGTCTTGCCCACGCCAGGCTCGCCAACCAGCACCGGGTTGTTCTTGGTGCGGCGGGAAAGCACCTGCATGACCCGCTCGACTTCCTTCTCGCGCCCGATGACCGGGTCAAGCTTGCCCTCGCGGGCAGCCGCCGTGAGGTTACGGCCGAACTGGTCAAGCACCAGCGACGTCGACGGCGTGCTCTCCGAGGACGCGCCGGCCGCCGCCGGCTCCTTGCCCTGGTAGCCGTGCAGCAACTGGATAACCTGCTGACGCACCCTGTTCAGGTCAGCGCCAAGGCGCACAAGCACCTGTGCGGCGACGCCCTCGCCCTCGCGGATCAGGCCGAGCAGTATGTGCTCGGTCCCGATGTAGTTGTGCCCGAGCTGAAGTGCCTCGCGCAGCGAGAGTTCGAGTACCTTCTTGGCGCGCGGCGTGAAAGGAATATGACCAGAAGGCGCCTGCTGACCCTGCCCGATGATCTCCTCGACCTGCTGGCGCACCGCCTCGAGGCTGATGCCAAGCGACTCGAGCGCCTTGGCTGCCACGCCCTCGCCCTCATGAATAAGGCCAAGCAGGATGTGCTCCGTGCCGATGTAGTTGTGGTTCAGCATCCTGGCCTCTTCCTGAGCCAGGACCACAACCCGCCGCGCCCGGTCGGTAAACCTCTCGAACATTAACGTCGCTCCCTCACCAAAGCGGTAAGGACGGCGACCGCCACGGCCCGTCCCCTCCGCGCACCAGCCCGCGTGCCGGGCAGGGCTCTCGCTTGGCAGTCCTTCAGGTTAAGCGATCTGCTCGCCCACCCAAAAGGTCCACCGCGCTTCTGTAGAACCTTCCCCGCCGACGGGGCGTTCACCCACATCCAACCTGTGCTGAGGTGAGAGTGTTCCCAGGTACGCCGGGAGCGAACGCATCGCGGCTGACGGCACACCCCTTATGTAGGGATATAGTATGCCGTCAGCCGCTTCGCGGACCGGCATCTGCAGCCGGACCCCGATGCGGCTTGGCGGGGAAGCCACTTGCGGGGGGTCTGGGGTCACCCCCAGATATCTAACTACGGCGGCCTGGGAGTCGCTCCGCAGACCTGTACGGCCGGGGATCGGGGCCTTGGCCAAGATCCCTGCTGCGGGTGTCCGAGGAGTAGTCCTCGGCGCTGGCGGCGCTAGTGCGCTGCTTCGTACTCGGCGATGATAGCGGCGGGAATCCGTCCGCGCTCGCTTACTTTGTGCCCGTGCTGCCTTGCCCAGTCCCTTATCTCAGAACTGCGCTCACGCCCTGGACCTGTACGCGCCTTACGACGACGGGCACCTCCAGTTACGCGGCGAGCGTGATCGGCGAATGCGCCGACCCTCTCACGGAGTTCCTTACTGTGTGTCTCGCAGAGATCGATCTCGTACGCGTTGCCATCAAAGCCGAACGAAACTGACTCTGTGCCTTCGATCTCGCCGTCGTGCGGTAGATCGCACACGACAGTCACGACAGTCTTCTGCGCCATGCCGGTTAACCCTTTCTCTTACCCTGGCTATTTAAGTAGCTTAACCTATCCTAGCAACCCTGCGGTTGACAATTCGCACTAGTCTAATCGTGGTCTCTCTCAGTGCAACAAGTCTCAGTGCAACAAGTTGCATGGAGAGGCTGGAAAGAGCGCAGGCTACTCTGCGTAATCGGCTGGGTTTCGCGTAGCGGTACCTGAACCCTGATCCTGAGCCTGCTCAGTGTCACTGGGTTCACCGACTTGGCCGGTTTGGTCAACGTCATGCTTCTTGGCAGAGCGCATCTCATGACGCAGGAAAGCGGCCACAGCGGTCAAGAAGGCCACGCACACCAGAAACGGCGGCGTCAATACGCTCAGATCCGCCAGCACGCCGCTCGCCTCCCATACCGCGTTGAAGCGCAAGGACTTCTCCTCATCTTCAGCCAAACCAGGTCTGCTGCTCCGGCCAACCGGTCCTGACCAGCGGATCTGTAGGTCCTGCCGAACGCGGCCAGTGCTAGCGCCAACTACGGCGCCCTGGTATCTCGTGACCAGCCGCGGCTAACTGGAGTTAGGCCGGCATCCAGGCAGTTGTCAGCCTACGTGAAGTAAGGACCAGCAGGCTCAGCTCGGCCAGCCGAATTTCGATACTGTCAGGCCAGGAACCCAAAGTACCTGATCAGCACGGAATGCCGCTCCTGGAGGCAGGCCGGCCGCCGCCGTTGACCACCTCAAAGGTGAAACGAGAGGCGATGTCTGCTAACCGGCCTGATCGGCCAGCGCATTCGTCAGTTGATAGCGGACTCCCGCGCACCGTCAAGTGCGGTACGCGCTCCCGCCGTAGCCCAAACGGTCGCTGCCGTTCATGCGAAGGCGGTTCGTCGGTGATTGCTCGGTCATCCGACCACTGGTCTCATGACGCGCGCCGACGCTAAGTAGAATCGATCTAGCGGCTCTCTGATGACCATTGGGAGCCTTTGATTAACGACACGTCATGTTTCGTATTGCGCTCCCGAACGATGAGGGCCGCTCGGCAGCGGCGCTTTACGGCCTGGCCGAACACCGTAATACCCGAGTAGGCACGTACCGGACTTCTGACGAGCCCGTTACTTGGACAAGGCCAAACTCTCGGCACGCAATCCTCCTGCGTCGCGCTGATACCTGTGATAGAGAAACCACGCAGTTGGCGCTTCGCCCGCACAGCGGGTCACTAACCCGTCACTCAAGGCTATTCGATGAGCCGGGGTCGCTAAGCCGACACATCACGGGCAGATCACAGAGTCAAAGGACGGCCGTTGACACGCGCCCTGACCTGCGGAAACTCCGAAAATACTGTCAGCTCCCCAGCAGCCGAGCACCATGGACCTCGTGATCTGGCCGGCAAACTCACGGCCGATCCTAGCCGTGATCTCAGAGGCCGCAGAAGGAACTTTTCAGATCAGCTGTGCGCGATGTTCTTCCGTGGGTTAATCTCCAACGCTGTTACCTCGTTCCCGCCGGCGACCGCCGCACAGGCTGACGACGGCAATAGAAAGGAGCGCGAACGTGGGGCGCTCGCCTGATGGTAGGCACTCCAGATCCGCCCGCTCGAGATCCCGCCGAGGCAGGCTTGACCAGCGGCTCAGGTCGCTCGTTACCGCCGGCAGCCTCGTTACATCGCTGAGCCTGGCCGCGACCATCGGCCTCTTGATCCCAAGCTCATCGGCGGGTGCGGCTCAGGTTGGCTCGTCGCCGACCTTCAAGGAGCTGGTCGCACGGGCCAACAAGCTCTCCAATGAGGTTGACGACCTCAGCCAGCGGTACGACGCGCTGCGGATCCAGTACCAGGCCGCCAAGGCGCAGCTAAAGCTCGCGCGGCTCGGCGAGGAAAGAGACAAGCGGCTGCTCGCCACTGACCAGATGTCAGTGGCCGGAATCGCCGCGGCCGGCTACATGGCAGGCGGCATCGATCCGACGCTCCAGCTTCTCGAGAGCAGCAACCCGCAGGCGATGCTCGACCGCGCCTCGATCCTCAGCGAGCTCCAGCAGCAGAACGGCACGGAAATGAGCCTCGTTGCGTCAGCCAACGCGGCCGCTGTGCGCGAGAAAACGCTCGCGGTGGAGGAAGCGAAGCAGGCGACGAAGCTCTCGGTGGCCATGAAGGGCGAGGTAGCCAAGATCCAGGCAAAGGAAGACGTGCTGAACAGCAAGGTCTACGCCAGGGCCTTCCAGGTCTACCAGCAGACCGGGCGCTACCCGACGCACATCCCTGGCAACTCGATCGGCGTGCAGGCCCTGAACTGGGCGCTGACCAGAGTCGGTGATCCTTACGTCTGGGGAGCCGCGGGCCCGAATGCCTTCGACTGCTCCGGCCTGGTCATGTGGGCCTATGCCCACGTGGGCATCAGCCTGCTTCACTACACCGGCGACCAGTGGAACGAGGGCGAGCACATCTCGCGCTCGCAGCTTGAGCCTGGCGACCTGGTCTTCTTCTTCCCTGACATCGGTCACGTCGGAATGTACGTCGGCAACGGCCTGATGGTGGATGCGCCAACGTTCGGCGAGCCCGTTCAGGTCCAGCCAGTCTTCTGGAGCGCGTACGTCGGAGCCGTCAGGATCGTCTGACCCGCCTAAGCCGCTGAGGGGCCGCAGAAGCGATTCTGCGGCCCCTCAGCGCATACTCAGGCCGCTTGCTCAAACCGGCCGGACGATCGGGAAGAGGATGGTGTCCCTGATCGACGCTCCGGTCAGCATGATAAGCACCCGGTCTATCCCCATGCCCATTCCGCCGCTCGGCGGCATGCCGTACTCCAGCGCGCGCAGGAAGTCCTCATCGAGTTGCATCGCTTCCTGATCACCGCCCGCGGCAAGCAATGACTGCGCGGTCAGCCTCGCGCGCTGCTCGATCGGATCGACGAGCTCTGAATAGCCTGTGCCGATCTCGGCACCGAACGCGGCCAGGTCCCAGCGTTCGGCGACACCAGGCACGGTACGGTGAGCTCGGGTCAGCGGAGATACCTCGACAGGGAAGTCGTGGTAGAAAGTGGGTTCCACGGTCCGTGCCTCGACCAGGTGCTCGTAAAGCTCGAGCACTACCTGTCCGGCGTTCCAGGACGGCTGGACCGGGACGTTGGCCTGTCCGGCCAGCTTGCGTAGCTGATCGACCCCGGTATCGGGAGTGACTTCCTCGCCGAGCGATGAAGAAACAGCGTCGTGGACGCTGACCCACGGCCACTCTCCGCCGATGTCGTGCTCTGCGCCGTCCTTTCTGCGCAGCACCGTGCCACCCGTGGCGTCACGCGCGGCCCTGAGGATCATGTCGCGAGTCAGCTTGGCTATCGTCCCGTAGTCGCCGTAGGCTTCGTAAGCCTCGAGCATCGTGAACTCGGGATTGTGGGTCGCGTCGGCGCCCTCGTTACGAAAGTTGCGGCCAAGTTCGTAGACTTTCTCGATGCCGCCTACGAGGAGTCGCTTGAGGTAGAGCTCAAGCGAGATGCGCAGGTACATCGGCATGTCGTAGGCGTTGATGCGGGTCGCGAACGGGCGGGCGTTCGCACCGCCGTACAGCGTCTGCAGTACCGGCGTCTCCGCCTCGATGAAGCCCTGACTGTGCAGTTCCTCCCGTATCGCCCTGGTCACGGCCGCCCGCAACTCGGCGAACTGCCTGGCCTCAGGATTGACGATCAGGTCCACGTACCGCATTCGCACCCGCGCCTGCGGGTCGGTCAGCCCGGCGTGCTTATCAGGCAAGGGACGCAGCGACTTGGCCGTGATCGCGAATGAGTCGGCAAGCACCGAGAGTTCGCCGCTGCGCGACGTGATGACCTCGCCGGTTACCCCGACCTGGTCACCTAGGTCCACGTTGGCTTTCCACGCGGCGAGACCGTCCTGGCCGGTGCGATCCAGGGAGATCATGACCTGGAGTTCGCCGGTACCGTCCTTGATCGTCGCGAAGCAGAGCTTGCCGCCCGTCCTGTACAGCATGACCCGGCCAGTGATGCCGACTCGCTCGCCGGTCGCCGTATCGGGCACCAGGTCGGGAAACCTCGTCCGCACCCCGGCGATCGTGTCGGTACGCGGATAACCCACCGGATACGGGTCAATGCCCTCTGACCTGAGCCGCTCGAGCTTGCCCAGCCTGACCCGTTCCTGCTCGGATACCTCTTCCTCATTCACCTGCCAGAGGCTACCGGGAACTCAGATGCCCCGGCGAATGAGTTAGCCTGCCTGGTTGCGTTCGTAGACCAGGCGAAGGCCGATCGGGGTCAGCCAGGGCTCATAGGCCTGAATGATCGGTACTTCCTTGATGACCAACGGCGCGAGGCCACCGGTTGCGATGATCGAGACAGACTCGGGATCTCCTGGCGCGAGTTCGGCGGCCATCCGCCTGGTTATTCCTTCTACCTGCCCGGCGAAACCAAAAATGATGCCTGATTGCAGGGATTCGACGGTATTCTTACCTACTACCCGATTCGGACGGGTTAGTTCCACCTTGAGAAGCTGGGCCGCCCGCCGCGACAACGCGTCCACTGAGATCTCGATGCCTGGCGCCAGCGCCCCGCCCACGAACTCACCACGGCTGCTGACCGCGTCGAAGTTGGTCGAGGTGCCGAAGTCAACCACGATCGCCGGCCCTCCGTACAGGTGGACGGCAGCCACGGCGTTCATGATCCGGTCGGTACCGACCTCCTTGGGATTGTCTGTCCTGATCGACACGCCGGTCTTCACGCCAGGCTCGACGATCAGGGTGGTCAGGCCGCCGTAATACCGGCCGAGCATCTCCCTCATCTCGTGCAGCACTGAGGGAACGGTCGAGCACAGCACGATCCCTTCGAGTGGCTGCCTGGCCAGTAGCTGGCTCTGCGCCAGCAGGCCGTGCAGCGTTACCGCCAGCTCGTCCGCGGTGCGCACCGGGTCGGTCGCGGTGCGCCAGTGCTCAACGACCTTGTCTCCGTCGAACACGCAAAGCACCGTGTTCGTGTTGCCTACGTCAATGGCGAGCAGCATGGGGCACCGGTCCTAGCGAGCGGAGACGAGGTCAAGCCCTATGTCGAGCGCGGGCGCCGAATGCGTCAGCGCACCGACCGCGAGGTAGTCGACGCCGGTGCCCGCGACCTCGGCCGCACTGGAAAGGCGCAGGCCGCCGCTGGCCTCAAGCAGCGCCCGGCCCCCGGCCAGCCTGACCGCCTCGCGCATCTGCGGCACCTCGAAGTTGTCGAGCAGGATCAGTCCCGCTCCGGCGTCGACGGCCTCGGCGACCTGGTCAAGCGTGTCGCACTCGACTTCCACGGGCAGGTCAGGTGCCAGTTTCCGCACCGCCTCGTAGGCCGCTGTAACCGAGCCGGCCGCCGCGACGTGGTTGTCCTTGATCAGCGCCGCGTCGGCCAGCGACATCCGGTGATTGACGCCGCCACCGCACCTGACCGCGTACTTCTCGAGCATCCTCAGCCCTGGCATGGTCTTGCGTGTGTCCCTGACCCTGGCCTTGGTCCCGGCCATCGCGTCCGCCCACAGCCGAGTGAGCGTGGCTACACCAGACAAATGAGTCAGAAGATTGAGGGCCGTTCGTTCAGCCGTCAGGATGGCCTGTAGCGGGCCCTGGATGGTCATTAGCGTCGTTCCTGCGCTCACCCGGTCCCCGTCGCTGACCCTGCGGCGTACCGTCACGCCAGCCGGCCAGGCGACGGTACGGAAGACGGCCTCGGCAACAACCAGGCCAGCGATCACCCCCTGAGCGCGGGCGACCACGTCGGCCGTTCCCGCGGCTTCCGAGGGGATCGTCGCCGCGGTAGTGACGTCTGGCCCGTCTCTGAGATCCTCGCCGAGCGCGGTCGCGATGAGAATGGACACGTCCTCCGGATCGAGCCCAAGCGCCGACAGCTTGTGCTTGACCTCGCCTGGCAGGGTCACTTAAGTCCCTTCCTCGCATGCTCATCGGGGACGTACTTCACGGTCAGCTCCTCACCCAGAGTAACGATCAGGTGCCCGAGCCAGTCATCGGATGAGTCCGGGCGATCCTCACGCCAGTGACTGCCGCGCGTTTCCTCGCGGGTGGCGGCCGATGCCACGAGCGCGGTCGCGAGCAGGTGAAGGTTGGTCGCCTCCCAGGCGGAGACTTCAGGACGGTTACTTGGCTGATCCCCGATCTTTCGCAGTTCTTCTGCCGCCATCTGAAGACCCGGGCCCGACCTGAGCACTCCGGCCCTGTCGGTCATCAGTTGCTGGATCTCAACGGCGGCCGCCGGATCGAGCAAGCCAGCTACCCGGTCATCGGCGACGGGCACCGCGGGTACGGGGAAGTCGCTGGCGAGATCCCCGGCGATGCGCTCGGCGAAAACCAGTCCTTCTAGCAGCGAGTTCGAGGCGAGCCGGTTAGCGCCGTGTACGCCCGTGCACGCCGTCTCGCCGCAGGCGTAGAGGCCCGCGATACTGGTGCGGCCGCGGAGGTCGGTCTTGACGCCGCCGCTTGCGTAGTGCGCGGCTGGCACGACGGGAATCGGCTCGGTGAGCGGGTCAATGCCGTGCTCGCGCAGATTTGCGAGAATGGTCGGGAACCTGTGCTTCCACGTATCGGCGCCCAGGTGGCGGCCGTCCAGGTACACGTGATCGCTGCCCGTCGCCATCATCACGTTCATGATCGCCTTGGCGACAACGTCGCGCGGCGCCAGGTCGGCGAGCGGATGCCTGCCTGCCATGAACCGGTCGCC
>DATJLT010000069.1:0-4392 GCA_035509195.1 Streptosporangiaceae bacterium | reverse complement strand
CCCGGTCTCGTCGATGACCGGGCCGGGGGCCTCGCCGAGGCGGCGGCGCAGGAAGGCACGGGTGTCGCCGTCGGCGATGAAGCAGACGTCATGGCTGTCCGGCTTGTCGGCCACTGCGAGGCCACGGCGGGTAGCCTCGGCCCTGACCTCGTGCTTGGCCGTGCCGCCAAGCGGAAACATGGCACGGCTGAGCTGGTCTCGCGTGAGGACGGCGAGCACGTAGGACTGGTCCTTGGACTCATCGACGCTGCGGACCAGGCGGGGGCTGTCGCCCGGCCTTTCCCGCAAGCGCGCGTAGTGCCCGGTGCATACGGCGTCGAAGCCCAGCGCGACCGCCCGGTCCAGCACGGCCGCGAACTTGATCTTCTCGTTGCAGCGCAGGCAGGGGTTTGGCGTATTGCCGCGGGCATACTCAGCGACGAAGTCATCGACCACGTCGGCGGCGAAGCGTTCGGCAAGGTCCCAGACGTAAAACGGGATGCCGATCACGTCGGCGGCGCGGCGGGCATCCCTGGCGTCCTCGAGCGTGCAGCAGCCGCGGGCACCTGAGCGGTAGGAACTCGGGTTCGCCGACAGGGCGAGGTGGATGCCGGTAACGTCATGGCCCGCGTCAGCGGCGCGGGCCGCTGCCACGGCCGAGTCGACGCCGCCTGACATCGCGGCGAGTACCTTCACCTGCCTGCCCTCCGCGCGCGGTCGACGACATCGCCGATGACCTTGGCGAGCGCATCGATGTCCTCTTGCGTGCTGGTACGGCCGAGCGAGAACCGCAGCGATCCCTTGGCGCGAGAACGATCCGCGCCCATGGCGAGCAGGACGTGGCTGGGCTGTGCGACGCCTGCCGTGCAGGCCGAGCCGGTCGAGCAGGCGATACCCCTGGCATCGAGCAGCATCAGCAGCGCGTCGCCTTCGCAGCCAGGGAAGGAGAAATGCGCATTGCTCGCGAGCCGCTGCGGGCCTGGCTCCGGGCCGTTGAGTACCGCGTCAGGCACGGCCGCGCGGACCTCGGCGATGAGATTGTCGCGCAGCGCGCCGATGCGCTTGGCGTGCTCGGCCTGGCACCGTGCCGCCCATGCCGCGGCTGCCGCGAATCCCGCGATGGCGGCGGTGTCGAGCGTGCCTGAGCGCACGTCGCGCTCCTGACCGCCGCCGTGCAGTACAGGCACCGGGTCTACCCCCCTGGCCAGCAGCAGGGCACCGGCACCGACCGGACCGCCGATCTTGTGCGCGGTGATCGTGAGCGCGGTCGCGCCGCTCCCTGCCAGGCTGACCGGAAGCTGTCCCGCCGCCTGAACGGCGTCGCTGTGAAACGGGATGCCGTATTCGGCGGCGACCGCCGCCAGTTCGGCGACGGGCTGGATCGTCCCCACCTCGTTATTGGCCCACATGACGGTGATCAGCGCGACGCTGGCGGGCTCGCGGTCGATCGCCGCACGCAACTCATCAGGACTGAGCAGTCCGAGCGCGTCCACGCCCAGCCAGTCCACGTCCGCGTGCTCATGCTCGCCTAGCCAGCGGACGGAGTCGAGCACGGCGTGATGCTCGGTCGCGGCGGCGAGGATCCTGGTGCGCCGGCCATCGGAGGCAAGGCGGGCCCAGTAGAGGCCCTTAACCGCGAGATTATCGGCCTCTGTGCCGCCGCTGGTGAAGATGACCTCGCTTGGCCTGGCTCCGTAGGTCGAAGCGATCTGCTCCCGTGACTCCTCAATGACACGTCTCGCTCGCCTGCCCGCGTTGTGCAGGCTTGACGGGTTACCGGTCAAGGCCAGTTCGGCAGTCATCGCCGCGATGGCTTCCGGCAGCAGCGGAGTCGTCGCGGCGTGGTCAAGGTAGGCGCCGCCCGCGCTTGTCCTTGCAGGAGCCGGGCGCGCGTCAGTGCCGCCGAAAGTATCCAGATTCGCCATGGTCCTACCAGCCTAACGGGCACCTACGACGCTCAGGCCGCCCGCTCAGGCTAGCCGGTCCGTTAGCTGGTGTGCTTCTCGATTTCCTCGACGAGCTGGGGAACGACTTTGAACAGGTCGCCTACCACCCCGAAGTCAGCCAGTTCGAAGATCGGCGCCTCAGGGTCCTTGTTCACGACCATGATCGTCTTAGAAGTCTGCATGCCCGCACGGTGCTGGATCGCACCAGAAATACCCACGGCCATGTAGAGCTGCGGCGATACGGTCTTGCCTGTCTGCCCGACCTGGAACTGGTGCGGATACCAGCCGGCGTCGGTGACGGCTCTTGACGCGCCGACCGCCGCGCCGAGCGAGTCGGCCAGCTTCTCGATCAGTGCCATGTTGTCGGCCGAGCCGACGCCGCGGCCACCGGAAACCACGATCGAAGCCTCGGTCAGCTCGGGGCGGGAGCCCCGTTCCTGTATGACGCGCTCGAGCACCTTGGCCTGCTTCGCGCCGTCGGTGATCGTCACGCTGACCGGCTCGATCACCGCCTGGCCCGCCGCTGCCTCAGGGACTATCGCGTTCGGGCGGACCGCGATGATCGGGGTTCCCTTCGTGACCTTTGCGCTGACGTTGATCGCGCCACCGAAGATCAGCTGCTCGGCGGTCAGCCCGTCGGTGAGGCCCACCACGTCGGTGAGGATGCCAGAGCCGGTCTTGACCGCGAGCCTTCCCCCTATCTCCTTGCCCTCGGCGGTGCTTGGCAGCAGAACGGCGGCCGGGCTCTTCTGCCCGACCAGTTCGGCCAGCAGTTCCGCCTTGGGCGCGACGACGTAATTGTCGAATTCGGCGGAGTCGGCCACGTAAACCTTCGCCGCGCCGTACTCGGCGAGCTTGTCCTTGGCCGCTTCCGCGCCCGCGCCTGTCCACACGACGGACGGTTCGCCGAGCTTGCGTGCCAGCGTCACGAGCTCGAGCGTGACCTTCTTAACCGCCACGCCGTCGTGCTCGGCGAGTACCAGGATCTCAGACATTCGGCTGCCAGCCCTTCAGATGAATTTCCTGCTGACCAGGAAGTCAGCCGCCTTGGTACCGCCGTCGCCCTCGTCGGCCACGATCGTGCCCGCTTGCCTGGGCGGCCGCTTGGCGAAGCTGATCACCTCGCAAGCCGCACCTGCCAGCCCGACCTGCGCGGGATCAACGCCCGCGTCGGCCGCGCTCATTGTCTGTACCGGCTTCTTCTTCGCCGCCATGATCCCCTTGAACGAGGGGTAACGCGGCTCGTTGATCTTCTCGACAACGCTGACGACCGCCGGCAGCGTGGCTTCCACGCGGTCGTAGCCGTAGTCGGCCTGACGGTTGATCGTGATCGTGGTGCCGTCGACGTCGACCTTGCTCGCGTAGGAGAGCTGCGGCACGCCAAGCCTCTCGGCCAGCATCGCCGGAAGGACCCCGGTCCGCGCGTCGGTCGACTCGGACCCGAGAATCACCAGGTCAAAGCCGATCTGCTGGAGCACGGCAGCGAGCGCGGCGGAAGTGCCGAGCACGTCGGACCCGCCAAGCGCGTCATCCACGAGGTGCACCGCCTTGTCGCCGCCCATCGACAGCGCCTTGCGTATCGACTCGGCCGCGCGGTCAGGACCCATGCTCAGGAACGTCACCTCGCCGCCATGCGCCTCGGCGAGCCGCAGCCCTTCCTCGATCGCGTAGTTGTCGAGTTCGTTGATCTCGGCGTCGGCGGCATCACGGTCAAGCGTGTTATCAGAACTCCTGAGCGTGCGCTCCGAGTAAGTGTCAGGCACCTGCTTCACGCAGACGACAATGTTCATGACCGGCGGTCAACCTCCCTGCCAACTGCTTTCCCGACCCGTACGTCCCCGGCCAGCGGTAGCGGCAAGCCTGCCAGACGGGCTCCCGCGAACCCCAGCAAGGGGTGCTCGCAGCGTACTAGCGCCACATGTTACTCGCTAGTAGCCATACCGGCGCAGCCGGGGTTCTGTACCCGCCACGGAAGCCGGCGTTACGCCGACGCAGCCGCCCCGCCGCGCGCTCCCGGCCGAGCCGCCGCCCCGCCGCGGCCTCGCCGCGCTCCCGGCCGAGCCGCCGCCCCGCCGCCCCCCGAGCCGCCCGGCCGCCGCCGCTGCCCCGCCCGAGCCGCCCCGCCGACCGGAGCCCGCCCCCGCCGCCGCAGGCGGGCTCGGATTCGAGCCGCCTGGCGTGGTCCTGAACCACCATTCGGGTGTATTCCGGGCATTCCGACGGGGCTTAGCGCATCGTTGGCTGCCTGTTGTCGTTCACGGGCCGGGGCCAGGGACATCGCTGGCTACTTGACGCGGTTCCCGCAGCATCGCGGAGCCACCGATGCTGTTCGCGCCGGCCTTGCTACGACATCGCTGGCTCCGCGATGTTGTTGCGGGGGGCGGCGGTGCGCGTGAAGGCGCGTTCCGTTTTCGCGGCGGCTGCGGGGCCGGCGGAGAGCAGCGTGACGGGCGCGCCGGCTTCGGCT
>DATJLT010000068.1:0-16722 GCA_035509195.1 Streptosporangiaceae bacterium | reverse complement strand
CTGTCGGGCTGCTTTCCGCTCAGCTTGCCGACCCTTCCGTGACGCCTGTGGTACGCGAGGCAATTTCGGCGGCGGTGGCCGCACTTGCCGATGCGGGCTGGGTGGTGAGGGAACTGAACGGCCCCTGGCTCGACCAGCAGGAAAGGTGGGAGCGGGCGCTGGGGCTTATTGTCGGAAAGGAAGCCTTTGCCGTTCACAGCGGCAGGGACACGACCGGCTATTGCGACGGCACCAGGGGGCTGCTCGACTTCGGAGCGCGGGTCACCGACGCCGAGTTCGCGGCGGCGCTCGAGGACAAGGCGGAACTCACGGCCGCCGTCGAACTGAGCCTCGCGGGCGTGGACGCACTCATCGGGCCGACGGTGGGTTACCAGGCGCCTGCCGAAGACCCGCCTTTCGGCGTCGGCGACGACCACGGCGAGGGCCGCTTCACCGGCCCTTATAACCTCACCGGGCATCCCGCGGTCTCGCTGCCCGTGCCGGTGCGAGGGCTGCCTGCCGGGATACAGCTAGCCGGGCGCAGGGGCGGTGACTTCGGGTTGCTGCGGGTCGCTGGCGCGGCCGAGTCGGTGTTCAATTCATCGGGGAAGGACTGAGGTTCTGATGGCTGCGACGGTAGACAGGCATGCGATCGACCTCGCCGGGCGGGACGTGCCTGCCGTCACGGTGACGGGGTCCGCTGAGGGGCCAAGGCTGACCGTGATCGGCGGGGTACACGGGTGCGAGTACGCGTCGATGGCTGGCGTGCGCAAGTGGCTGACCAGCCTGTCGGCGCGGGACTTGCGGGGAACGGTGGTGGCTGTGCCCGTGGTCAACCTCGCGGCGTTCGAGGAACGTAGCCCGTTCGTGGTTCCCGAGGACGGCAAGAACCTGAACAGGCATTTTCCTGGTAATCCTTCGGGTACGGTCACCGAACGGCTGGCCGATGCCATCTTCAGGAAACTGATCACCGGGTCAGACGCCTACATTGACACGCACTGCGGTGACCAGCCAGAAGCGCTCGAGCCTTTCGCGATCTACGACGCGGGCCCGGCCGAAGACAAGGCGCTCGGGCTCGCGCTGGCGTACGGGCTGCCCTACGTGATCAGGCAGGAGCCAGGTCCTGACCGGGCCGTCGGCGGTACGTCGAGCACAGCCGCGAACGAAGCAGGGATTCCGGCGATCACCGCCGAGGCCGGCGGGTGCGGGATCGTGGAGCCGGACAAGGTCGAGATGCACGTGCGCGGTCTTGACCGGGTGCTTGTCCATCTCGGGATGACGTCTTCAGGACCTGGCCCCGCGCCGGCGCCGACGCGGCTGAACCGGTTCATCTGGCTGCGGAGCGAGGAAGGCGGCTGGTGGGAGCCTGCTGTAGCCGTAGGCGAGTCCGTGGCTGAAGGCCAGCTACTCGGCACCGTGACCAGCCTGGACGGCTTCGAGCTACGCGAGCGGATCTTGTCACCGGCCACCGGGGTGCCGATGTTCATCACCAGTTCGCCGGCCACCGTGACCGGCGGCCTGCTGCTCGGCCTAGGCGCGTAACCGCAGGCGTGCCACCTGCCGCCCGGTCCGTAACCAGGCAAAAACCCCAGCTAGGTGCACCGCGGGCACCGGGCACCGGGCACCGGGCACCGGGCACCGGCCCGCCGCCGGGCCGTGCCGCCCGGCCAGCAGCATGCCCCCGGCCCCCCGCCGGGCCGTGCGGCCCGGCCAGCAGCATCAGGTGTCCACCGATGCTGCCAACCCGGCCCCGGCTACAGCAATAAAGTCCCAGCGATGTCACGGGAATAGCATCAAGTCGCCATCGTTGTCACCGGATCCGCCCGGCCGGCAGCAACGCGGGGCCACCGATGCTGCTCGCCTCGGCGCTGTGCCCCGTGCCCCGGCACTGTGCCTGAGCCCTCACCTCGCTCCTGCGGGTTAGGCATGTCGCAGGTGCAGGCCCCCGGCAGCTCGCCTCTAGGCCACGCGCGGCTCGGCGCCGCTATCTGTGATCATGGGCCGGCCCTGCGCGGCCCACTGCTGCATGCCGCCCGCCACGTTCACGGCCTTCCAGCCCGCGTGGTCGAGCGCCTGCGTCGCGCGTCCCGACCGGTGCCCTGACCGGCAGATCACGTACACGGTCTGGTCAGCAGGGATCTCGGCCGTTCGCTGGCCGAGCTGGCCTAGCGGGATGTGCGTCGCGCCTGGCACGTGCCCCGCGTCCCACTCGTCGTCCTCCCTGACGTCAAGCATCCAGCCGTCCTCTGGCACGGCGGAGACCGGCACTTCGGGGATCTGCTGGCTAGTGGTCACGAGAACTCTCCCTGGTCTGGCCTGCCGCCTTGCCCGTCAAGGCTAGTGTGCTCAAGCCCTGCAGCGCGCACACCTGGCGACTTGTACCTGATCGCGTCCGGTTAGGCTGGCTTCGTGCTGATTCGTGATGCCGAGCCTAAGGACATGGAGGCCGTAGGAGAACTCAGGGTCGCCGCGTACCTGGCGGGAAAGCACCTGTCAGAGGACTCCGAGTACAAGCCCAGGCTTCGCAGCATCGGTGCCGACGGCAAGGGCGAGGTACTCGTCGCCGTTGGCGAAACGATCGTCGGCACGGTGATGCTGCAGTTCTGGCCGGACGCTGGCGAACTGGTCACCGGGCCAGATGAGGCAGAGATCAGGGCACTGGCCGTCGCCCCCGCCGCGCAAGGGGCGGGGATCGGTTCCGCGCTGCTCACGGCCGTCATCGACCGTGCGCGCAAGCGCGGGGTCGGGCACCTGCTGCTCTTCACTCAGCCCGACATGCTGGCGGCCATGCACATGTACGAGCAAGAAGGGTTCGCCAGGCTGCCCGAGCGTGACTGGGTGCAGACACCGCGATTCAAGCTGCTGGCCTACGGGCTGCGGCTAGCTGACGCCGGCTGAGTCCTTCGAGGACGCGGCGCTGGCGGCCTCTTCCTCTGCCCTGGCAGCGTCGTTCACCTTGCGCAAGTGCCTGGACATCGACCTGAATACGAAGAACAAGATCACGGCCATTCCGAAGACCACCAGGAAGCCGAGCGTGCCCGGCTGAGCGAGCAGGCTCGTATTCGCCGCGGGCGGTTTCGCCTTGGCCAGGTCAAGAGCAGTGGCGAGCAGGGTCAAAACCGCACCTTCTCCCTTACGCCTGCGAAGAGGTCATCTTCCAGCCCAACGCCGTCCGCGATGGACCCGGCGACGATGGACCTAGCCAGATGATAGTCCTCCGTCGGCCATGCCTCCCGCTGCACGCTGACCGGACAGGCGAACCAGCCGCCGTTCGGGTCGACCTGAGTCTCATGAGCCAGGAGTGCCCGGTCACGGATCTCGAAGTAGTCGCCGCAGGGAACGCTGGTCGTGACCTCATACTCCTTCCTGGCCGGGGCGTCGTCCGGCTTGGGCGCCAGCCGCTCCGCGTAAGGCGACTCAAGGTCGAGCTCGAGCATTTTCTCGTGCAGCGCCTGGAACCGCGCCCGGTGAAACGTGACGAAGTAATACAGCTTCAGCGGCTGCCAAGGATCACCGCACCCCGGATACCGCTCGGGATCAGCAGCCGCCTCGAATGCCTCGACGCTGACGCGGTGGGTCATGATGTGATCGGGATGCGGGTACCCGCCGTTCTCGTCGTAGGTGATGATCACATGCGGACGGAACTCGCGCACCGCCTTGACCAGCGGGCCGGCCGCGACTTCCAGCGGCTGGACCGCGAAGCAGCCCGCTGGCAACGGCGGCGGCGGGTCACCTTCGGGAAGTCCTGAGTCGACGAAACCGAGGAACTGCTGGCGAACGCCGAGGATCTCCCTGGCCCTGTCCATTTCCGCGCGCCGGATAGCCGGCAGGTTGGCCAGCACTTCCGGCCGCTCCATCGCCTTGTTCAGAATGTCGCCGCGCTCGCCACCGGTCAGCGTGCAGACCAGCACTTCGACGCCTTCACGCACGTACCTGGCCATCGTTGCCGCACCCTTGCTCGACTCATCGTCAGGATGCGCGTGCACCGCCATGAGCCGCAGTGGCCCGTCACCTGCGTCGCCGCAGGCAGGCCGGGTTGAGCTGGGACTGGTCGCTGACATTAGAAAAGGACCCCCTTGAGGGTGATCTGGGCGAAGGCTGCGAATCGCCAGCGCGACTTAGCTGCTAACGACAACAAGATCAACGTTCGAAACCTCGCCTGGCATTCCTGGTGCTGGCCAGCCCGGCAGGCTAGCCTCAGCCGAGCGGCTCGCCGCGTCCGATGAGCAGCATCGCCGCGTCGTCGCGCAGCTTGCCGCCAGCGTGGCTTACGACGTCGGAGCTGAACACGTCAAGGCCGGAGTTAAGGTCGCGGCCGGCAAGCAGCGCACCACGCAGGTGAAGGGGATAAAACGCCCCAGTGCCATCCCTCGCCTCGCTGATCCCGTCGGTATAGAACAGCAGGCGGTCGTTGCCGCGGAAACTTACCGGGCAAGCCACTCTCGCACTAGGCGCGAGGTGTGAGAGTCCGAGAGGCAACGCCGGCACCGACGGCTCAGCGAAGCTGGCCGTGCCCGCGCTGACAAGCAGCGGAGCGGGGTGACCGCAGTTCAGGATCTGCGCCACCGTCCCTGCGGCCGGAATCTCGGCGAGCACGGCGGTCACGAACTCCTCGTCCGCGAGATGGCGGCCCAGGCTGATCTCGATCCTGGCCGCGATCTCAGCCAGGTCAGCCGCTTCGTACGCGGCTTCACGGAAGGCACCGAGCACGACCGCGGCGGTCTGTACCGCGGCGAGCCCATGTCCCTGCACATCGGCGACGATCAGGCGAACGGCCTGGCCGGTCACGATGACCTCGTACAGGTCACCGCCAATCTGCGCGGCGGCGCTCGCCGAAACGTACCTGACACCCAGCCTGATTGACCCGATCTCATCTGGCAGCGGGCGAAGCAGCACCACCTGCGCCGCTTCGGCGACCGCCTTGATATCAGCGAGCTCGCGCTCGCGGCGTCCGCGCCCGGCACTGGCCACCATTCCGGCGGCTGAGATACCGGCGATCGTGGCAAGGGCCACGGCCATGTGCCTCGTTCCGAGCAGATGATCATAATCGGCGAGCGGCACGCACGCGACGGCGGCGACGGCGCCTACGAGCGCCGTCCGCGCGGGACTCAGCGCTACGGCCGCGAATGCCGGGCCGAGAGCCAGAAGCGGCAGAAACCCTAATGCCGGCCCGGCGAGAATGTCGGCGACGATGACAGCGGCCATAACGGCGAACGGCAGCAGGGCAGTCACCACGTGCCGCTGACGGTCAGCCACGGGGCGCGGCAACGCGGTCGCTGTTGATGCCGTAAGGTCGGGAACCTGGCGCACTGTCGCAGCCATCAGCGTTCGCGTCCGCTTGCTTCTGGATACCGCAAGCTGGCGCTTCCCATCTCTGGCCTTCCTGGGCAGACGCACTTCTCCCACCCAGAGAGGCCGAGTCGTCGGCCGCTCAGAGCACGTCCTACCTGCATCATTGCACAGTGCAACAAAGGAGGAAGGTCAAATCATCGCGATCTTCACTGCCCGAGGAACCCGCTCGTTTCTGCCAGCTTCAACTTCTCGTTAACTGGGCGAAAGCGGCCTATGCTACTTCATCAGGGCGAAGACTGCCGGACGCTTCGTCCGTATTGCCGGGTTCTCGCTCGATACTAGATTCGAATTAGTCTCGTGACCTGTAGATGGTTGAAGTGACTTGCGTGGACAAAGTAATCTCGATGGATTACCCCCTATGCAAGGGGCCCGGCCGGGCCCGGCGGAGTTAATCTCCGTACGGCAAATGCGAGGAGTGCTTGTGACCGAGACCCGTGACGACACTGTCACCTGGCTGACCCAGGAGGCGTACGACCGGCTCAAGGCCGAGCTGGATCACCTCTCCGGCCAGGGCAGGATCGATATCGCCAAGAAGATCGAGCAAGCTCGGGAAGAGGGCGACCTGCGGGAGAACGGCGGTTACCACGCTGCCAAGGAGGAGCAGGGCAAGCAAGAGGCCCGGATCCATCAGCTCACCCACATCCTGACGCACTCCAAGGTGGGAGAGCCGCCGCGTACCGACGGCGTAGTCGGACCCGGCATGACCGTGACCGTGCGTTTCGAGGGCGAGGAAACCGAGGTCACCTTCCTCCTCGCCTCCCGCGAGGAAAGCGGCGCCCCGATTGATGTCTACTCGCCCAGGTCACCGCTCGGCTCGGCGATCTCAGGGAAGAAAGTCGGCGAGACCGCCAGCTACAGCCTCCCCAACGGCAGGACCAACACCGTCGAGATCATCGACGCCGTCCCCTACGGGAGCATCTAGACCAGCCCGCACCGCCTGAGCCCCCACGTTGTCCGGACGTGGGGGCTGGCGCACGCCTGCGAACTACGCGGTCAGGCCACCAGGGTTGGCTCTGGCGCCGGCTCTGGCGCCGCGCCCGCGCCTGGGGTTTCCGTGCGGCCGCGGAGCGGGATCTCCTTGACCAGCCAGGCAATCGCGAACACGATCGCGGCGGACGGCGCGGCCCAGATGAACACCGCGTCAAGGCCGTGGGCTATGCCGGTGAAGACCACGTGCCTCACCGCGGCAGGGAAATGCTGGACGCTTGCCGGGTCGATGCCTCCGCCGGCGTTGAAGTGCAAACTGGCCAGCTTGGAGCCGAGCGAGGAGTTCAGCGCGCGGAAGAACACCACGCCGAAGATCGAGACGCCGATCGAGCCCCCGATCTGCTGGAAGAACGAGCGGGAACTGCTCGCGACGCCCATGTCCTTCGGCTCCACGCTGTTCTGCGCGATCAGCGTCGTGATCTGCATCAGGAAGCCCATGCCGACGCCGAAGATTACGAAGAAGCCCATCGAGACCAGGCGTGACGTGCTCGGCCCAAGCGTGGTCAGCAGCACCATGCCGACCGTCATGATCGCGCTGCCGACGATCGGGAGCGCCTTGTACTTGCCTGTCCTGACCGTGAACTGGCCGGCCACAAGCGAGGTGCTCGTCGCGCCCAGCATCATGGGGATCAGCAGCAGGCCGCTCACCGTGGGCGAGGCGTGCTGCACGGTCTGCTGATAGAGCGGCAGGAACGTCATCGCGCCGAACATCGCCAGGCCAAGCAGGAAGCTCATGCCGCTAGCCAGCGAGAAGTTGCGGTTCTTGAACACGTGCATCGGCAGGATCGGCTCGGAGGCACGGAACTCGATCCAGATGAAGCCGGCGACCGACGCCACGGCGAGCAGGATCAGGAACAAGATGATCCCAGAGCCCCACGCGTACTGGGTGCCGCCCCAGGTGGTGACCAGCACGATCGCGGTCGCCGCGACGGCCAGGACGGCAGCGCCCAGGTAGTCGATCTTGTGAGCGATCTTGTTCCTCTTCAGGTGCAAGGTCGCGATGATGTAGAGCAGTGCCGCGCCGCCGATCGGCATGTTGATGTAGAAGATCCAGCGCCAGGACAGGCTGTCTGTGATGTAACCGCCGACCAGCGGTCCCGCGATCATCGCGATCATCATCGCGGCCATCATGTAGCCCATGTACTGGCCGCGCTCGCGGGGGGACACCAGGTCACCGATAGTCGCGATCGCGCCGACCATGAGGCCGCCCGCACCGAGGCCCTGAAGCGCACGGAACGCGATGAGCTGGTCCATCGAGTGGGCCTGCCCTGACAGGGCCGAGCCGACAAGGAAGATCACGATCGCGGCGATCAGCAGGCGCTTGCGCCCGTACAGGTCACCGAGCTTGCCGTAAAGCGGAGTCGTGATCGTGGAGGCCAGCACGTAGGCGGTGACGACCCAGGACAGGTGATTGAGGCCGCCGAGATCGCCAACGATGCGCGGCAAAGCCGTGGACACTACGAGCTGGTCAAGCATGGCCAGCATCAGCGCGAGCAGCAGCCCGGGCAGCACGATCATCACGTCGCGCCTTCGCCCGAACGCCGCGGGCGCCGCTTCGCCTGCCGGCACTCCGGGCGCGGCCCCTCCGGCCGCCGCCTCGACCTCTGACATGGTTGAACTCCTCATACGTCGCATCTGCCCGAGCCCGCTGGCCCGCCTAAGTCAGTTCGCTAAAGTCAAGTTCGCTGAAGTCAGCCGTCCTGCCCCCGCTGGACCGGTTCCGGCTTGTCCGTACCCCGTGTCGTGACAACCTACTTGCCGACCGGCTAGCATTTTAGCCATCGTTAGCTTAAGCTGCTTACTAACCGGTCGTCAAGTAGGTTCCGAGGTGGTGCAGGCACAATGAATGGCGCTCGGGGGATCGCTCCCAGCGAGGCCGAATCGCGGCATCGCTCGGATACCCGCGCCCGGATTCAGCAGGTGGCGGTCGAACTTTTCACCGAGCACGGCTATGACGGCACGTCGCTGCGCGAGATCGCCGAGCGGCTCGACGTGACCAAGGCCGCGCTGTATTACCACTTCAAGTCCAAGGAAGACATCGTCGCCAGCCTGGTGCAGGACTACGCGGACCAGATGGATGCCCTGATCGAGTGGGGCCGCGAGCAGCCGAGGACCGCGGAGACCAGGCGGCAGATTCTGAGCCGGTACGTGGACATCGTGGCCGAGGGTGACCAGGTGTTCCGCATGCTGCACCAGAACCAGGCCTCGGTGAACATGCTCGGCTCGGTGAAGAGCCGTGGCGACCTGTTCAAGGAACGAGTCGAGTTCCTGATCGACCTGCTCAGCGAGCCAGGTGCCGGGCTCGCTGAGCGCGTCAGGGCGGCGATGGCGATCGGCGGTATCAGCGTCGGGTGGATGTTCTTCTCCAGCCGCGCGGACAGGACCGAACTGATCAAGGCGGTATCAAAGATCGCGGGAGAGGTCGCCGAGCCTTCCTGCGCTAACCGCGCGCACTAGCTCTTACCAGCGGGGTCGTGCGGTAGCGTACGGCCGTCGCGAGGGCGATCACGGTCGACGTGCGTACGACCCCAGGCACCTCCACGATCGCGTCGATCACTCGCTGCAGGTCGGCGTTGTCGCGCGCGACCGCGCGGCACAGCACGTCACCCGCACCGGTGATGGTGTGCGCCTCGAGAATCTCGTCGATCACGGCCAGCCTCTCCGCGACCTCGTTCCTGCCGCCCGCCTGGGTGAGTTCGACCGTGATGAACGCCGTGACCGGATGCCCGATCGCTGCCGGGTCAATGTCGGGACCATATCCGGTGATTACCCCCCGCCGCTGCATCCGGTCAAGGCGTGCCTGCACGGTGCCGCGGGCCACACCGAGACGCCGCGACGCTTCAAGCACTCCGATCCTCGGCTCGGCGGTCAGCAACTCAATCAGCCGCGCATCGAGCGTATCGATCACCGGTGAGTCCCCCTCGTGCCCTTTGGCTGAGCAAATTGCTTAGTAAAATAACAGACAGTTGCACACCCTGTCCTCCAAGTTCGATCCTGCCAGAACAGGCTGTTTACCGACGCGAGCAACGGGAGCTGATCATGACAACGTACGCAGAGACTCGCAGGAACCAGGTCAGGACAGCCGACGACTTCCCCGTAACAGGCATGGACGCGATCGTGTTCGCCGTCGGCAATGCCAGGCAGGCCGCGCACTTCTACTCCACCGCCTTCGGCATGCGCTGCGTCGCGTACCGCGGCCCGGAGACCGGCTGCCGCGAAGAGGCCGCTTACGTGCTCGAATCCGGCTCGGCCAGGTTCGTGTTCAGGGGGGCGCTGCACCCGTCGAGCGAACTGGCCAGGCACGTGGCCGCTCACGGTGACGGGGTGATTGACCTCGCCATCGGCGTGCCTTCTGCCCACGATGCCTTCAGGTACGCGGTGGCGCACGGCGCGAAGCCGGTGGAGTGGCCGCATCTTGAAGAGGACGCGGGCGGCAAGGTGGTCAGGGCAGCGATCGCCACGTACGGCGACACCAGGCACAGCCTGATCGAGCGGTCTGACTACGCCGGTCCTTACCTTCCTGGCTACGTCGCGGCCGAGCCGCTCGTCGCTCCACCTGCCGCACCGTTCTTCACCGCCGTCGACCACTGCGTGGGCAACGTGGAACTCGGCCTGATGGACGAGTGGGTGAACTTCTACCACAAGGTCATGGGCTTTTCTAACATGAAGGAGTTCGTTGGCGATGACATCGCCACCGAGTACTCGGCGCTGATGAGCAAGGTCGTCGCCGACGGCGACCGCAAGGTCAAGTTCCCGATCAACGAGCCCGCCATCGGCAAGAAAAAGTCACAGATCGACGAGTACCTCGAGTTCTATGGCGGGGCCGGCGTACAGCACATAGCGCTGGAGACCGACGACATCGTGTCAGCCGTCAGGCGGATGCGTGCGGCCGGCGTCTCGTTCCTTGGCACGCCAGACAGCTACTACGACACGCTCGGGCAGTGGGCGGGTGACACTCGGGTTCCCCTCGACGAACTCCGTGAACTGCGGATTCTCGCCGACCGTGACGAGGACGGCTACCTGCTGCAGATCTTCACCAGGCCGGTGCAGGACCGGCCGACCGTGTTCTTCGAGCTGATCGAGCGGCACGGCTCAGAAGGTTTCGGCAAGGGCAACTTCAAGGCATTGTTCGAAGCCATCGAGCGCGAGCAAGCCAGGCGCGGCAACCTCTGATCAAGTACCGGCTCTCAGTCGGCCTTCCAGTACAAGTGCCCTGCCATGACAAGCGCGGCCGCCCCCACTAGACCGGCGTGCTGTCCGAGTGCGGCGGGCACCACGCGCACCTGCCTGGCAAAGTCAAGCTTCGTGTGGGCGGCGAGCGCCTCTTGCAGCGGATCGAAGATCAGCGCCCCTGCCTGGGACAGCCCGCCGCCGAGAGCCACCACCTCAAGGTCGCACAGGTTGGTTGCCGAGGCTATCGCGATGCCGAGCGCCCGGCCCGCCCTTCGCATGGCGGCGCGGGCGACTCCGTGGCCCTGGGTGGCGTCACCGGCGAGGTCCTTGCCCGTCACGCCCGCCTGACCCGGTCGCCAGCCCTGCTCCTGCGCCCAGTCGGTCAGCGCGGGACCGCGTGCGATCGCCTCAAGGCACCCGACGCCCCCGCACACGCATAGCGGCCCGTCGTCTGGATCGACGACCACGTGACCGATATGTCCGGCATTGCCGGACGCGCCGTCGATCAAGTGGTTGTCGAGAATGAGCCCGCCGCCTACCCCGGTCGACACCACCATGCCTAGCACGTTCCGCCGCCCGCGTCCCGCACCGCGCCAGTGCTCCCCCGCCGCCATGCAGACCGCGTCGTTGTGCACGCGGACGGGAATCCCGGCAGCGGCCGGGCCAGCGAACCGCTCCGTCAGACGGTCACGCAACGGGAACAGCCGCCAGGCGGGAATGTTCAGCGGCGAGACCCGTCCTGAAGGCCATTCCATCGGCCCGCCGCATCCGCATCCCACGCCGGACAACTCCCCGTCATCAGGCACCTTGGCCGTCTTCAGCACCTGCAGCAACAGCGCCTCGAGCGTCCGCCACAACTGCTCGGCGTCCGTGTCTTCCGGCGTGGGGACCTGCGCCCAGGTCACCAGCCGGCCGCCAGGCTCGGCCACGCCGGCGGCGAGCTTAGTGCCACCGATATCGATGACCAGGACAGGCCCGCGATCTGCCATCATGTGCCTCCAAAGATGCGGACCACGCCGCACTGCACATAGTGTCGAATCGTGCAGCCACAACGCCAGTCCTCAGCAGCCACGACCACTTCACCCGCCCCAGACGCCAGGACCCTCAGCCAGCTCCGCGCCAGCGGGCACAGTTTCGCCTCAGTAAAGGACGAGATCAGGCGGAACCTGATCAGCCGCCTGGGCGCGGGCCAGGACCCGTTCCCCGGGATTCTCGGCTTCGACGACACGGTTCGCCCCCACCTCGAGCGCGCGCTCATCGCGGGGCACGACGTGATCCTTCTTGGCGAGCGCGGACAGGGCAAGACCAGGCTGATCCGCACCCTGACCGGTCTGCTTGACGAATGGTCACCGGTCATCGAGGGCTGTGAGATCAATGATCACCCATTTCAGCCAACATGCGTCAGGTGCCGTCGCCTCTCGGCCGAGCTTGGCGAGGAACTGCCAGTCGCCTGGCGGCACCGGAGTGATCGGTACGGCGAGAAGCTGGCCACGCCAGACACCAGCGTCGGCGACCTGATCGGCGACATCGACCCGGTCAAGGTGGCAGAGGGCCGGACCCTCGGCGACCCGGAGACCATCCACTACGGGCTGGTCCCGCGCACGAACCGGGGCGTGTTCTGCCTGAACGAGCTGCCTGACCTGGCCGAGCGCATTCAGGTCTCGCTGCTGAACGTGCTCGAGGAACGCGACATCGCGGTACGGGGCTATGCCCTGCGGCTGCCGCTCGACCTGGTGCTTGTCGCGAGCGCCAACCCCGAGGACTACACGAACAGGGGCCGGATCATCACGCCGCTCAAGGACAGGTTCGGCGCGGAAATCCGCACGCACTACCCCCTTTCTCTCGATGACGAGCTGGCTGTCATCAGGCAGGAAGCGGAGATTTCGTGGGGCGCTGAAGGCGCGCAGGACGCCGTGCTTCCCGCCCATCTAATCGAGGTCATCGCCAGGTTTACCCGGCTGGTAAGGTCCTCGCCCGCCGTCGACGCGCGCTCCGGGGTATCGGCCAGGTTCGCGATCGCCGCCGCCGAGGCTGTGGTCGCGGCGGCTGTACGCCGGGCCGCGATCAGCGGTGAGGACCAGCCCGTGGCCAGGATCTGCGATCTTCCCGCCGTGGTCATCACGCTGCGGGGCAAGGTCGAGTTCGAGGTCAGCGAGGAAGGCAGGGAAGCAGAGGTGCTCGAGCACCTGCTGCGCCGTGCCACCGCCGACACGTTCCGCACCCACCTGGGCAGCGCCGACCTGTCGGGGCTTGTCGCCAGGTTCACGGACGGCGCCAGCGTCGAATCCTCTGACCTGCTGCCCGCCGCGGAACTGCTCCGCAGGATCGGCGAGGTCCCGGGCCTGGCGCGGATCATGGAGCGGCTCGACGGCGACGGCGGCGAGTCGTTCGGCCAGGCCGCGGCGGCACTCGAGTTCGCGCTTGAAGGCCTCTACCTGATGCGCCGGCTGTCCAAGGATGTCGTGGACGGCGGCAGTGTGTACCGGAGCTAACGCGGCATGAGCCCTTACCGTTACGGTCAGTTCCACGGTGGCCCCGATCCGCTGGAACCGCCCTACGACGTGCGCGGAGCGGTCGACGCTCTGGGCGACTCGATCCTGGGCGGAGCCGACCCCGGCAGCGCGCTCCGCGACCTGATCAGGCGCGGGATGGCTGACCGCCGTGGCTTGGACGACCTGCTCAGGCAGGTCAGGGAGCGGCAGCGCGAGCTGCGGAGAAGCGGCAGGCTCGACGGCGTACTCGAGCAGGCAAGTGCGCTGCTCGACACGGCTATCGGCCAGGAGCGTGCCGAGTTGTTCCCCGACCCTGGCGACGACGCGCGGATGCGCGAGGCCGAGCTTGACGCACTGCCGCGCGACACCGCAGGCGCGATCAGGCAGCTCTCTGATTACCAGTGGCGGAGCCAGGCCGCCGCCCAGACGTTCGAGCAGCTCAAGGAGTTGCTGCGACGCGAGGTCCTGGACAGTCAGTTCCGCGGCATCAAGGACGCGATGTCAGCGGACTCTGGCAACAGCGAGGCGATGCAGCGGGTCAGGGAGATGATGGCCGCGCTGACGGGGATGATCGAGGCCGACGCCCGCGGCGACCATACGCAAGCCGACTTCGACGACTTCATGGAGCAGTACGGCGAGTTCTTTCCCGAGCAGCCCCAGAACCTGGAGGAGCTGATCGACTCGCTGGTCAGGCGGATGTCGGCGGCCCAGCGGCTGCTGAACTCGCTGACCGACGAGCAGCGGAACGAACTGGCCGGTCTCATGGCGCAGACGCTCGAGGACGCCGGGCTGGCGCAAGAGATGGCGCGGCTCGCGGCCGCGCTTCGCGAGCGCAGGCCGGACGCCGACTGGGAGGGCCTGGGCGGCAGGGAACGGATGAGCGGCAGCGAGGCACTCGGACTCGGCGACGCGACGACCGCGCTGTCTGAACTTGCCGACCTCGCCGAACTCGAGGAGGCGCTGCGCCAGGACTATCCGGGGGCGATGCTCGACGACGTCGACGAGGAAGCGGTCAGGCGAGCGCTCGGGCGGCAGGCAGTCGACGACATGGAGGCGCTCAAGCGCATCGAGCGTGAACTTGAGCGCCAAGGCTACCTGCAGAACAACGAGGGCAAGCTTGAGCTGACCCCCAAGGCAGTCAGGCGGCTCGGCGACACGGCACTCCGCAAGGTGTTCGCCAAGCTTTCCGAGGGCGGGCACGGCGACCACGACCAGCACGACGTCGGGCAGGCAGGCGAGCTTACCGGCTCGACGCGGCCCTGGCGCTTCGGCGATGAGCAGCCAATAGATACGGCGGCGACAGTGCGCAACGCGCTGCTGCGAGGCGGCACAGGACGTACCGCGGTGAAGCTCAACGTCAGTGACTTCGAAGTGGCAGAGACGGAGCGGCGGGCGTCAGCCGCCGTTTGCTTGCTGGTTGACCTGTCGTATTCAATGGCGCTGCGCGGTACGTGGAGTGCGGCGAAGCAGACGGCGCTCGCCCTGTACTCGCTGGTGCGGACCAGGTTCCCGCAAGACGCGCTGCAGGTCGTCGGCTTCTCTAACTACGCGAGGGAACTCAAGGAAACCGACCTGGCCGGCCTCGGCTGGGACATGGTGCAGGGCACGAACCTGCACCATGCGCTGGTGCTCGCCGGGCGGTTCCTCGACAGGCGGCCCGAGCACAATCCTGTCGTGCTTGTCATCACCGACGGCGAGCCGACAGCGCATTTGCGCAGGGACGGACGGTCCTGGTTCGACTGGCCGCCTTCGCCAGAGACACTCGAGCTGACCATGGCCGAGGTCGACAAGATGACCAGACGCCAGGCAACCTTGAATATTTTCATGCTGGCTGATGACGAACGTCTCACCTCGTTCGTTGACGAGGTGGCGAAACGGAACGGCGGTCGCGTGCTGCGTGCAATGCCTGACAGCCTGGGCGAGTATGTAGTAAGCGACTTCCTGCGGTCACGCAGGGCACGTGATCGGTGACGCGAAAGCCTTTCCCGGCATGAAAATCGGGCGCTTTCAGGAACTAAGACTCGTCCCGGTCCAGTCCGTAGTACGGTGCGGCACGTGGTCGCCTCCGGCGGAGGCTTGACCTTCGGGTTAACCCGGGCCGTCCGCCCCGCCGGCGGAGATCAAGTGAAGATTCCCTGAGGAGGAAAAGCAGTGAGCACAGCAAGCGCGGCGTCCGGCAGTGGCAGGAAGCCGGTAGTTCTGGTCCTGGCCATCATCGCCGTCGTGGCCATCATCATTGGCGTCCTTTGGATGGTCGGCGCCACGCCAGCGTTCCTGAACGTCGGCAGCCACGTCCACAAGGGCGGTCACCTGATCCGCGGCGCCGTCGCCATCGTCGTTGGCCTCGGCCTTGGCGTCTTCGCCTGGATCCAGAACAAGAAGGCCTGACAAGCAGTAGCTACCTAAGCGCGGCCCCTGGAGCAGCAGTTGGGTTCCAGGTCCAGGGGAGCGCCGAAGTCTTGGAGTGCCAGAGCCAGGATTGGATTCTCCTGGTTCTGGTATTTCCGGTAAAGATCGGGGTTCTAGACTTCGGCCATGATCAAGACGTTCTCGCAGCATCTGGTTCTCTGGCTGCATCTGCTCTTCGCGGTCTTTACGATCGGGCCGGTTACCATAGCGATCTCCTCAACGCCGCGTTATATCAGGCAGCGAGACGTCAGGGTCGTGCGCTATCTCAGCCGGACCACATTCATCTTCGCGCTAGCCTCGCTCGGTGTCCTGATCGCAGGCGAGGCGCTTGCCTCGATGATCACGATCAAGGGCAACTCGCTGGCCGGCCAGCCCTGGGTCATCATCTCGGCGACTCTGTTCATCGTCGCACTTGCGCTGCTCGCGCTGATCATCCGCGACCAACGCCGCGCCATCAAGGCCATAGACGAAGCGGCCGCCGCTTCGGCTGCCGCCGCCACTCCCGCCCCGACCGCAGCCCCGACCGCGGCCGCGATCGCAGCCGCCCCGGCCGACGCGACCAGGGACGCCGAGCCGGCCGAAGCGGCGGCTTCGCCCGACGCCGACCCCGCGCCGCCCCCCGACACGGCACCGACGGCTGCCGCCTCGGCCGGCGCTTCGACCGCCCCGCAGGCTGGCGCGCAGGCCGACGCGCAGGCCGACGCGCAGGCCGAGCCGCAGGCCGAGCACCTCGCGAACGTGGAGCAAAGCCGCATCGCGATGATGGGCGGTCTCGTCGGCCTGATCTGGCTGGTGATCCTCGTACTGATGGTCTGGCACTAGGACCTAAAAACCCCAGCTAGGTGCACGGCGGGCACCCGCCCGCCCCGCCGCCGGGCCGCGCCGCCCAGCCAGCAGCATCAGATGTCCAGCGATGCTGTACGCCAGGCCCCGGCTACAGCATCAATGTCCCAGCGACGTCACCCGGACAGCATCAACTAGGCACCGTTGTCACCGGACCCGCCCCGCCAGCAGCAACGCAGAGCCATCGATGCTGCTCGCCCCGGCACCATAACCCCGCCAGCCCGGCCGCTACCAAGTCGTGCCAAGGTTTGGGGGTCACAGGGCACCAGGCAGCGGCCAGTCAGCGCTACTGCAAACGATTGCACCGGCCGAGCTTGGATGCCCGGCGGACCCGAAAAGACGGCGGGGCGCCGCACCCCGCGCCCCGCCGCACCCCGCACCCCGCGCCCCGCCGCCACCCCGCACCCCACCGCACGCACCCCGCACCCCGCCGCACCCCCGCGAGCCCTTGGCGGGCGGAGGACTTTAGGGGTACCCCACGGCGGGT
>DATJLT010000067.1:0-16548 GCA_035509195.1 Streptosporangiaceae bacterium | reverse complement strand
CTCGAGCCTGCCGAACGCCTTGTCGTACACCGGGGCGGGCCCAAGCCGCAACGGCGCTGCCCGCCCGGAGCCGGTCAGCGCCGCCGCCAGCGCGGCTCCTCCCCCCGCCAGGCAGCACAACGCGGCGAAAGTAACGATGATTACCCGGCGCATGAGGGAATTGTGGCCTGAAGATGGTCGCTTCCGGTAGTAGGCGTCACATTCCTGGCGTCGTACCGCCAGAGCGCCGGAAGCGCCAGCGAGACGGCGGCCGCGCCGAGGATGCTGAGCAGCCCTCCTGACACGACCGCCAGCCGCACGGAACCGGTCAGCGTCGCGACGGCGCCGGCCTCTAGGTTGCCGATCGGCTCGCCGGTGGAGTAACTGATCATCTCGATCCCCGCCATCCGCCCGCGCACCCGCGGCGGGATCGACTGGTTCCACATGGTCATCCTGAACAGGCCGCTGACCGTGTCGGCACCGCCCGCGGCCGCCAGCGCGAGCAGCGCCAGCGGCAGGTCAGGTGCGAACCCGAATGCCGCGATCGCGATCCCCCAGGCGATGACGGCAAGTGCGATTCCGCGCCCGTGGTGATGGACGTGCCTGGTCCACGAACTGGTGAGGCTCACCAGCATCGAGCCGAACCCTGGCGCCGCGAACATCAGCCCGAGCACGGCAGGGCCGCCGAGGCCAGCGGCGATCTGCGGGAACACCGCGTACGGGGCGCCGAACAGCATCGCGCCGATGTCGATTAGGTACGTGCCGAGCAGGTCAGGCCTGCTCCTGGCGTAGCGGAGCCCTTCTGCCATGCCACGCACGCTCGGCCTTCCCGCTTCTGGCTCAGGCGGGCTGGCGGTCATGAGGGCGAAAGGCACGAGTCCGGCGGCGCAGACCGCGGCGGCCGCGAAGTAGGCCAGCGCGGTGCCGCCGACGAGCAGCCCGCCGCCGATCAGCGGGCCCCCGGTCTCCCCGAAGGTGCCGAGCAGCGAAGACAGCGCAGAGGCGCCAGGCAGGTCCTGGTGCGGGATCAGCTTCGGCACGAGGACTTCGATCGACGGTCGCTGGATGCCGTTGAAGCCGGTGAACAGCGCGGCGAGAACGAACAGCAGCCAGAGTTGCCGCAGCGCCAGCGCGTTGACGGCCAGGCCGGCGATGCACAGCACCTGGGCGGCCTGAGTCAGCACTATCAGCTTGCGGCGCTCGACCGTATCGGCGAGAGCGCCGCCGAGCATGCCTGCGAGCAGCACGGGGACGATCTCGGCGAAGCTGAGCAGGCCTACGACGAGGGATGAATGGCTGATCGAGTAGGCCTGGTAAGGAAGGGCGACAAAGCAGATCATCAGGCCGGTGAAGCTGGCGGCCTGCCCGGCGAACAGCAACCGGAAATCGCGCGAGTGCCTGATCGGCGCCAGGTCAGGCGCCAGCCTGGCCAGCTTAGAGGTAAGCCCCGTCGTCACAAGCGGACAATCCTGCCGCAGAGGCGACGGCGGTGTCGACTCTAATTCCGGTCCCCGGCGACAGCCTCATCAGCGGTTTCGCTGATGCTAGCCTCCGGCGGGCCGTGATCGGCCTCGGCGCCGGTGTCATCGTCATCCGGCGGCGCATCGTCGGCTTCAGCTTTCGCTGCCGCCCCGCCCGTGCCGCTCTTCGACTCGGCCACGATCTGCTCGACGGTTTTCCCTCGTCGCTGCGAGATCACGAACCAGACAATGCCAGCGGCTGTCAGGATGATCGCCACATAGAAGTTGGTCCGCAGCCCGAGGAAGTGCTCAGAACTGTCGATCCGCACCGACTCCTCGTAGATGCGGAACCCGGAGTAGCCGGTCACGTACAGCGCGAACAGGCCGGGAGGCTTGATCGTGCGATGGTTGCCCAGCCAGACAAGGAACGCGGCGAGGGCGAGATCCCAGATCAGTTCGTAAAGAAACGTGGGATCGAAGGTGGCGTACTGCTTGTACCCGGTCGGGCGGTAGGCGTAAGGAATCATCAGCGCCCAGGGCAGCTTGGACGGTGCCCCGAACAGTTCCTTGTTGAAGTAGTTGCCGATCCGGCCGATGGCCTGGGCCACCAGCAGGGCCGGGGCAACCGCCTCGGCGTAAAGCGACACCTTGGCGCCCGCTCGCCGCGCCCGCCAGGCACCGACAAGCCCGCCGAGCGCTACCCCGCCCCAGATCCCCAGACCGCCCGTCCAGACCGCGAACGGGCCGTACCAGACGTGCGGGATGTCGTTGGGCGTGGTGATGTCAAAGTAGATCCGGCCGCCGATGATGCCAGCCGGGACGGCCCACAGGGCGATGTCGCCGATCAGCGCGGGATCGCCGCCCAGCTTCTTGATCCGGCGCTGGGCGATGATCACGGCAAGCGTGATGCCGATCACGTACATCAGCCCGTAGTAGTGAATGAACAACGGGCCGAGGTGGAACCCGTTGACGGGCGGGCTCGGTATGAAGCTCAGCGGGCTCGGGTGCTGCGGGGCCATGCAAGGAAGACTAGACCCGCTCGCCGGCTGGATGGTGCGGGCGGCTTAATAGGATCTGGATCGTGACCAGGAGAAGCGAGCATCTAACCGAGGCGCTGCACGAGTACGTTGTGGCGCACAGCACGAAGCCCGACGAGGTGCTGCGCGACCTCGCCGAAGAGACGCAGCGGCGGTTCGGCGCGGACGCGGGCATGCAGATCGGGCCTGAGCAGGGCACTTTCATGCGCTTGCTGGCCGAGCTCACCGGAGCGAGGCGCGCCGTCGAGGTCGGGACCTTCACCGGGTACTCCTCGATCTGCGTCGCGCGCGGCCTCGGCCCTTCAGGCAAGCTGCTCTGCTGCGACGTGAGCGAGGAATACACCTCGGTCGCCCGAGCATACTGGCAGCGGGCCGGCCTCGCCGACCGGATCGAGTTGCGTCTCGGCCCGGCTACGGGGACGCTGGCCGCACTGCCAGAAGACACCAGTTTCGACTTCGCCTTCATCGACGCGGACAAGCCGGCCTACGTGGCCTACTGGGACCTGATCGTGCCGCTGATCAGGCCAGGAGGCGTGATACTTGCCGACAACACCCTGTCCCACGGCCGCGTCGTCGACGAGGCGCAGCACGGAGCCAGCGTCGAGGGCATCAGGCGCTTCAACAGCCACGCCGCAGCCGACGCCAGGGTCGAGCTGGTCCTGCTCCCGATCGGCGACGGCCTCACCATGGCACGCAAACTCGGCTAACCCGATGCTCCCGGCCCAGCCATCGCTGGGCTCTGCTGTTGCTGGTACTCAGCTAGGCCGCTGTCCGATGCCGGCGTAGAGTTCCGGACGGCGGTCGGCGTGCGCGTCGTTCCTCGGGCTGGTCGCCTTGTCCCTGGCCCGGCGAAGGTCGCAGTCCGCGATGAGGGTCTCGCCGTCGGCGCCGCCGTCGGCGCCGGCGAAACTGGCCGGTCCGGCGAGCGGGTATCCCGTCGGTGCGGCGATGATGCTGCCGCCGACCCACGGCACTCCCCGCTCGGTGCCGCACCGGCAGGCGGCCGCGATGAACATCCGGTTCGCGAAAGCCGCCGCCTGGATGTTGACGGTAACCAGGGGCCGCTCCCCCGCAGGCGTCGGCTCGGCTGGCCAGTTCGTGGGCACCGCCAGCAGTTCGGCTCCCGCAAGTGCGGGAAGCCTGACCCATTCGGGAAACTCGACGTCGTAGCAGATCATCATTGCGATACGACCCCGTTCCGTATTGATAACGGGCGGTGGCTTGTCGCCGGCCGTGAAGGAGTCGGCTTCGGCGTCCCAGAGGTGGGCCTTGCGGTAGACCTCGCGTACTCCTGACTTGTCCGCGAGCAGCGCGCTGTTGAAGAGCGTTCCGTCTCCGGCTAGCTCAGCGAATCCGCCGATGATCACGATGTCGTGCGCGGCAGCCAGCGCCGCCCACTGGCGTGCGGTCGGCCCGTCGGCTGCCTCGGCGAGCGAGCGCGCCTCGGCCGCATCGGCGAACACGTACCCGGACGGGGTCAGCTCGGGCAGCACGACGATCCGGGCGCCCAGCCCGGCCGCCTCAACGATGGCGGCTTCGGCCGCCGCACGGTTCGCATCGAGTGCGCCGATCCGAAGCTCAAGCTGGCAAGCAGCGACCCGAACTGGCGAAGATCCGACGTTGCCCGGCATAACGCCACTGTAAGCCGCCCGGCCCGGCGGGGCGGGCCGGGCCGGAGCGGGGCAGCACACACCCGCAAACCCCGGATTGAGGGCAGCACACACCCGCAAACCCCGGATTGAGGGCTCCCCTGCTGGTTCCGGTGATCGTTTTGGTGGTGCCGTGGGTGGCCGCTGGCCTGCGGCCGGGCCGGGCCGGGCTAGCCGGGGACCTCGAAGCGGTACCTCAGACGGTAGCGGTCGGCGGGGACGACGATCTCTGTGTACTCGACCGGCCGGCCGCCGGCGCGGTGCACGCGGTCGATGACCAGCACGGAGGCGCCCGATGAGATCCCGAGTGCCTCGGCGTCGGTCCTGGCGCAGGCCCGCAGTGACACTTCCTCGCTGATGTCGCTGACCTCGACGCCGATCGAGCGCATGCGCTCGATCACCCCTCGCCCGGCCAGCTGGCCCTCCTCGGGCACCGCGACCGGCGTGCCCGCGGTCAGGGCGGCCGGCTCACAGCTGGTCGCGAGCTGAACGGGCTCGCCGTCGGCGCTCAGCAGGTACCTGGTCATGGTGACCACCGAGTCGGCGGCCAGGTGAAGCCGCTTCCTGACGGCGGGCGGGGCGGGCACCTGCTCGGTCTGGTGTTCCCAGGCGAGCCGCCTGGCGACGGCGGGTCCTTGCTCGCTGCCAGGGACTGGTGCCGCCTCTGCGAGCCCGAACGGCGAGCCGGGGAACTGCGGCCTGTCGTGTTCGAGGAATCCGGCGGACGGGGCCTTGCGCACGTAGCAGCCCGAGCCCGGTCTTGCCTCGATGAGGCCTTCAGCCATCAGCACGGCGAGTGCGTGCTTAGCAGCCGTCTCTCCTACGCCGTAGTTCGTGATGATCGCGTTCCTTGACGGCACGCGGGCGCCTGGTTCAAGCGAGCCCGAGCGGATCCGGGAACGCAAGTCCTCGAGTACGCGCAGGTAAACAGGCTCGGTGCTGGTACCCATGACCCCCTGCTCCCTGGCGTGCGTCGCCGTCGTGACCAAGATGACCGCCAGGGCACCGTTGCTAGGAGCTGCCCTCCTCAAGCAGGAGGTGGTACCCGTTGGGCGTCCTGGCGTGCAGGACCCGGTACTGCCAGTCCTGGCTCGGGGTCATCAGTTCCTCACGGTAAGGCACCCCGGCATTGTCGAACAGCTTCTTCGCCTCATCCAGGTTGCTCACGCCAAACTGCCAGGTCAGCACCCGGTCAGGTCCGGACGGAGAGAAACCTTCGTGCCACTCGATCCCGAACTCGACTGGCCCGTGCCCGAGCGCGAGGAAATACGGGTACTCAGGACCCTCGTAGGTGACCCTGAACCCCAGCCGGAGGTAGAAATCCCGCTCAGCTCGCAGATCGCTGACGAACAGAATCGGGATGATCCTCCTGAACAACACCGCCATAGGGCGACATAGTATCGAGCCCTGGTCGCTCCGGCGCCATAGTGCTGGCTCGTGTCGACGCCTGGGCCAACCTGAGACTCTATCGAAACATTCTGGTTGTGGTGCGCCCGCCGGCCGCGGGTAGATCATCGCGGCGCCGGCGTGCCACGATGAGGCATGCGGATCACCGAGGTAGCTTCTACTGAGCTGTTCTGCGGCACGCGGCAGCACCCGCTGCAGATCGTCAGGGTGACCCTCGTCAACGACGGCCCTGGCATGATCCGCGACCCGGCGGCCGTGGTCACGGTCAGTGTCCGCGGCGCCGGGGTCACCACCCCGGAACCCGCGGGGGTCGGCGGGCTTGTCCACGGCGAGCAGCGCATCGCCGAAGTCCCCGTCGACATCGCTTCCATGGCGGCGCCAGGCAGCATGCGGCTGGTCACGGTCGTCGCGGACAGCGCCTCAGGGCGCTGGGAGGCGCCAGGGCAGATCACGGTGGCCGAGCCAGGATGGACCATGTGGATGGTCTCGCACTTCCACTATGACCCCGTCTGGTGGAACACGCAGGGCAGGTTCACGCAGACCTGGCCGCTGCTGCCAGCGGACGACGGGTCACTGCCCGAGGTCAGGACCGTGTTCGAACTGGTCAGGCTGCACCTGGCCGAGGCAAGGTCCGACCCGGACTACAAGTTCGTGCTCGCCGAGATCGACTACCTCAAGCCGTACTTCGACGTGTACCCGCAGGACAGGGCCGAGCTCAGGGCGCTGATCGGCGAGGGCAGGGTCGAGATCGTGGGCGGCAGTTATAACGAGCCGAACACGAACCTGACCAGCGCCGAGTCCACGATCCGCAACGCCGTCTACGGGCTGAACTACCAGCGCAGCGTGATCGGCGCCGATCCGACGACGACGTGGATGCTCGACGCGTTCGGCTTCGACCCTTCCTACCCAGGGCTGATGGCTGAGGCCGGGATGGCCGAGTCGTCCTGGGCGCGCGGGCCCTTCCATCAGTGGGGCCCGAGCAAGGCGGCAGGCGGGAACGCCAAGATGCAGTTCCCCTCCGAGTTCGAATGGCTGTCGCCTGACGGCAACGGCCTGCTGACCAGCTACATGCCGAACCACTACTCGGCCGGCTGGATCACGCAGCATGCCGCCGACCTGGCTACCGCGGAACAGGACGCGTTTACCCAGTTCCGGCAGCTCGCCCTGGTTGCCGCGACCCGTAACGTGATGCTGCCGGTCGGCGGCGACCATGTCGTGCCCGCCCGCTGGGCGACCGCGATCCACAGGGACTGGAACTCCCGTTACGTCTGGCCCAGGTTCGTCACCGCGGTACCAGGGGAGTACTTCGCGGCCGTGCGGGCAGAGGCAACCGCCGCGGGCGCCTGGATCATGCCGCAGACCAGGGACATGAACCCGGTCTACCCTGGCAAGGACGTCACCTACATCGACACCAAGCAAGCGCAGCGTGACGCCGAGGTCGCGCTGCTCGACGCTGAGAGGCTAGGGACGGCGGCCTGGCTGGCCGGAGCGCAGTACCCGCTGGCCAGCCTGGACAAGGCCTGGCGGCTGCTCGCCTTCGGCGCTCACCACGACGCGATCACCGGCACCGAAGGCGACCAGGTCTACCTGGACCTGCTCGCCGGCTGGCGGGAGGCTTTCGAGCGCGGCGACGAGGCCCGCCGCCAGGCGGCCGGCTACCTGGCGGGCCTGGCCGATACCGAGGCGGCTGGCGCTTCGGATCAGACGCGGGCGATCGTCGTGTTCAACACCCTCGGCTGGTCAAGGTCGGCGCTGGCCAGCATCGAGCTGACATTCGGCGAGGGTCAGGCCGCGCACGCCAGGCTGACCGAGCCGGGCGGAGCGCCCGTGCCCTATCTGGCCGAAGGCGTCCGCCGCCACCCGGACGGCTCGCTGGCCGCCGTCACGCTCACGTTCATGGCCAGGCAGGTGCCAGGCGTGGGCTACCGTACGTACCTTGCCGCCCCGGCAGCAGATGCCCCTGATGCTGGCTGGCTGCCAGTAGAAGGCGACACGATCGCCAATGAGACCTTCCGCGTCACCGCCGATCCCGCGAGGGGCGGCGCGCTGACGTCTATCACGGACCTCAGGTCGGGAACTGAGCTGCTCGACGGTCCCGGCAACGAACTGCTGCTTCAGGAGGAGTACCCGTCACACCCGCGCTGGGGTGAGGGGCCGTGGATGCTCTGCCCGACAGGTGAGGCGAGAACGTCGGCCGACGGCAAGGCCAGGGTCAGGGCCGAGCGCTGCCCGGTCGGCGCCAGGCTGGTCGCCGAGTTCGAGATCGACGACCAGAACTTCACTCAGGAAACCCTGCTATGGGATGGCGCCGACCAAATCGAGTTCCGTACTCACGTTGACGGCTCGATCGGCCAGGACCGGCTGCTGCGCGTCAGGTTCGACGTCGCGGTTCCCGGCGGGCTGCCCGTGTACCAGACCGGGCTTTCTGTGATCGGCCGCCCGCTCGGCCAGACCGACATCGATGTCGCCGAGCACACGTTCACGCTCGACAATCCAGCGCACGAATGGTTCGGCGTCGGCTCGACCGCGCGGGTCGCCCTGACTTCCGCGGGCGGCGAGCGGCGGCTGCACGCGATCGGAGTGGCCGAGGTCATCGTCCCTGCCGGGACGCCGAGCGACCCGTTCGCGCCGAGGGACACGCTCATCGGCCGCGGCGCGCGGAAGCCGATCAGGGCACTGCTCATCGAACTGGCCAGGCAAGGCGTCACCGCGACCTGCTCGGCACCGCTGGGACCGAGATACGGCTCGATCGAGCTCGACTCCAACCTGCCAGATGTGCGCATCGCGATAGGCGGGCGCGCCGATAACGCCTTCACCGCCGCCGTGCTCGACACGGCAGACCCGGTGATCGCCGCCGATTTCGACCGCCAGATCAGGGAAACAGGGACCGCACGTACCTGGGTGCCAGGAAGGTGCAGCTTCGAGCAGGCGTTCGGCGCCGCGGCCGATGTCAGGGGCGCGGCCGACCTCCCTGTGCTGATCGTGGCCGGCGAGGACACCGACGCCGCGCTCGCCGCGCTGACCAGGGACCTCGCCGACGCGCAGATCGAGGTCAGCTCTCCGCTGGAGAGTTTCGCTAACCATGAACGCCCGCCGCTGGCAGGCCACTGCGTGGCGCTGCTGAACCGCGGCCTGCCGGGCAGCATCGTGACCCCGTCTGGGCAGGCGTGCATAGCCTTGATGCGGGCATGCAGCGCCTGGCCGAGCGGCGTCTGGATGGACGGCGAGAAGCGCACCGTTCCCGATGGCAGCAGCTTCGCCTTCCAGCACTGGAGCCACACCTTCGAGTACGCGTTCGCCGCCGGTGAGGGCGACTGGCGCACAGCCAGGTTCCCTGTTACCGGCCAGGAGTACAGCCACAAGCTCCTGGCCGTCCTCACAGGACCGCACGGCGGGCCGCTCCCCGCGACGCAGAGCCTGATCAGCGTCGAGCCGTCAGGCGTCGACCTGATGACGTGGAAACCGCGCGGCAACCCGCTCGCCCCTGCCGGGCAGCCCGACATAGCCGACGGCGTGGCCGTGCGGCTTCGCGGCCTGATCGGGCCCGTCAGCGAGGCAACCGTGCGGCTCTTCACCGGTGCCGCCGCGGCATCGGTGACCGACGTACTCGAACAGGGCGAACGGGCAGTAGCCTGCTGCGACGACGGCGTCGTCAAGGCTGACATTCCCGCCTGCGCTGCGCTCACGCTCGCCGTCGACCCCGCCGACCTCATCCAGGCCGGGCCGGGTATCGAGGCGCCAGGCACGTCTGTGCTTGCCGACGGAAAAGCTCCAGAGCCCGCGCAGCCAATATTCACCAGGTACTGGCTGCACGGCAAAGGGCCGGCTCCGGCGGGCAATCTCCCTGTCGCCGTCCACCTGACTCCCGCCCTCGCCGAACCCGCGCCTGGCGAGAGCACGGTGATCAGGCTCACCGTCGCGTGCGGGCCTGCCCCGGCTGGCGGCAGCGTGACCCTCGGGATCCCGCCTGGCCTGCGGCTTGCCTCAGTCCGCCCGGCGGGCCCCGCCGATTCCGGGCTGCTCACCGCGGCTGGCCAGGCCGCGGGCGGCGCACTGCACTATCAACTGGGCGCGAACGGCTTCGCCGCCTGGGACCTGGTGATCCAGGTGCCGCCTGGCTCCCCCGCTGCCAGGCACTTCGTCACGGCCATGATCATCGACGAGGCCGGCCAGCTACTCGAAGACGCTGTCGTCATTTCGGTCGGCGGCACGGTCACCGCCGGGGAAACGGCGAGCACGGAGGCCGCGGGCGAGGCGTCGGCCGCCGCGGATGCCGCAGAGGCGGCAGAGGCGGAGCTGACCGAATTGACGGGTAACGTGGAAGTCTGCCCTGGAGGGCATGCCCAGGTCTGCGTGAAGCTAGCAAATCACACGGCTTCTGAGCTCAGGGGCGAGGCGCAGCTTGTCTCCCCGCACGGGAGCTGGCTGGCCACCGGGCCGTGGACGATGGGGTTCACCGCCGCTCCGGCAGGCTCAGCGACGATGTCATTCAACGTCGACATAGCTGCGGACGCGAGACCAGGGATGCGATGGTGGGCGCTGGTGAAGGTGATGTACTTCGGGCGGCTCAAGTACAGCCAGCCCGTATGGATCACGGTAAAGCCGCCTGAAGATGCTGACCAAGCAGCGGACTTACTGTCATAATAGTTGCAATTCACGAAATCGTAGTGTGTTGCGCTGACAGCTTATGACATTGAATCCCGATCCAGTAGGTAACCTCCCCGCCGAACCCAACGCCTTCATCGGCAGGGAGCGTGACCTGAGCGAGCTTGCCGCGATGCTCGACCGGGTGCGGGCGCTCACGCTGTGCGGCCCGGGCGGAATCGGCAAGACCAGGCTAGCGCTCAGGCTAGCCGGGGTACTTGCGCCCTGTTTCCGCGACGGTGCCTGGATCGCTGACCTGGCCGAGGCCGACTCGCCCGAGCGGATTGTCCAGCTCGTGAGCGCGGCACTGCAGATTCGTCAGGAGCCAGACCGCGCGCTGCTCGAGACCCTCACAGAAGCGCTCCGCCCGAGGACGATGCTCCTGGTGCTCGACACCTGCGAGACGCTCGTGCAAGCTACCGCAGAGTTCGTGCAGGAGTTGCTCGCGAGCTGTCCCAGCCTGCGGATCATCGCCACGAGCAGGGAAGCGCTCCGAGTGCGCGGTGAGGTGATCTGGCGGGTCCCGCCGCTCGGCATCCCGGCCGCGCCTGACGGCCAGGACGGAATTCCCGCAGGCCGGCCGGGAGAGATCGCCGAATCGGAGGCCGCGAGGCTGTTCTTGGCACGGGCTTCCGCCGTGCGGCCAGGCTTCGCACTTGACCAGGGCAACGCCGCGGCGGTCGCGGAGATCTGCCGCACGCTCGACGGGGTGCCGCTCGCGATCGAGCTCGCAGCCGCCCGGGTGCGCAGCCTGTCGCCTGAGCAGATCAGGACGCGGCTGGCCAGCAAGTTCCAGCTGCTCGCGCACGGCGACCGCACCGCACCTCCGAGACAGCAGACGCTCCGGGCGACCGTCGAGTGGAGCTATGACCTGCTGAACGAGCGGGAACGCAAGCTGCTCAGCCGCTTGTCGGTGTTCCATAGCTGGAGCCTGGACATGGCCGAGCAGGTCTGCGCCGACGCTCGCCTCGCGGCGTCAGGCGTCCTTGACCTCCTGACCGCGCTGATCGACAAATCCCTGGTCATCGTCGAAGCCGACGCAGAAGGCGAGCCGAGGTACCGGCTGCTCGACACGGTCAGGGACCTCGCGGCCGAGCTGGCGGCGGCGGACGCCGAGCTTCCCGCGCTGCGCGCGGCCCACAGGGACTGCCTGCTCGCGATGGCGGAAGGAGTTGCCTCTGTCGCGTTCTTGCGCGGTGAGCCCCCGTGGCCTGAGCGGGTCGCGATGTATCACAGGATCCTCGCGGAGAGAGCCAACTTCCGGCTGGCGCTCGCCTACTGCGTTCAGCACAACGAAACCGAGCAGGGGCTCAGGCTCTGCGTCGCGCTGACTGGCTACTGGCTGGGCAGCGGCGACGTGGCCGATGGCGCAGACTGGGTTGACCAGATGCTGGTACTTGCCGGATCCGCTCATCCTGGCTTGCGGGCCAGGGCGCTGGCGCTGCGCGCTGAGCTGGCCTTCGAGCAAGAGGACTACCAGGGCGCGGCCAGGTTCGCGACGGAGTGCCTGGAGCTCAGCCTCTCCTGCGGCGAAGGCAACCCGGCTAGCGCCCTGCGCATGCGTGCGTTCACCATGCTGATGAGTGGTCGGGCTGGCGAGGCGCTGACCGTGGCAGATGAGGCAGTCCAGGCGGCCAGGCAAATGGCCGATGCCTGGGAGGAAGGCATGGCCCTTTCCGCGCGTGCCGCCGTGCTTGCCGGGCAAGGTGAGGACGAGCTGGCGAAGGCTGCCTTTACGGAAGCGCTCGAATTGCTCACTGACAACAATCGCTGGGGCGTGGCCAACGTGCTCTACGGTCTTGGCAAACTAGCCAGGGCACGCGGTGACGCGGAGAGCGCGCTGAGGTATTTCGGTGACGCGCTGGCCATTTACAGCGAGATTGACGCGCGGCCTGAAATGGGGCGCTGCCTCGGCGCTATCGGCATCGTCGCATTGTCGCGGCCCGACCTGGCGCTTGCACGGGCAAGCCTCCGCAGGAGCGTGCGGCTCAGCCTCGCGACCGGCCAGCGGCTTGGCGTCGCGAGAGGGCTGGCCGCACTGGCGGCGCTTGCCCTGGCCGACGGTGACTTCGTGCAGGCGGCCAGGATCGCAGGCGCTGCCCGCGCGCTCTTCGCCGTGATCGGCGGCGGCCAGGCGGTGTCGGCGCTCAGGCGCCTTGACCGGGTCGTCGACCTCGCGGCGGACCGGCTCGGTCAGGAGGAGACGGCTGCGCTTACCGCGCAGGGCCGGGTGCTCAGCCCTTACCAGGTGCTCGCGCTGTCCGCTCCCGAGCGGGACGGTTCGGCGGCTGCGCTTTGGCACGTCAACGGCAGTCCGTACCAGGGGCTGGCAGATCTGGAGCCGCACCAGGCGGCTCAGCTCAGCTCAGGCACTTCCGCCGGGCATGAGCTCGCCTGGCCGGGTACCCTGACCGAGCGCGAGCGTGAGGTAGCGATGCTCGTCGCCCGCGGCTTGTCGAACCGCGACATCGGAACCGAGCTCTTCATCACCTCGGCGACGGCCGCGAGGCATGTCTCGAACATCTTCGGCAAGCTCGGCTTCAGCTCCCGCTCCCAGGTCATCGCCTGGGTCGTGCGCTCAGGCCAAGCCTGACGCAAGCGCACGGGTGCTCACCCGCCGCAAGTGCAATAATGGACCGAATTTGGTCATCAGGAAGCGTGATACAGACGAGCGTGATACCGAACCTTGCAGCTCACTATGACAGTAGGCAATCTCCCGGCTGAATCCAATCCTTTTATCGGCCGGGTGCGCGATCTCGTTGATCTTGGCGGGATTCTCGATCGCGCCAGGATGCTGACGCTCTGCGGACCTGGCGGCATCGGGAAGACCAGGCTCGCGATCCGGCTGGGCACCGCGCTGACCGGCCGATACCCGGATGGCGCCTGGATCGCTGACCTGGCCGGAGCCGAGTCCCCCGAGCAGCTTGCGCCTTTGATCTGCGCCTCGCTCGGAGTGCACGCAGAGCCTGACCGGCCGCTGGCCGATACTCTCGCCGAGGCGCTGCGGCCAAGGAGGATGCTGCTGATCCTCGACACTTGCGAGCACCTCGTCGGAGAATCGGCGTCGCTGACCGAGTGGCTGCTTGGTCATTGCCCCGGTCTCCAGGTGATCGCGACGAGCACAGAACCGCTCAGGGCACGCGGTGAGGTGATCTGGCGGGTGCCGCCGCTCGGGCTTCCAGAGGAGGCTGGCGCGGTACAGGAAAGCGGGCCCGTTTTGGCTGACGTGGCGGCCAGCGACGCGGCAAGGCTGTTCGCGTCGAGAGCGGCTTCGGTGCGGCCTGGTTTCGAGCTGACGCCTGGCAACTACGCGGCGGTGGCGGAAATCTGCCAGACGCTCGACGGGGTGCCGCTCGCCATTGAGCTGGCTGCCGCCCGGCTGAGGACACTGTCCGTCGAGCAGATCAGGCAGCGGCTGGTGAGCAGGTTCGAGCTGCTCGGGGCGGGCGACCGTACGGCACCCCGCAGGCAGCAGACCTTGCGCGCGACCGTGGAATGGAGCTACGACCTGCTGTCCAAGCCAGAACGGCTGCTGCTCAGCAGGCTTTGCGTGTTCCACGGCTGGAGCCTGGAAATGGCCGAGCAGGTGTGCGGCGACCAGCAGATCCCCCAGCCGGAGGTGCTTGACCTGCTGACCGCGCTGATCGACAAGTCGCTGGTCACCGTCGACTACGAACTGGACGGCGATGCCAGATACCGGCTGCTCGATACGGTCAGGCATTTCGCCGCCGAGCACGCGGACGCTGATGAAGTGAGCAAGACGCGCGAGGCACACAGGGACTGCATGCTGGCGCTCGCGGAAACGATGGTCGGCAGTGCGGTCCTGCGCGAAGACGTGCCCTGGCTGGAGCGGGTACGCACCTACCGGCGCGCCATGGTGGACATCACGAACTTCCGGCTCGCACTCGAGTACTGCGCCGAGTGCGATGAAGCCGAGCCTGGCCTGCGGCTGTGCAACGCGATGCGGATCGCCTGGCTCGTCACCGGCGACCTGCGCGGCTCGGTCTGGCTGGACAAGTTCCTCAGCAGTACCTCGCCGGTATCACCTGGAGTGCGCTCGCATTCGCTCGTGGTCAGGGCCGAGGTGGCGTTCGAACTGCAGGACTATCAGGCCGTCGCCAGCTATGCGACCGAGGCGCGCGAGCTTGCGATGAAGGGGCCTTCAGGCAACCTGGCTGGCGCGCAGCGCATGCTGGCCCTGGCATCGCTCACCGCGGGGCGTCCTGATGAGGCGCTCGTGCGTGCCGATGCCGCGGTCGAGGCCGCGAGGCAGGCAGGGAACTCATGGGAAGGCGGCGTCGCCTACGCGGTGCGAGCAGCCGTGCTCGTCAGGCACGGTGATCCGGCTGCCGCCGAGCGGGCCTACAAGCAAGCGCTCGAGACCCTCAGCGAGAGCCGTGGCTGGGCGGTCGCCAACGTTCGCTACGGCCTCGGCCGGCTGGCCAGGAACACCGGTGACCTGGCTAGCGCGAAAGAATACTTCGCGGAAGCGCTCGCGCTTTACAGCGCCGTCAGCGCCCGCGTCGAGATGGCCAGATGCCTGACCAGCATCGGCCTGATCGCGCTGCGGGACAACGACCTCCCGTCGGCCAGCGAGAGCCTGACCGAAGTCATGGAGCTGAGCCTGATGACTGGCCAGCGCCCGCCGATCGCGCGTGGCCTGGCCGCGCTGGCCACGCTCATGGCCGCTGCGGGGGAACTCACGCCGGCCGTGCGCCTGGCTGGCGCAGCGCGGCAGCTATTCGAGACCATCGGCGTGCGGAGCCCGTCCGCGGACAGGCTCAGGGACCTCATCGACAGGGCGGCGGCAGAACTCGGTCCGCAGGAAACGGCGACAGCCCTCGCCGAAGGCCGCAGGCAGAGTCCCGACCAGGTCGCCGGCGGTGCCATCACCTGGCTGCGCCGCGCATACCAGCCTGGCCAGGCCTCGGAGGAAGCCCGGCAGCCTGGTCAGGCGCAGGCGGTTCCCCGGCAAGCTTCGGACGGGGCGGACTGGCCAGGACCACTGACCGAGCGCGAGCGGGAGGTCGCCCTGCTTGTGGCGGACGGCCATTCCAACAGGGAAATCGCCGAACGCCTGTCAATCACGCTGGCCACGGCATCCAGGCACCTCGCCAACATTTACCGCAAGCTCGGGTTCACGTCCCGCGCGCAGCTCACCGCCTGGGTACTCAACTCGGGACACCCTCCTGCTACCTGACCAGGCATTGGGAAGCGCCCGTACATAGGGGTGCACTGATCTACATAGTCAGAGTGCTGGTCATACATAGGCCGATCATCCAAAACTACACATTGAGTTGCATAGAACTGACGATGCGTAAACGTCTGGTGACGGCATACCTTGATGGCATTGGGGAGGACAGGGCGAGGTTGAGGCGGGCGAGGCGGGCGTAAAGGGCGGTAGGGCGAAGAAAAAGGCGGGGCTGGGGTGGGGGAAGGGCATGTTGACGGTGGATGACCTGACCGCCGAGGTGTCGGCGACCAGGCGGCTGGTCTACGCAGCGGCCGACCGGGCCGACCTGATTGCTTTCGTCGGGGGGGCGAGGCATGACGGTGGGCCCGGCGGCGAATCTTACAGTTACGCGAGCTTCGCCTCGACGGTACAGGCGGCCGCTGCCGGGCTGACCTGGCGCGGGCTGCGGCCCAGGGACGTAGTGGGCGTGATGGTGCCCGACGCCGTGAGCTTCGCCATCGCCGTGCACGCGATCCGCGCGGCCGGCGGCGTGCCTTCGCCGGTGAACGCCGCGCTCTGCGCGGTCGAGACGGCCGGGCAGCTCGCGGAAAGCGGAGCCCGGATGGTCCTGACGTCGCCGCCGCTGGCCGAGGTCGCCCTCGCGGCGGCCGACCGGTCCTGGGTCAGGCAGGTCTTCTCGTTCGCCGACGCGGCCGGGACGACCAGGTTCAGCGACTTGCTCGGGCTCGACATGATCCGACCGTCCAGGGGCCGGCCGGAGGACATCGCGCTCCTGCCGTTCTCGCGCGGCCAGGACGACCGGCTCAGGCCGGTGCCGGTCACGCACCGGGAGTACATCGAGGCTCTCGAGCGGTCAGCCGCTGCCGCCGCTATCACCGGCCACGATCTGGTGCTGGCCATGCCGCCCGCCGGTGACGGCCTGGAATACACCACGCTGCTCGACAGCGCGCTTCTCTGCGGTGCCACCGTCGTCGCGGTGCGCAGGCAGGAAGTGGCGATGGCCGCCATCGCTCACCAGGGCACGGTCGCGATCGTGCCGCGCTCGGCCGTGGCCGTCGTCCCTGACAAGGTACGCGTGCTGGCGGTCAGCTAGGAGTCTGCTCTGGGGGGACTCGCGATCTGGCCGTGCCCGGCTGCGACAGAGGGGCACGGTCAGATCGCCGGGCGCCGGCCCTCGT
>DATJLT010000066.1:0-5654 GCA_035509195.1 Streptosporangiaceae bacterium | reverse complement strand
GAACTTACCGCATCCGTGGAACTTCAATGCTGTCCCCGCAGCATCAAAGTTCCAGCGTTGTCGTAGCGGAACCAGCCCGAACAGCATCAAGTAACCAACGATGTCGTCGGCCGACGCGCGTACCAGAATCGGCGATCTGTGCTAGCAGGGTGTGAGCAATTCCTGGCAGTGGATGGTCGCTGCGGCTTCGCGGGCGCGGGTCGCGAGGCTCAGCCTGGCGCACGCCGAGGGCTGGATCTGGCGGCCATTGGCTTCGGCAGCGGGACGGTTCAGGTCGCACAGCGCCGCGAGGCGGGCGAGACCCGGCAAGCGGGGGGCTGGGCTACAGATCGCGGGCAGATCCGGATCGAAGGCATCAAACCTGCCCATCCAGGCTAGTGCTCAAGCACCACAACACCAGGGACCTCGACCGCCTTTCCCCACCCGCCATACCTGAGGCTTACGGTTTTAGCGACAAGGCGCCTCACCCTCATCGGGCGATAGCCAATCTGCCCAGGGCGGGAACGACGGGAGCGTGGGCGGCGTGCGGCGGGCCGGCGCCTTCGTCAGTTACGAAGTGGATGCCCGCAAGAGCGGGGTCAACCAGCGTGGCCAAGATCAGGCTCGGCGGGCTGATGCGGTCCTGGGCTCCGAAGTGGTCGCTGCCCGCGGCCCTGCGGGCCGTGCGCGCGACGGTCGTGGTGCCTTCCATGCTCGCGCTCACGTTCGTGATCCTGCACAACGAGCAGATGGCCCTTTTCGCCGTCTTTGGCAGCTTCGGCTCTCTCGTCCTGACCACCTTCGGCGGGTCCCGGCAGGACAAGGCGATCGCGCACCTGGGCGTGGCTGTGGGAGGCAGCGTCGCGCTGATCATCGGCACGCTGGTCAGCGGCTCAGTTTGGCTGGCTGCCCTGGTATCTGTGCCGATGGCATTCGGCATCTATTTCGCCGGAGTACTCGGACCCAACGCAGCCGCCGGCGTCACCGCCACGCTGCTCGCCTATGTCCTGCCGGTGGCGTCAACGGGTACGGCGTCGACAATCCCCGACCGGCTGGCGGGCTGGTGGCTGGGCAACGCGGTCAGTACGCTCGCCGTGCTGGTCTTGTCTCCCATGCCGGCTGGCGACCATCTGCGCCGCAAGGCAGCGGCGCTGGCCAGCGCCCTGGCCCAGCACCTGCGGGCCGCCGTCGCCGACACGGCCACGACCAAGGACCTGGACACCACCAAGCGCGCCACGCACGACCTGATGACGTTCTTCAACAGCACGCCGTACCGGCCTGTCGGGCTGGCGGTTATCGATCAAGCGCTAGCCAGTCTGGTCGCCCTGCTTAACTGGTGCGCCACGCTGATCAGTGAGGCACTGGACGGCCACCTGGACCTCGGCGCTGCCGCCGGCGAGGACCGTCGGCTGCTGGCCGAGTCCGCGACGGCTCTGAATGCCGTAGCGGCAATGCTCGAAGGCCGTGATGAGGCAACGCCGGACCTTGAGCGGATCTGGCAGGCCAGGGTGGCAAGCGCCGCCCACCTGCGGAACCTGCAAGGCGACCCAGCGATCGTCCGCCGGATGGCCGACCACGCTTTCCACGCGCAGGCCACAGGCGTAGCGGCGTCAGCCGCAGCCGCCGATGCCCTGATCGCTCAGGGCCGGCTCGACCCCGACTCGGCCAGGGCGATGCGCGTTCGCTGGCTGGTCGCCCAGCCGAACGTCCCGGCAAAGGGAGACGCGCTACCGGAAGACGCGGACCCGCCGCCTGTGGGCCGAGCACCGCGCCGCGCGAGTCGCACGCTCGTGACCAGCGCCAGCGTCCGGTCGGTCTGGTTCCGCAACAGCGCACGCGGCGCTATCGCCATCGCCGTGGCGGTCGCCGTCGCCAAGGTCACCAACGTCCAGCATGCGTTCTGGGTGATCCTCGGAACGCTGTCAGTCCTGCGCAGCAGTGCGGGCGCCACTGGCTCTACTGCCGTCAGGGCACTGGCAGGAACCGTCGTCGGCTTCGCGATCGGCGCGGCGCTGCTGGTCGGCATCGGCACCAGTCCCGTAGCTCTGTGGGTCGCGCTGCCAATCGCGGTGCTGGTCGCGGCGTATACGCCGGGCACTGCCCCGTTCGCGGTTGGCCAGGCGGCTTTCACCGTCACCGTCGTCGTGCTGTTCAACCTGCTCGTTCCGGCCGGCTGGCAGACCGGGCTGGTGCGCGTCGAGGACGTGGCGCTCGGGTGCGCGGTCAGCGTCGTGGTTGGTGCGCTGTTCTGGCCGCGAGGCGCGTCGGCCCTGCTTGGCGATGATCTCGGCGACGCGTTGCGGGCGGCCGCCGATCATCTCAAGGAGTCGGCGGGCTGGGCGCTCGGTGTGAGGCGGCATTCGCCGGCGCGGCTGGAATCGGCGGTGCAGACCGGGGTAAGGCTTGACGACGCGGTGGGGGCGTACCTGACCGAGCAGGGGTCCAAGCGGCTGGACAAGCATGACCTGTGGATACTGGCTAACTCCGCGCTGCGAGTGCGGCTGACCGCCTACTCGCTCGGCAGCCTGCCTGGTCTCCGGCCGGCTGACGCCGATCGAAGCACGCACCCGCTTGGCAAGGACGCGAGCGATGCGATCATGCGCGAGGCGGATCAGATGGCGAAGTTCTACGACCAGGTCGCCGAGGAGGTGGGCAAGCCGATTACGCCCACGCCTCCGCAGGTCACCGCGCCTGTGCTGGAAGACCCCGACCTCAAGTTCGCCTCATGCGCCGACGGCCCTGCCCACTACCACGTCGAGGCGCTCTGGGTTGAAGATCACCTGAACGAACTGTCCTTGCATGCGTCTGCGCTCTCCGCGCCCGCCAGCCGGCTGGCCACCGTGCGACGCAGGCACTGGTGGCGATGAGGGAGCATCACGGTCTCCAGTTTCGCGCCATACCCGTCAATACACGGCGAGTCTTTACGTTCCGGGCAGTGATTGTTAGTATCACTTCCTAACAAACACCGACGGAGGGCCTGCGGGGGGCATCGTCGTCGCCCGCCGGCCCAGGGACCTGGCTTCGACCCTGCGAACCGCCCGCGGCGGCGGCATCGCGTGTCGCTGCTCATCGATCTGAGGAAAAAAAACCGCATAGCGAGTTCAGGGGGGGTCTAGTGCCAAAGCGTACGACCTTCGCAAGACCAGTGATTCTAGCGGCAGTATCAGCGTTGTCTCTTCTCGGAATAACGGGGTTTAACCAGAGCCCATCCACCGGCCCGGTCGTTCTGGCACCGGTACCGGGATCTGGTCCGTCTATCACGGTAGTTAACCCGGACTTGACGCCGAAGCTAGACGCCAGCGGCGACCCGCAGACAACACCGCAAGTGGGTACCCTCTTGCTCGCCAATCCGGGCACCTGGAATGACATGTCCGGCACCACCTTTACCTACCAATGGGCCACGGTTAACACAAGTACTAACGTCACGACGAAGGTTACGGGCTCCCAGGGAACCGCCAAGGACTACGTTCCCGTGGTCAGCAATGTCGGGCTCGAGATCCAGGTGACGGTCACCGCGACCAACACGGCTGACGGTGACACGCCTGGCAGTGCCAGCGTCGTGACCGTGTCCACCGTGGTGGGACTCAACCCCGCCGTGACGGTGGCTCCCGTCTCAGGGCAGCCCTACACGACGTGGTTCGGTACCACGCCCGCCTATGACACCTCGGCGTGGCTGACGATGTACGGCTATCCGGACAACACCCCGCCGAGCGCCGGCATCGCCGCCGGGCACAAGGGCAGTGACATCACGTTCCCGAACAATACGGTCGGCCAGGGTATCCATACCGAGGCAGGCGGGACAGGAACGTATGCTGATCCCATTACTTTCGCTACCTCAAATACCGAGCTCTGGTACGGGACGGAGATTTACATTCCCCGGTTCCAGAAGTATTTCATCGGGGAAGACTCCTGCACGGAGTGCGGCCAGGACATGCGAGGCGCGGCGCCGAACAACCCTGACGGCACGATCGGTCCCGGGCCTGATGGCGGACCAGGATTTATTCATTTCGACCTTTGGGTGGGCGGACAGGACGCCGACTGGCCGGACGTGATCCTGTGCGAGGATGCCCTGACGCTCGCCAATCCCGATGGCAGCCCCTACATGGACCCGATCGTCCTCAACCCGGGGCCAAATGAGCCTGTGGACACGACCCCGATCTTTGATCCCACGACCGGCAAGTGCAACACCCAGCCCGACGGCAGCAGCACGCCGCTGGACTCCTCGCTGGACGTCGGTCAGTATCAGAACGTGCCAGGGCCGGCGGGCGCCACGGGAACTCCGGACGGTACCGGCCTGTGCATTACCGATCCGGGTAACAGCGTCACGGTTGGCACGCAGGTCACGATGGAGCCCTGCGACAGCTCGCAAGCCGACCAGAACGTGTCGTTCTCAGGCGCGTTCCTGATCTTCAACAACCTCTGCCTTGACATGGGCAACGGGCTGGGGGGCAATAACCCGGGCAGTACCAGCTCCGTGCGGCTCATCACGTTGCAGCGCTGCAACCTGAATGCGGACCAGCAATGGGAACTGAACGACAACGGGACGATCACTGACATCCAGACGAGCGACTGGGCGCTGGCCGATCAGGGAAACGGTGTGCTGGTCGCCACCAGGAACGATAACTTCGCCTACAACTACTGGGACTTCCCGTTCCTGCGCAACGCGGACAACACCGCTCCCGTCGCCGTCAGCAGGTCAAGCCTCCTGCCAGGCTCGATCATTCACATAAGTGGCTCCGGGCTGACGACACCAACCGCCGACCTCGACTTGGTCTCGTCAGCGAATCCTGCTGGCGTGCTGCTCAAGACCGTGACAGCGGCGGCCGACGGAACGTTCGCCGCGAGGGTGACCATTCCCTCCGGCATTGGCGCAGGCAAATACCAGGTGGAGGTCCAGGGCCTGACCGACGTGATACCCCCAGGCACGGCTATCACCGAGCAAAGCCAACTGGAGTACGGCACGCTGGCGAACTTCGCCGACGTCAACCGGACAGCGCCGATCACGGGCAACTCATCGCCCATCTCGGTTCGGTCCAACTGCCCGGGCTGCAACCTGGCCGGACTGGATCTGTCCGGCGCGAGGCTGCCGGGCGTGAACCTGTCAGGCGCCAACCTGTCAGGCGCGAACCTGTCAGGCGCGAACCTTAAGGGCGCGAACCTGTCAGGCGCGAACCTGCAGGGCGCGAACCTTAAAGGCGCGTACCTTAAGGGCGCGAAGATGCAGGACGACAACCTGTCCAATGCGACGCTTCAGGGCGCCAACCTGAGGGGCGACAACCTGTCCGGTAGCACGCTCTCCGGTGCCGACGTGTCAGGCGCAATGCTCCAAGGCGACAACCTCCAGGGCGTCACGGCTACCGGAGCGGACTTCTCAGGCAGCAACCTCAAGGGTGATGATCTTCAGGGTGATCAGCTCAGTGACGCCAATTTCCACGCAGCACAGCTCTCAGGCGCCAACCTGTCCTCTGCTCAGCTGCAAGCCTCCAACCTGAGCATCGCCAACCTGTCAGGTTCGAACCTGGAAAGCGCGAACCTATCCAACGCCACTATGACCGGTGCCAATGCCCGCGGTGCGAACCTGAAGAACGTCGTCTGGTCGGCCACCATGTGCCCGGACGGCACGAGCAGCGACCACGACGGAGGTACCTGCATCGGCCATCTCGGCTAGACCGGGA
>DATJLT010000065.1:0-9212 GCA_035509195.1 Streptosporangiaceae bacterium | reverse complement strand
CACTGTTATCACGGTCAGCGGCATGACCTGCGAGCACTGCGTCAACGCGGTCAAGAGCGAGATCTCGGCGCTGCCTGGCGTGCGCGAGGTCGACGTCGTGCTCAGCACCGGCGAGGTCACGATTACCGCCGATCAGGAACTTGACATGGTAGCGCTGAAGTCCGCGGTCGCCGAAGCCGGCTACGACCTGGCCCGCTGAACCCGGAACCCCGGAACCCCGGAGCCCCGGCTAGAGCATCAGCACGAGCATGTAGGCCATGACCACGGCCATGACGATCGAGCAGCCCGCGGCGAGGCGAGGAGACAACGGCGCGGCCGACGCCACGGCCGAGGCCGAGCCGCCTGACTGGGCAGCGCCTGACTGGGCAGCGCCTGACTGAGTAATGTCCGCGTCGAGCGTGGCCGAGGTCGTTCCGCCGCCGACCCCGGCCAGCGCCACGGCAGGCGCGAGCATGCCAACCCGAAGAGCGCTAACCCTGGCGAGCGCAAGGAAGTGATCGGTGGCCCAGATCGCGTAGCCGAATAGCGCCAGCGCCAGCGCGAAGCCGAGGATCGTGAAGTGCGAACCGCCGCCTGACCCGCCCATTGCCATCCCGCCGCCCGAGCCGCCTGATCCTCCCGACCCCATCGAGGTTCCGGCGAGCAGCATGTACACCATCGCGCCGCACATCAGCAGGATCGGCACATCGTGACCACGGTGGGCGCGAGCCGCCTGCGGCGTGGCATCAGACCTGGCGGCGACCTGATCACGCCAGACCTTCCACGCGAACCACACGCCCGCGATCCCGAACAGCACGGCCCATACGCCGTTCGGCAGGAATCGCAGGCCGGCAGTCAGCATTCCGGCCATCGAGACACCCATGACCGTGTGAACAGCATCGACATCGTGCTCGGCGGGCCGCTTGCCGAAGCGGGCGATCGCCAGGCGGGACAGGCAGTACGCCGCGGTCAGGAGCATGACGCCGGCGAGGAGGTCAGCCAGCCAGGTTTGTCCGGTCACGTTACTCTCCAGTCGTCGCGGCGGCCGGGCGGTTCGCGGCCAGCGGCCAGTAAAGAAGGGCGAAGAGCGCCAGCAGCGGCCCGGAGTTCGGGTCGGTGCCGCCGCCGGTGAGGATGCCGCCGAAGGCCTGCGCGATGACCCAGATGAGCGCGGCGAGCACGACGGTCCCGATGATCACGATCTTGAGCACCCGCGCTGGCAGGAACACTCCGGCCGCGATCACGGCGAGGACGACCGCGAGAGCGACAGACACGGCGATGCCATTGCTGCCGATCGCGGACGCCACGTGGTTCTGGATCGCGGCGAGCCAACTCGGCTCGCCTGACGCCATGCCGCCGATCATGTCGCGCAGTCCCGTAGCCGTCAGGTTCGACGACTGGAGCGTGAAGTAGATCTGCGCGGCCCAGAACACCGCCCAGACGGCGCGGGCCACGTTAGTGCCGGCCGCACGTCCGGCGATAAAAGGAGCCGAAGGATCGCGATCGGCTGGCCAGAGGAGCACGGCGATCAGGGCGTAGATCAGTACCGCTCCCGGCGCCCCGTTCAGCGGGCTGGCACCGCCGTTGAGAATGCCGCCCAGCCCTTCCCCGAACCACCACACGCCAAGTGACCAGAGCACCGAACCTGCCAGCGCCACCTTGAGTGTCGGGCGGAAGGCGATGCCGATCCCGATCGCGAGCTGGATCGTGGCGAAGATGGTATTGAGCAGGACCAGGTGATGCTGTACCAGGTTCGCGTTCCACGTGATCGGGCTGGCGATCACGTGCGGATTACCCGCCGCGGTACCGCCGATCATCTGGGCGAAGCCCTTGCTGTACATGAAGGACTGGTACTGAAGCACCGCGTCGAGCAGCCAGATCGCCGCCAGGCCAAGTTGCAGGGAGCGCCGCCAGTCTGGCGCTGCCCACGAGGCGGCGGTGATGGGCTCGCGCGAAGCCGGCCGCACCTGGCCGACCGCGATCTCGCTCATGAGCTGAGTCTCCCTGGTTCGTGCTCACCGGACCCGAGGCCATCGGGATATTGCCTGTTCCGGCGATCGTTAATTTCTGCCCCGGAGCAGAGTAAGATAGCGTGCCGTTAACTCGCAAGGCTGGCCGCAATTATATTCTTGTCATGCTTCTGACCTGCGGTTTCACCCTAAACGAGAATGAGCCGTTATACCTTCCTGGGGTATTTTTAAAACCGGCTGAGGGTATCCGATAAACCCCTGGGAGGTATCTTGCCCCCAGGCGGCTCTGGCGGGAGAATTGGGACGATGCGGCAGTGCTAGTCTTGGCGCGCGACGAGAGGAGGGCGACGTGAGACCTGAGACCAAGATTCTCGCCTTCGTCTTCCTTGTGGCGGCAGTCTTCCTCGGAGCGCGCGCCGTGGGCTCCGCGCTCGGGCCGGTGAGCTCGACCTATACGGTGCCTGGCGGCTCGGCTCCAGGCGGTGGTTCCGGCTCGATGCACATGGGCGGCGGCCAGCCTTGACCAGCACGCACACAGCGGATGGTCCGGTCGAGCTCCTCGTCGGCGGTATGACGTGCGCCTCGTGCGCGGCGCGGATCGAGCGGCGGCTCAACCTGCTCGACGGCGTCGCCGCGACGGTGAATTACGCCACGGAGCGGGCTTATGTCACCAGCACCGGCGGTCGCGACGTCAGCGAGCTGGTGAGCGCGGTGGAGGCGGCTGGCTATACGGCCCGCCCTTTCGAGTCGGTCGCGGATCCGGCCGGCGAGCAGGCGGCGGCCAGCAGGAACCTGCTGACCAGGCTGACGATCTGCGCGCCGCTCGCCGTGGTCGTGATCGTGCTGTCGATGGTGCCCTCGCTGCAGTTCACCGGCTGGCAGTGGATCAGCCTGGTGCTGACCTTGCCGGTCGCGCTGTGGGGCGCCTGGCCGCTGCACGCCGCCGCGTGGCGGGGCCTGGCGCACGCGACGGCGACCATGGACACGCTGGTCAGCCTCGGGATCGCGGCCTCGCTGCTCTGGTCGGTCAAGGCGATGCTGTTTGGCGGCGCTGGCATGCTCGGGATGCGCATGCCGTTCGCGCTGACCTTCGGCCCCGTCAGCGCGAGCACGATCTACCTGGACGTCACCGTCGGCGTGACGGTGTCCGTGCTGACCGGCCGGTATCTTGAGGCGCGAGCCAAGGCCAGGTCAGGCTCCGCCCTGACCGCGCTAGCCGGCCTCGCCGCCAGGACCGTCTCCGTGCTCCGCGACGGGACCGAGCGGCGCGTCAGCACCGGCGAACTGGTCGCAGGCGATGAGTTCGTGGTCCGTCCTGGCGAGAAGATCGCGACCGACGGCGTGGTGACCGGCGGCAGTTCGGCCATCGACGCGTCGCTGCTGACCGGGGAATCGAGGCCGTCTGAGGTCGGGGCAGGCGATGAGGTCACCGGCGGAACGCTGAACCTCAGCGGCCGCCTCGTGGTCAGGGCGACGCGGGTCGGCAGCGATACCAGGCTGAGCCAGATCGTCGCGCTCGTGACGCAGGCGCAGGCGACGAAGTCTGGCGCGCAGCGGCTCGCCGACCGCGTCGCCGGCGTCTTCGTGCCCTGCGTGATCGTGCTCGCCGCGACCACGCTCGGCTTCTGGATCGGTGCCGGGCTGCCAGGGCAGTCGGCGTGGAGCGCCGCCTTCGCCGTCCTCGTCGTGGCCTGCCCGTGTGCGATGGGCCTGGCGACGAGCACCGCGCTGCTCGCCGGCGTTGGCCGCGGTGCCGAGCTGGGGATCCTGGTGCGGGGCGCCCCCGCGCTCGAGTCCGCCCACCGGATCGGCGTAGTCGTGCTCGACAAGACAGGCACCCTGACCACCGGCGTCATGTCGGTCCTCGCCGTCACCGCTGCCACGGGCACCACCGAGGATGAGGTGCTGTCGCTGGCCGGCGCGGTTGAGGACGGCTCTGAGCATCCCATTGGCCAGGCCATCGCCCGCGCGGCCTCGGCGCGGCTCGGCGAACTGCCCGCGGTGCGCGGCTTCACCAGCCTGCCGGGATCGGGGGTGCGCGGATCGGTCGGCGGCAAAGATGTGGTGGCCGGCAGTCAGCGGATGTTCCGCGAACGTCAGGCGCCGGTACCCGCGGTCATCGCTCAGGCCACAGAAGAGGCGGAGCGGTCTGGGTACAGCACCGTGCTGGTGAGCGTGGACGGCTCGGTGAGCGGGCTGATCTCGGTCAGCGACCAGCTCAAGCCGCAAAGCAACGAGGCCGTCGCCAGCCTGCGCGCGCTTGGTCTCCGCGTCGTGCTGCTGACCGGAGACAATGCGAGCACCGCCGCGGCGATCGCGGGCCAGCTAGGCATCGGCCAGGCAGACGTCGTTGCCGAGGCTGGACCAGAGGACAAGGTCAAGTTGGTGCGCGAGCTTCAGGCTGCCGGGCAGGCGGTGGCGATGGTCGGTGACGGCGTAAACGACGCGGCCGCCCTGGCCAGCGCCGACCTGGGGCTGGCGATGGGCACAGGCACAGACGCGGCGATCGGCGCCGCCGACATCACGATCGTGGGCGGTGACCCGCGCGCCGTGGCGGGCGCGGTGCGGCTGGCCAGGGCGACGCTGGGCGTGATCAGGCAGAACCTCGGCTGGGCCTTCGGCTACAACCTCTTGGCGCTGCCGCTTGCCGCGCTTGGCTACCTCAACCCGCTGTTCGCCGGCCTCGCGATGGCGGGCAGCTCACTGGTCGTGGTCACTAACGGCCTGCGGCTACGCCGCTTCTCCTTCCCCGCGCCCGCCGTCGGCTCGGAAGCCGGCCAGTCACCGGCCAAGGCCGCTTCAGCCGAGCGGCTTCCCGCATGAGCCGCGGCGAAGGGCTAGCCGGTCTCGGGCGGGCGGCGATCCCGCCGCTGCTGAGCGCCGTTGCCCTGGTCGGGCTGCTGTCGGCCTGGGTGGTCACGGGCGGGGCGGGCACCTTGCACCGCGACCACGTCGAGATCGAGCTGGCCGCGATCCCGGTCAACTACCAGGCAGGCCCGATCACCTTGCGGACGGCGGCGACGTACCTGGACATCAGGAACCTCGGGCCGGCTGACGCGATCGTCTCGGCGCGAAGCTCGGCCTGCGCCAGGGTCGAGTTCCTGCGCAAGGGCAGCTCGGCGCCAAGGGGCAGCCTGGTCACCTCCCTGACGATCGCCGGTCACGTCACCACCGACCTCAACCCGTTCGGAACCGATGTCGTGCTCGTGCACCCGAAGCCGCTCCTGATCGGGGAGACGGTGCCGCTCACGCTGGTGTTCAGGCAGGCCGGGGAGGTCAGGATCGACCTGCCGGTGACCGATTCGCTGGCGGTTCCCGGCTCATGACGATTGCCTGGCTGGAGCCCGAGCTAGCGACCTTGACGAAAGACCGTTTCTCCGCGCCTGACTGGATGTATGAGCGCAAGTTCGACGGCGAACGGTGCCTGACCTACGCCGAGGGCGGGCAGGTCAGGCTGCTCACCAGGAACCAGCTTGACGTCAGCGCCACGTACCCCGAGCTGCACGAGGCGTTTGCCGCGCAGCCGGCGAGCGGCTACGTCGCCGACGGGGAGATCGTGGCGCTCGACGGCGAGGCGACCAGCTTCGGGCTCCTGCAGCAGCGGCTCGGCGTCAGGGAGCCTTCGCCTGACCTGGTCGCCCGCGTGCCGGTCGTGTATTTCCTTTTCGACGTGCTATGGGCGGACGGGCACGACGTGCGCGAGCGTCCGCTGACCGAGCGGAAGGAGATCCTGCGTGACCTGCTCGGGTTCGGCGGGCCGCTCCGGTTCGCCGAGCACAGGGACGGCAACGGCGAGCCCTTCTGGGACGACGCCTGCGCGCGGGGCTGGGAGGGCCTCATTGCCAAGCGGGCCTCGTCAAGGTATCAGGCAGGCCGCACCAGGGACTGGCTGAAATTCAAGTGCGTGAGCAGCCAAGAATTCATCATCGGCGGTTATACCGAGCCGCAGGGGTCCCGTAAGGGATTCGGAGCCTTGCTCATCGGCTACTACGACTCGGCAGGCCGGCTCGTGTCGGCGGGAAAGGTAGGCACAGGTTTCACCGAGTCGACGCTGAGGCAGCTCACCAGGGCACTGGCTGGCCTCGCGGCCGACCAGTCACCGTTCAGCGCGGGAGAGGTGCCCAGGCACGGCGTGCATTGGGTAGCGCCACGGCTGGTGGCCCAGATCGGCTTTTCCGAGTGGACCACCGCCGGGCAGCTCAGGCACCCCAGGTACCTTGGCCTGCGCGATGACAAGGATCCGGCGAGCGTCGTGCGAGAAAGCCCGGCCTAGATCCTGACCGCGGGGCCGCCACGGTGCGCGGAGTCGAAATCGCCCGTGCCGTCTGGCGCGCCTGCCGCATGGCGCTGCGGATAGGTGGTGCGGCCTTCTGCCGGGACCATCTCAGGATGCAGATGCCCAGATGAGATCTGCTTGATCTTCAGGAACCGCTGAATGTCAGGCCAGCCGATCGCGACGGCTATGCCGACGACGGCCATCGCCGCCACCGCGAGTGTCTTGCGAATCATGGCCTTCTCCTTCCCGCGCTGTGGTGCGCGAATCGTCAGGCCGCGTCCGCGCCGGCCGGACGGAGCACGGGCCGGCGGCGGACGGGCATGACGACCGCGGTCCCGGTAGCCTGCGCCGCCGGCACCGCCGCCAGAGAGGCCGGGGCGTTCGGTGCCTGGCTGACCGTCCGCTCGTACCAGGCGACGGTTTCTGCCGCTACCCGGTCCCACGGGTACCTTGACCTGGCCCTGTCGGCCCCGGCGATACCGTAGGCAGCCAGCCGCATCGGGCTGTTCAGCAGGTCACGTACGTGCCTGATAATCGCGGCCGGGCGCTCGCTCGGCACGAGAACGCCTGAGGTGCCGTCGATCACCGCGTCGCGGTAAGCGCCGGTCGAAGTGGCGACGACCGGCAGGCCGCAGGCCATGGCGCGAATCGCCGCGCTGCCCTGCGGCTCGTAGCGGGCGGTGCTGACCAGCAGGTCAGCGGACCTGAGCAGGGCAGGCAGTTTCTCTTCCGCGACGTGGCCAAGGAACTGGACCCTTTCGGTAATGCCCAGGTGAGCGGCCAGCTTGGCGAGTATGCGGTACCCGTGGTCGCTTTCTAGTTCCCCGGCAGGCGGGCCGCCGGCGACGACAAGGTCGGTACCTGGCAACTCGGTAAGGCATCGCAGCATGACGTCAAGGCCGCGGTACTCGGCGAGGGGGCCGAAGGCGATCAGCCTCGGCTGCTTGCTGCGCCTGACAGAGAATCCGCCTGGCTTGAACGCCCTGAGGTCAACGCCGGCAGGCACGCACGCCACTCGTGCGCCAGGAGCCCCGAGCCTGGTCAGCTCGGCGACCTCGTCTGAGTTCGTTGCCAGCACAGCGGGCGCGCCCTTGACGAGCGCGGGCTCAAGCCGCTGCCGTGCGTGCGAGCAGTCGCCGGCGATCCTGTGGCGCTGCTCGGCGGCGCTTAGCGAGCCGAAGGACGCGACGACAGGCACGGGGACGTGCCTGGCGGCAGCGAGCGCCGCCAGGACGCTCGTCCAGTGATAGGCGTGCACGACATCTGGCTTGTTCCTGCGCCAGGAACGGGCGAGCGCATCGGCGAACTCTCCGGCGAGGCGAGGCAGCACGTCTGGCGGTACCTCCGCTGGCGGGCCCGCCGCGAGGTACTCGGCGGACAAGCGCGGCCCTAGTGCCTTCCTGCCTGGCAGGCTGGCTGAGTCCTTGCGCGAGTAAATGACGACCTGGTGGCCTTGTGCCGCTAGCGCGCGGCCAAGCCCGCTAACCTGGACCGCCTGGTCCTCGGAATACGGGTCGGATAGGTGCGAGGGTGCGGATGCATGCCGAGCGACGAGGGCGATCTTCATCCCTTGGGCCTCCTTGCGGGGTGTCCTGCTGGTGCCACAGCGGACAAGCAAGGGGCCCTTAACGCACTGAAGGCACACCCAGCCCGGTCACGCCGTGACCGATGGGGTGTGCCTGCGTCGTAAGCACTAGCACTTAAGTTACCGCAAGGTACGGGTCATTGTCTACCGCACCGCCGCTGCCCTGGCGACCGGGCCGCGCATAATATGTCGCATGCAGCAAGCAGGTCCGGTCTTTCCGTGAGGTGCGCACTTGGAGGATTTCCAGATCGCGTGGCAGGCTCGCGGCGATGCCTGCGTCGTCGAGATCAGGGGTGACCTGGATATCGTCACGAGCCGGCAGCTTGACGATGTCCTGTCGCAGGTGCGCAAGAGTTCCAGGCTCGTGGTGCTCGACCTGTCAGGCGTCGAGTTCATGGATACGAGTTCGCTCGCGGTGATCGTCGGGCACTGGAAGAGCCTGGAGGAGACCGGCGGGTCGCTGGCACTGGCGGGAGCCAGGTACCAGAGCACCAAGTCACTGTGGATCACCGGGCTGGCCGACCGGATCCCGCTGCACGACAACGTTGAAGCCGCCGTCCGCGCAATTACCTGAGGTACCGGCACCTACGAGAAGGTGGCACGATTGAGATGCGGGGTGCCAGTAAGCGGAGGTGATATGCCGGGCTCGAACCTTTTCGAGCTGATGAACCTGGGCGGCGGGTCAGATGCCCGCTCCCTCAGCCAGCTCGCCGTCGCCGCGGTGCGATCCGTGCCCGGCTGCCTGGCCGCGAACGTCGCCCTGTGGACGCGCGGTGAGCCCGTGCTCATCGCTTCGACCCATCCCGACCTGCCCGCGCTGATCGAGGTACAGGTTTCGGCGGGCCGTGGCCCCGCCCTGGACGCGCTTTCCCGCATCCCCGAGCCCGTGAGCTGCCCGGATACCCTCGCCGACGAGCGCTGGCCCGAGTTCTCTTCTACCGCGCTGCTGGCCGGCGTCCGCTGTTCACTCTCGTCGGCGCACCGCGCGAGGGACGGCGCCGCCGTGACGCTGACGCTGGCCGGAGCCAGGTCGCGCTGCATCGATCCGAGGCAGTCGCAGACGGCCGAACTGCTCGGCGCGCTCGGCAGCGCGGTGATCGGCGCCGTGTCGCAATATGACGACGCCCGGCGCACGGCCAGTCAGCTCCTCGATGCCGCGGAGGGCCGTGCGGTCGTTGACCAGGCGAAGGGAATTCTCATGCACGCGCTCGGGTGCACCGCGGAAGAAGCGCTCGAACGGTTGCGACAGGCCTCTCAGCGACGGAACATCAGAGCCGTCGACCTCGCCAGGGAGGTCGTTGAATCCGGCGGAAGGCTCGCGGAGGGGAGCGCCACAGGTGGCCGCGCGAAGGCAGGCTGAGGCCCGCGCGCGGACACCGGACGCGAACGGCCTCAAGGAGCG
>DATJLT010000064.1:0-10125 GCA_035509195.1 Streptosporangiaceae bacterium | reverse complement strand
GCACTCCAGCTTGTGGACGACGGCAAGAGCCTGCTTACCCCGTTCCTGCCGAACTCCTCGCAGAAGGTATTCGAGCTGCTCGGCGGCGAGGGCACCTGGGCAGACATGCCGAGAATCGATGAGGTCACCGAGGGCGATGGCCGTCCTTACCCGGTCGTCACCGGCACCTATACCGGTCAGGCGAAGTGGGAGTCCGCGCCGATCGCCCCAGGCACCAAGCTCGCTCAGCCGACTCCGCTGTTCGCCAAGATCGACCCCCAGGCCGCGGAAGACGAGCTGGCCAGGCTGCGCGGGTACAACACCGAGCCAGCCACGTGACCATGCGAGCTCCGGTCGCGCCGTTGCCCCCGCCGCTCCCGGCGCCGGCCTTCGACGCGCACACCCATCTCGACATGCTGTCTGAGTCGCCTTCCGAGGTACTGAAGGCGGCTCAGGCGGCAAACGTCACCCGCGTGGTCACGGTCGGCTGTGACCTGGAGTCGTCGAAGTGGTCGGCGGCCTGCGCGGCCAAGCACGACGACGTCTATGCGGCCGTCGCGATCCACCCAAACGAGACCGCCAGCGCGGGAAGAAACAAGGACGAGGTACTCGCCGCGATCGCGGACCTGGCTGCGCTGCCGCAGGTACGCGCGGTCGGCGAAACCGGCCTTGACTACTATCGCGACCACTCGCCCCCAGAAGTGCAGCGCGAGTGGTTCCGCGCCCACATTGAGATCGCCAGGGCGGCAGGCAAGGCGCTGATGATCCACGATCGCGAAGCACATGACGACGTGCTCGAGATTTTGAACACCTCGGATCTACCAGAAAGCACCATATTCCACTGCTTCTCCGGGGACGCCGAGCTGGCGAAGAAGTGCGCCGATGCGGGTTACGTGATGAGCTTCGCAGGCAACGTGACCTTCCCGAGCGCCGGCAGCCTCAGAGAGGCCGCCGCCGTGGCCCCGGCTGAGCTCATCCTGGTCGAGACCGATGCTCCTTACCTCACCCCTGTACCCAACCGCGGCAGGCAGAACGCCCCCGCCCAGGTCGCGCACACGCTGAGAGCGATCGCCGTGATCAAGAACATGGACGTCGCTGAGCTGGCAGCGACCGTGACGGCGACCGGCGAGCGAGTGTTCGGTTCCTGGCGCTAGCGTGAGCGTGGTGGAGCTCCTCGGAGCCGCCGAGATCAGGCAGCTCGCCGCCAGGCTGGGAGTCATTCCGGCAAAGCGTCTCGGGCAGAACTTCGTCATCGACGGCGGCACGATCCGCAGGATCGTGGCGACGGCGAAGCTCAGCCCCGATGACGTCGTGCTCGAGGTCGGGCCCGGACTCGGCTCGCTTACACTCGGACTGCTTGAAGCCGGGGTCAACGTCATCGCCGTAGAGGTCGATCCCGTGCTTGCCGGGGAGTTGCCGAAGACGGTGGTCAGCCGGGCGGCCGGCTCGGCCGCCCGGCTGACCACCGTTAACGCCGATGCCGTCACGCTCACTGAACTGCCTGGCCCTCAGCCGGACGTGCTGGTCGCCAACCTGCCCTACAACGTCGCCGTGCCGATCCTGCTCAACCTGCTCGCGGCGTTCCCCTCGGTCAAACGGGCGCTGATCATGGTGCAGGCCGAGGTCGCCGACCGGATCTGCGCGCCGCCAGGCAGCCGCACGTACGGCGTTCCTTCGGTGAAGCTCTCCTGGTACGGGACCGCGCGCCGGGCAGGCACGATCGCGCGCACGGTGTTCTGGCCGGTGCCGAACGTGGATTCGGCGCTGGTCAGCTTCACCCGGTGGCCAGAGGGCCACGTTGCCAGCGCCGTGAGCCGAGAGGCGGTCTTCGCGGTCATCGATGCTGCTTTCGCACAGCGGCGCAAGACGCTGCGGGCCGCGCTCGCTCCATGGGCCGGGTCGCCCGGTGCCGCCGAGGAGATGCTGCGCGCAGCCGGAGTCGACCCTTCGCTGCGCGGCGAGGCCATCGATGTCGCGCGATACATCAGGATTGCCGAGGAAGCTGCCGCAACCCGTAGCATCATCGAATCGTGGCGCAAGTGACAACCATTACCAGACCAGCCCAGACGTGCACGGCTCGCGTCCCGGCCAAGGTTAACCTTCAGCTCGCGGTCGGGCCGTTGCGCGCCGACGGCTACCACGACATCGTCAGCGTCTTCCACGCCGTGTCCTTGTTCGACGAGGTGACCGTCAGCCGCGCCGACCGCACGAGCGTCAAGGTGTCAGGCGAGGGCGCCGAGTCTGTGCCAGCCGGGCCTTCGAACCTGGCCGTGCGGGCGGCCTCCGCGCTTGCCAGGGCCACCGGGCGGCGTGGTCAGGCGAACGCGGTCAGGATCGAGATCCGCAAGCGCATCCCGGTCGCGGCCGGGCTGGCGGGCGGTAGTGCCGACGCGGCGGCGGCACTTGTCGCGTGCAACGAACTGTGGGGCACCGGCCTCACCGGAGGCGCGCTGAGCGAGATCGGTGCCACGCTCGGCAGCGACGTGCCTTTCGCCCTGATCGGCGGTACCGCGGTCGGCATCGGCCGGGGTGAGCAGCTCACCAGGGCGCTCGTCACCGGCAGCTACCACTGGGTGCTGGCGTTCGGCGTCAACGGGCTGTCCACCCCTGACGTCTACGCCGCCTGTGACCGGCTCAGGCAATCGAGGTCGGGTCGCGGTGCGGAGCGCGCGCCCGCGCCTGCGCTGAGTGCCGACCTGATGGCCGCGCTTCGGTCAGGCGACCCGGTAGCCGTGGGTGCGCTGCTAAGCAACGATCTCCAGCCGGCCGCGCTGTCGCTTCAGCCCTTGCTGCGGCGGGCACTGGCTGCGGGAAAGGAGCACGGCGCTCTTGGCGCGATTGTTTCAGGCTCGGGTCCGACCTGCGCGTTTCTCGCCGCCGATGCGGACGGGGCCAGCGAACTCGCGGTCGGGATCACCGGGGCAGGGGTCTGCCGTGCCGTCGTGCAGGTGACCGGGCCTGCCCCTGGCGCGAGCTTGACCACGCCAGGGGCGGCGACGTGACGAATCTGGTCAACCTGGAGGCCGCGGTCAAGGCCTATGGCACCCGCGTGCTGCTTGACCAGGTCTCGCTCGGCGTCGCGGCCGGTGACCGGATCGGCGTCGTGGGCCGCAACGGCATGGGGAAGACCACGCTGCTCGCCGCGCTCGCTGGCGCGGTCAGCCTTAACTCTGGCCGGTCGACCCGTAACCGCGATCTTCGGATCGGCTACCTGGCGCAGTCCGAGCGGCTGACGGGACCGGTCAGGCAGGTTGTCTTCGGCGATGCCCCCGAGCATGAGTGGGCGGCGGACGCGAGGAGCCGCGGCTTGCTGGCCGCGCTGCTTTCTGATCTTGACCTTGACGCGGAAACCGCGCTGCTTTCCGGTGGCGAGCGCCGCAGGGTGGCGCTGGCCGCGCTGCTGAGGGGCAGCTATGACCTGCTGCTGCTCGACGAGCCGACCAACCACCTGGACATCGAGGCGATCGGCTGGCTGGCCGGATACCTGACCGCTTACGTCAGGACGTTCGTCGTGGTGACCCATGATCGCTGGTTTCTCGATGAGGTCAGCGACCGCACCTGGGAGGTCGCCGACGGCCAGGTTCATGCCTACGAAGGCGGCTACTCTGCTTACGTGCTCGCTAAGGCCGAGCGGGCGCGGCTGGCCATGGCTGCCGACCAGCGACGTCGCAACCTGCTGCGCAAGGAGCTTGCCTGGCTGCGGCGCGGGCCGCCCGCGAGGACCAGCAAGCCGAAGTTCCGCATCGACGCGGCGACCGCTCTGATCGCCGACGAGCCCGCGCCCCGAGACGGAGTCGAGCTGTCCAGGCTCGCGACGGCCAGGCTGGGCAAGACCGTGCTCGAGCTAACCGACGTGAGTGCCTCGGCGGGCGGACGGCGGCTGCTTGACGACGTGACCTGGCAGCTCGGGCCGGGCGACCGGGTCGGTGTGGTCGGGGTGAACGGCAGCGGCAAGACCACGCTGCTCAACGTGCTCGCCGGCGAGACCGGGCTGATGTCCGATGGACAGGTCGTACAGGGCAAGACGGTCCGGCTCGGCTACCTGACTCAGGAACCGGCGCCTGTCGACCCTGACCTGCGGGTGCTCGAGGCCGCCGAGCAGGTACGCGCGACAGTCAAGGTCGGCAAGGGCGAGCTTTCCGCGGGCCAGCTACTTGACCGGCTCGGACTGCGGGCTGACCGGCAGTGGGCGCCGGTCGCCGACCTGTCTGGCGGGGAGCGAAGGCGGCTGCAGTTGCAGATGCTGCTGATGGCCGAGCCGAACGTGCTGCTGCTCGACGAGCCGACCAATGACCTGGACATCGAGACGCTGACCGAGCTTGAGGACCTGCTCGACGCCTTCCCTGGCTCCATCGTCGTAGTCAGTCACGACAGGTACTTCCTCGAGCGAACGACCGACCACGTGCTCGCACTCATCGACGGCAAGCTGACGTTCCTGCCAGGCGGCGTGACCGAGTACCTCGAGCGCCGCGTCGCCGATCAGCCATCCCGCCCGGCCGCTCAGGCCGCCGCCGCTGCGCCGGGCACGCCGTCGGCCGGGCCTTCCGCGGCCCGCGTGCGCGAGGTCAAGAAAGAGCTGGCCAGGCTTGACCGCCAGGTCGAGCGGCTGACCAGCCGGGAAGCCGAACTGCACGAAGCCCTGGCCAAGGCCGCGACCGACTATTCGCGGCTGATCTCGCTTGGCGACGAGCTAAGGGCCGTCGAGGCGGAAAAGGCGTCGCTTGAGGACCGCTGGCTGGAACTCGCAGAGGAGACCTCGAGGTAGCCGCTGCGGCCTTAGCTGACGCAATGACGCTTAGTTCGGTTGCGATTACTTTAGGCTATTTCACTGGTAAATTTCTCTTTTCAGCCGATGACGAGTAGATTGCTGCTCCGCATAACCAGGACAACATGGAGTAGCGGTGGCACATAGATCGGTGCTGGCTATTGGCCGGATAGGTGCGGCGATAGGGATAAGCCTCGGCGCTGTGGCGGCTCTGGCGGCTGAGGCGAGCGCCGCTACGGACGGATCTCCCGCGATCTCCGGCATCATCATCCAGTCGGCGGGCAGCAGCGCGAGCTCGGATGGACTGCTGACGATCACGGCCCAGGCGACCAGCAACATCACCAACCTGACCGCGCATCTGCTGAGCGGATCAGATGACGTGCTTGACGTCAGCGACTTCACGCTGAGCTCGGGTATTCCTTCGGATGGCACCTGGACCTTGCAAACGCCGATTACGCAGGGGCAACTGCCGCTCGGCGACTACTCGATCACCGTGGACGCGACCGATTCAGGTGGCGATTCAGTGACTGGCGTCACGGCGGGAACGCTGTACTTCCTGATTCAGCCGGGCTACACGCTGAAGGCCAGCCCGGCGGATGCCAGGTACGGCGAGCAGGTTACGTTCTCCGGCACTGAGACAGGCACCTGGCCCGATGGTTCCACGGCACCGCTGCCGGATGCCGCGATCACGCTCGCCGACGTTTACGGCAACCCGGTCGCGACAACGCAGACCAGCGCGAGCGGGCAATTCACGCTTAACGTTATCGCCGGCCACTCTCTTGACCTGCCGAATACCGATTACTTCGTGAATAGCGCGGTCAATGCGACGACTGCTGCGGGTGAGTCGAGCGGGGTTTACATTCAGGCGACGTACGATCCGCTCAAGCTCACGGCCAAGCTGAGCGCTCCCGACGTCAAGTACGGCAAAACCGAGGTCGTATCGGGCACGGTCACCTACGACAACGGCTCGAAGTGGGGACCGCTGGCCGGAGCCACCGTGTATGTAACTGCTTACCCTGGCGCTCCGGCCGCAGCCGCGCCGATGACTAACAGCCAGGGCAAATACAGCGCCAAGCTCCCTTCGGTCATGACCCAGCAGTGGAACCTGGAGACCCCTGGCGTTTCCGGCGGCGAGTGGTTCCAGGTCGCTTCCCTTGCACGGCAAGAGACCGTCCAGCTTCCGCTCGCGTTCACCAAGTTCAAGGTCAGCCTGAGCCCGCAGGAAAACCTCAGCGTCCTCGGCTGCATGAGCGCCACGGGCGCCGGAATTGAGGCGTTCCCCGGCCAGGTGACCATTCAGTATTCAGCCAGCGCCCACGGCCCGTGGAAGCGGCTGAAGGTTGTCAGCGCATCGCCTGGCGGCGCGGCCGGCTGCGATGGGGAAACCAATGCCGTTGTCGACGTCTCGCTGCCAGTCAGGCTGGCCGCCGCGTACTACCGCGCCGACTACTTCGGCACGGCCAGTTACCAGCCCGCGGTCAGCGCGGCCGCGTACGCCTCCAGATACTTGTCGAAGATCACGTCGTTCTCCGCGACGCCCTCGCATCTGACCAGCGGAGCGAAGATCACGGTCTCCGGGCGGCTCTGGCAGGACGTTCACGGCTGGCACCCCTACTCCGGCCAGAAGATCGAGGTGCTTTACCAGGTTCCAGGCGCAAGCAACTGGGTGACGGCCGCCACGGTTCACGCGAGCGCCAGCGGGCGGTTCAAGGTGCGCGTGAGGGTCGGCTACACCGCCAGGTACCTGGCCGAGTTCCCCGGCGACAAGTCGCATTTGTGGTACCGCACCCGCGCCGTCAAGATCACCGTGAGCTGACGAGGGAAGCAATGACTTTTTACCGCCGTCCCCTGAGTTTCGCGCTGGCCGCTGCCGTCGCCTGCTCGGTCTTGTCCGTGCTCGCCGTGCCGGCCGCTGCCCGTGCTTCTGGCACGATCACGATCTCCTGGGCGGGCAGTCCGGCGGCCAATGCCGGCCAGCTTGAAGTTCAGGCATCGGCTACCTCTCCGATCAACTACATAGAGGCGCACCTGATCTCAAGCACCGGACAGGACGTGCTCGACGTCTCCGATTTCCAGCTAGTGCCCGGTGGCCTGTTCACCGACGGCACGTTTGCTGTAGAGAACCCGATTACGACGCCTCAGCTACCGCTCGGCAGCTACACGGTCAAGGTGGACGCGACCGATACCGGCGGCGACTCGGTGACCGGCGTCACCGCGGGAACGCTTGACTTCGTGATCCAGCCCGCGCTGACGATCAAGGCGAGCCGCACGCTCGTCGACTACGACAACCAGTCCGTCACGTTCTCAGGCACGGCCACGGGGACCTGGCCGGATGGCACCACCGGCCCGCTGCCCGGCCTGACCGTCGACCTGGTTGGCGGACGGTCAGACAGCACTATGACCGCATCTGACGGCACCTATTCGATAACGGTTAACGAGGCGGAGCCCGGTACTTACTGGGTGCAGACCCCAGGCTCGGCGACGGTCGCAAGCAGCTCGTTCTTCGGACCCGTCCAGGTCTCCGAACAGGTCGATCAGGTGCGGGTCACCGCGAAGATCAGCACCAGGCACGTCAACTACGGCAAGTCAGTGACGATCAGCGGCACCGTGCAGTACAAGCCGCATTCGTCCTGGGTGCCGCTGCCTGGCGGCCTCGTGGACATCGATGGCGGGCCTTACCCGCAGCCGCCGCCGGTCAAGACGGTCACGGCCTCGGCCGCAGGCACGTTCAGCGTGTCTGTGCCTGACCTCTCGGCCGGGCCGGTGTCTGTGAGCGCGGGCGGGGTCTCGCTGACTAACACTTACCTCGATGGCTTGCTGACCACGGCCTCGATCAGCTTGCCGCTGACCGTTGCCTTGCCCGTGCGCATCGTCAGCGCGAGGGCCTCACTGAGCCCGCTTGGCCTGGTGACGCTGACCGGCTGCGTGGAGATCCAGCACGCGGATGCTGTGCCCAACCTGGCCCTCGCGGTGGAAGCCTCACTGTCGAAGTCAGGTCCGTGGAAGACGATCAAGACCGATCACGGGCCCTTCTACAGCGGCTGCTCGACCTCGGCCCCGGCCGACGGCACGGTCATCAGCACGGAGTTTGACACCACCTTGCCTGCGGTCGGCGATCCGGCGTACTACCGCGTGCGGCTCGCCGCGACGCCAGAGTTGCAGGCCGCGACCAGCCAGGCCGCTCTCGGTTTCCTGTACCGGACCAAGATCACTTCGATCAGCGTTTCGCCGTCCGAGGTGCCGAAGGGGGGCACGGCGACCGTCAAGGGCCGGCTCTGGCGAGCGGTTTCCGCCAAGACGACCTCAGCGAGAGACTGGAAGGCATATGGCGCTCGGACAGTCATCGTGATCTACCGGCTCAAAGGCAAGAAGGACTGGGATGAGCTCGGCCCGGTCAAGACCAACTCCGCCGGCCGGTTCTCACTGAGGTTCGCCGACTACGCCAGCGCGACGCTTTCGGCCCTCTACCTGGGCGACAGCAAGCACCTGTGGTCGCAGGGCGGCACCGCGAAGATTACCGTGGAAGGCGGTTCTTCGGCGGCGAGCCAGGGCGAAGGCCGCCGCCTGACGCTACCTGCTGCGGTGCCCGTTCTGGTCAGTCCTTGATCGCCTGCCAGAACGAGCCCGCGATCACCCGGTATCCCGCGTCGTTAGCGTGCTCGTTGGGGCCTTGCGGCCGGGGCGCGCACATCCAGGTGAGCGCGCAGACTCGCCTGACGTTCGGCGGCAGGCTGTTCGATTTCCTGCGGCCGAAGTCGGCGCTCATGAACGCGGTGAAGACGTTGGCGACACGGGCGCCGTACTGGCGGTACCGCTTGATCAGAAGCTGATCGACCCCGGCGGCGAGGCCCTCGGTCAGCAGGGCGAGTTGCTTGCCGCCCTGGCCACGGCGCCACAGGGCTAGTTCGGGTACGTAGTACGTCATGCCGATGATGAGCACGCGCGGACCGGCGGCCGACCTGATCCTCGACAAGATCGTGTCGATGTTCCGCTGTACCTCGGTGACGCGGCCGGACAGGCACCTGAACATATGAGACACAGGCTGCCCGATGACGCAGGAGTTCGGGTCGTTGGCGCCGATGTCGATCGTGATCAGGGCGACGCGGCCGCGGTGCGAACGGAGGAAGGCTGTCGCCTCCGCGAGCTGGCTGCCTGCCTGGTAGCGGCAGATCCCTCCGTGGATCATCGTCGCGGTCGTCTCACCTGAGCAGCCGAGCTTCACGAGCTGAAGTCCTGGAAGGCGACTGCGCAGCCGCGCGGCGAGTACGTCCGGGTAACCGGCAGTGGTCGGCTCGTCGCCGCCTGCCCGTGCTGGCTGTATGCCCTGTGCGAGCGAATCGCCGAGCGAGAGGTAGTAGGGATCGGCTCGCCCTTGCTTGCTGAGGCCGGCCGTGAGCGCCGCGATGCCTGTGATGGAACTCTCGGCCGCTGTGGTTGGCCGGTGTTGCTGCCGGGGTGCTGATCCGCCCGTGCAGGCCGTCGCCATGACCATGGCAGCGATTAGGGGTCCGAGCAGGCGGGTGAGCCTCATGCGGTCTCGTGGCTGTCGAAGGGGGTGAGCAGGACCCTCAGCAGGGACGCGAGCTGCGCTTGCTGCCCGGAGTCCAGCCCGCTCAGCAACTCCCGCTCGCGTTCGAGCAGGTCAGCGAGCGCGTCATCGGCCACGGCCTTGCCCATGCCGGTGAGCTCGACAAGCACCCCGCGCTTGTCGAGCGGATCAGGATGCCTGCTTACCAGCCCGGCCTCGGTCAGCCGGTCGATCCTGTTCGTCATCGTGCCAGAGGTCACCAGCGTGGCCCGCAACAAGGCGCCAGGGCTGAGCTGGTAAGGCGCGCCCTGCCTGCGCAGGGCAGTCAGCACGTCGAACTCCCATGACTCGAGGTCATGCGCGGCGAACGCCGTGCGCCTGGCCAGGTCAAGGTGCCTGGCCAGCCTGGACACCCGGCTTAGCACCTGAAGCGGCTCGGTGTCCAGATCCGGCCGCTCGGCCCGCCAGCCAGCAACCAGCTCATCGACCTCGTCACGAGGTACAGCCTGCGTTCGAACCGCGTCCACGCAGGAAGCATATCTCTCGACATCGAGAGGTTCGCCAGCATCGCAGGCGAACCCGCGTCGTCCCGGCGTGGGTGTTCTGTGTGCCTGGGCCCCGCACCCCCGCCAGCAGCATCAGATGGCCAGCGATGCTGCCCGCCCCGCCCCGGCAACAACAACAATGTCCCAGCGACGTCACGGGAACAGCATCACAAGGCCACCGATGCGGTCAGGCCCGCCCCGCCAGCAGCAACGCGGGGCCACCGATGCTGCCCACCCCGGCCCGCCCGCCCGGCCCGCCCGGCCCCGGCCCGCCCGCCCGGGCCGCCCGGCCCGCCCGGCCCGCCCGG
>DATJLT010000063.1:0-17718 GCA_035509195.1 Streptosporangiaceae bacterium | reverse complement strand
CGGTCATCGGCAGCCTGCTCAACTACAACAACTACGTCAACGACCTTTACCGCGGCTATTTCCTGACGGCGCGCACTGCCGCGGAGTTCTACGTCAACTCGATCAGCGACCACCTGCCGCTGGTCTACCGGTTCACCGTGTGACGGAGGCAGCATCATGGACATCGCGGGCCTCGCGACCGCGCTTCGCAATCTCGTGCGCGGCACCACGCTGCCAATCTCGGCCGACCAGGCCAGAAGCGACCTGTCGGGCGACATCGCCGACCTGATCACGTCGTACCTGGCCGGCGATCTGCTGATCAGCGGCATCGGCCCGCCGGACGTGCGTCCCACCATGGTCGTGTACTCGGGCACGGCCGAGTTCCTCGGCCAGACCTTGCCTGCGACCGCGACCTTCTGGCTGAGTCCAGGCCCGACCGAGGGCACCGCCGAGCTGACGTTCGCGCTCGCGCTGCCCGCGGGCTGGACGTTCGCCGCCACCTATCCCCCGCTGGCCGACACCGACCCAGGCCAGCTCGCTTTCACCACGCCCGCCTGGGTGCTCGAGTCCGCGGCTTCCGATGGGTCAGGCCGCTACGCCGGCATCGTAAAAGGGCTGAACTTCAGCGGCACGCTCGACGCCCGCAACTCACCGTCGCTTGCCGAGGTAGCCTGGCTGTTCAGCGCCAGGCTGCACGTGACAGGTGCGCTTACTCACTGGTCAGATCCGCAGCGCACCGCGCCGACGATGACGCTGCTTACCGAACTGGGCGACACTAGCACGACGCTTGGCTCGGTCACGCTCGCCACGCAGCTCAGGGCCAGCGTCGGCTACGTGACAGGCGAGGGCGATCCGGTGCTTACCGCCGAGGTCGCGATGCTCGGCCAGGTGCGCGTGGGGACGGGTCCCGACGCGTTCACCCTGCTCATGACCATGCCGGTGGTACCTGACCCGCCACTGCTCAGCCTCTCGGTCAACGCCAATCAGGCACTCGCCTCGCTCGCCGCGCTCTCCGGCGTCGCCGGCGGCACAGCGGTCGGCAACCTCATCCCCACGCAGTACCCGCTGACCAGGCTGCTTCGCCTCGACGACTTCGTGGTCGTCATAGCACCACAGGCCAGGGAACTCGTAAGCCTGTCGATGGGCATCACCCTGCTGCCGTCGCAACCGACACTGCAGGCACTGCCGCCCGGCGAGCACGCCGAGATGCCACTCGAGCCGTTCTCGACCAGGCTCGCCCCCGGCACCGCCCTGGCCATCCCAGGCGACGACGATGACGACGAGCCGAAGCCGGTCACCTGGGTGATCATCCCGCCGAACCTGCTGGCGATCAGCGACGTCCAGGTCAGGTTCCTGATCACCGATCCGCTGCACCCGAGCGCGAAGAACATCGCCGTCCGCCTCGGCGGCACGTTCTGGATCGCGGATTTCTACCCGATCGCGATCGAGGTGCTGCTGCCAGACGTCGAGATCAGCGCGTTCCTGCTGCCCGGCTACACGATCCCGCTCGCCGACCTCATCGAGCATTTCGGCTTCGACCTGCCGCCGGGCTTCGAGCTCGACATCACCGAGCTTTCCATGGTCGCGAACCCCAGCTACCGCACGTTCGACTTCGTCCTGACGATCGAAGGCGAAGTAGAGCTCATCAGGGTCAGCGACGACGTTCACCTCACGCTGACCGGGATAAGCACGGAACTGTCGCTGAGCCAGACGGGCTTTGCCTGCCAGTTCATCGGCTACGCGAACTTCGCCGACGTCGTCGACTTCGCGCTGCTGGCGCGCAAGGAAGCCGGCGAAGGCGCGGGCTGGACGTTCGGCGGCGCGATCACGCACCCGTTCTCCGTCGGCGAGCTGATCGGCAAGGTCACCGGCTGGACGAGCGTGCCCGCCTTCCTCAACGACATGCACGTCACGGTCTTCGCGGTCATGTACCAGACGGTGACCAAGGAGATGTCGCTTGACGCCGGGCTTTCCTGGCTGTTCAAGGATGCGAACGTCCTGATCGAGCTCAGCTTCTCCCTGGTCTCCTCCGCCATCGCCGAAGGCGGCGGGAAGACGTATCGCGGGGCGCTCGGCGGCAAGTTCAGCTTCCTCAACATGAAGCTCGAGCTCGGCTACGCCTTCGACCAGGCCAAGCACACCAACACGTACTCGCTGAAGTTCGGCGAGCTGATGGTCAGCTACTCCAACCCTGATACGCAGGGCAAGAAGGTACTGCTGATCAACTTCGGCAACGTCACGCTCGGCGACATCGTGTCCTACCTGATCAAGCTCGCCGACCCGGCAGCAAGCCCGCAGCTTTCCGCGCCGTGGAGCGCGCTGAACTCGATCAGCCTGTCCAACCTGTCGATCCTGGTCAACTTCACCGACAACTTCATTCAGGTCAGCTACGCGGTCAAGGTCAATCTGGGCTTCATCTCCATTGACAACGTCGGCCTGCGCTACTACCGCAACTACGGTCAGGGCCGGGTCGAGTTCCTGCTGTCAGGCGACTTCCTCGGCCAGAGCTACGGCAAGGACAACCCGCTCGCCTGGAACGCGCTTGGCGGCCAGCCTCCTGCCGTGCCAGGTGCCGGGAACAAGCTGCTCGAACTGCGCTACGTCGGCATCGGCCAGCACGTCACGCTCGACGTGACCGGCCTCACCACGGTCAAGGCCGTCATCGACGCGATGCGCAAGACCGTCGTACCGCTCAGCAACACCGCCAAGAACCCGCTCGACCAGGTCGGCGGCCTCCGCTTCGACAGCGGCGCCAACTGGATGTTCGGCGCCAGCTTCACGCTGCTCCAGACGTTCGCGGTCAACGCCGTCTTCCTCGACCCCGTCGTTTACGGGCTGCGCATCGACGTCGACGGGCCACGTGCGGACATCTTCCAGGGACTCTCCTTCGAGATCCTCTACCGCAAGGTCACCGACTCGGTCGGCGTCTACCACATCGAGCTCAAGCTGCCTGACGCCTTCAGGCACCTGGAATTCGGCTCGGTCTCGATCACGCTGCCTGTCGTGACGCTCGACGTCTACACCAACGGCAACTTCCGCATCGACTTCGGGTTCCCGCCCAGCCTGCAGGACTGGTCGCGGTCGTTCTCCGTCCAGGTGTTCCCGTTCATCGGCTACGGCGGCTTCTATTTCGCCGTGCTCGACGGGTCGACCTCATCGCGGCTGCCTGCCATCGACAACGGCCGCTTCGACCCGTCCATCGAGTTCGGGTTCGCGCTGTCGGTCGGCGTCGGCAAGACGCTTAGTCTCGGACCGCTCTCCGCCGGGGTCAGCGTCACCGTGGCCGGCATGATTGAGGGCGCTATCGCGTGGTTCCATCCGGACGACGCGTCAACGCCCAAGGCGGTCTACTACTGGCTGCAGGGCACGGTCGCCATCGTCGGCCACGTTTACGGCACCGTCGACTTCGTGGTCATCAAGGCCTCGCTCGACCTGATGGTCTTCGCCAGCATCACGCTGACGATCGAGTGCTATCAGCCGATCCTCATCGCCATGACGGCCGGGGTAAGGGTAACGCTGAGCCTCAAGATCCTGTTCATCACCTTGCACTTCAGCTTCTCCGCCACGATCAGCCTGTCGTTCACGATCGGCTCGGCCACCACGCCGCCGTGGCACGTCACCGGTCCCCGGTCGCGCGAACTCGGCATGCGCGCCCAGTCCGGCCTGCACCGTCCGGGGCCATCGCTCGCCTGGCGCGGGCTTCCGCACGCCGCCTCGCCACTGCTGCGGCCGGCTCCGGTGTTCGATATCTCCAGGCTGCGCGCGCCTGCGGGGCAGCCAGCCGCGGCCGGAGCCGAGACCCCGATCACGCTCTGGCTCACGCCGGTCATCTCGCAGGCGCAGCCCGGCGACTTCGTGCCCGCCGCGCCCGGCCAGGCACCGGTCGTCGCCGCGAACTTCCTGCTGTTCATCGAGAACGCGATCGACCCGGCCGCGACCGGCGCAGCCGAGGTCGCCGTGCCCGTCGCCGGGGCGGCGGCCCAGCCGTACAACCGGATGATGGGCAAGCTGCTGAGCTGGGCGCTCCAGACCCTCGGCGGCGAAGGTGAGACCGTCACCGCCGACGAGCTCGCTCACCTGCACGCCAAGCTCGATGACCCTGATGTGTTCGCGCAGTGGTTCTCTTACCCGAGCGTCACTGGTTTCTTCGCCGATCAGCAGGTCGTTTTCGAGATCGCGCCCCGGCCCGCCGACGCTGAGGGCGGCCAGAAGAGCGGGAGCTTCTTCCCGATGTTCCCCGACCTGTCGCTGGCCGTCGGCGGCGGCCAGGCTGTCTCGTTCTGGGACACCCACCCGATCGACGCCGATTACGCTCGCGCGCTCGCCGCCTACTTCGCGCAGCTCATGGTGGACTACGAGAACTCGGTCGAGCGCGACCCGGCAGGCACGGGCGGCGAGCCACGCCCGCTCAGGCTGCTCGCGGCCGATGTCGACGGCCCGGCCTCGATGGCCGGCTGGCTGTTCGGCGAGTACTTCGGCATGCTGACCAAGGCGGTCGTGCAGAACGCCATCGACTACCTGAAGGCGGTCAGCTACCAGGTCACCGACAGCGCCGCCACGAGCCTTCAGACCATCGCGGACTCATATCCGACCGCTCCTGCCGAGTACGTGGCGAGGGCAGGCGACACGCTCGCCTCGGTGAGCGCACTGCTCGCGGCCTTCGGCGCCCGCCTCGCCGACGCCGAAGCCGACGCAAGCACCGCGACCCCTGGCACCCGGCTCGCTGCCGAGGTCGCGGTCTCACCGGAAGCGATCGTCACGGCCAACCAGGACGCACAGGGCCTGCTCGGCGGCCAGAAGCCGCTGCTGCTGGCCAAGGTCATCTACCAGGTCACCGCAGGCGGCTCGCAGCCAGGCCAGAGCATCGACGAGGTCGCGCGCGCGTTCTCGTACGAAGGCACCCCGCCGGTAACGGCGCTGGCTGTCATGAAGGCCAACGCCGATCGCGGCGACATCCTGCTCGCCGGCAGCAGCTTCCCCCTGCCCGTGCTCACCTACACCGGGCGCGAGGGCGACGACGTCGAGAACGTGGCGAAGTACTTCGGTGTCCCCGTCTCAGCCGTCTCCCAGTCGGGGATGACGTTCACGATCACTGGCGCGGTACACACCGTGCAAGGCGGCTTCGTCATCGCTTACACCTGGAAGCAGGGCGACACGCTGGACAGCGTGATCGACGCGTTCTTCGCCCCGAGCACGGAAAGCCGGCCGGCCTGGCAGGACCTGCTGCGCCGCTGGAACGCGACGATCGATTTCGCCTCGGTGCCGACCGGGACCGCGATTTCGATCCCTTACGACGAGTCCCTGGCCAGCCTGGCGCGTTACTACTACCCGAATACGGCGGCCGACCGGCAACTCGAAACCCTTCAGCCCGCCATTTCCCCCGCTCACGTGCTTGCGCCGCTTGCGGCCCTCACGCTGGCCGATATTTCTTATCCGCCAAAGGTCACCGACACGCTCACCGCCGTCGCGCAGCGTTTCAACCTGACGCTCGACGAGCTCGCCCGCCAGATCGGCGCGCAGAAGGGCATCCTGGCGGACGGCGCGACAGTGACCGTGCCCGACGTGCCGGCGATGAAGACAGCGGAACTCGTGCGGTCCGTGCAGGAAAGCCCGGCCGTCAACACCGCCGCCGCGAGTACCTCTCACTTCCTGCTGCACGGCCTGCGCGTTCCTTACCCCGATCCCGCGCAGTCAGCCACCTACCCGCTGTACAGCGTCACCGGCCAGGAAGTCGCGCTCGCAGCAGGCCCCGCGCCGTCGGCTGTGCTCGCGTTCGCCGCCGGGCATGAGGGAGCGTCCTGGATCACGTTCGCTGGCGGCGGCACGTCGCTGCCGTTCACGTTCAGCGCCGACGAGCAGCAGCTCATCTCGGAGTTCGCGGTACGCAAGCTCGAGCCCCGTATCTCCTGGCTGGGTCCGCTGCCGCTGAGCTCCTGGCAGCCCGGAAAGTACCCGGTCACCAACCAGCTCCACTGGCAGGCAGCCGCCCTGCCCGCTGGCTGCCCTGGCGCCGGCCAGGCCGTCGCCGAGCCGACGATCTGGGAACTGCCGCAGTCGCTGCTCGAGCGCACGGCGACCGCGTCTGGCGCCGCCAGGCGATATGACCTGGTGACCGCGACCTACCGCGACTCGACGACGGGGATCCAGGTCGCGCCGGTCGCCAGGTACACCTGGGCGACGGCCGTGCGCTTGACGCTGCAGCAGCTCACCGGTCAGGACGGCGAGCCGCTGCCTGGCAGCTACCTGGTCGCCGGCACCGACGACGTCGGCAAGCAGACCCTGTTCGACCTGCTCGGCTACCTGGGCGGCGCAGGCAGGTCAGACAGCGCCACCGTGCTCATCCTTTACCAGCCCGACCCGTCAGGACCCAACCCGAAGGGCGTGGCCTCAGACAAGCTAGAAGCCGCAGGGACCTGGATTCTCAAGACCAACCTGTCGACGCTCAGCCACAGCGGTCCTGTCATGCCGCGCACCGACGCGGCCGCACTGGCCGCGCTGGCCGCCGCGGCGCCGGACACCTACCTGGCCACCATCGACCACGCCGCTGATTTCCTCACGCTGGTGTGGGAGGCCAGCGTGGTGCGCAGCGGCGGCTACTACCTGGAGTACGCGACCACCAGCAAGACGGCCCTTCCCGGCTACCTGTTCGGCCAGGGTCCGACGGCCGAGGTGACCCTGCTCGTCCTGCTCGGATCGCAGCTCGGGTCGACGCTGACCGGTTTGCTGCCGTTCAGCAACGTCGCGGTCGTCGGTGACAACGTTGACGCCTCGGACACCGATGTGTTCGCCGAGCCTTCCGTGCACACGGTCGTGCCAGGCGACACGCTCACCACGATAGGCACGGCCAGCCCTGCCGCGCTTGCCCAGGCGAGCCAGTCCGTGCCTGGCCTGCTGTTCCCCGGCCGTTCGCTGCGGCTCGACGACGGTACTTCCTACGAGATTCAGCCGGGCGACACCTTCGCAGGAATCGTCCGCACCCACTCTGGCACCTCGGTCACCGGCATCGCGAACGCCAGCGCGGCACTTGACATCTTCGTTCCCGGCGTCATCGTGCGCTTCTTCAGCGGCGACGGGCACCTGGTCGCGGCCGGCGACACGCTGGCAGGCATCACGACGGCACTGGCGCCGTACAACGTGAGCCCTGCCGGGCTGGCGCTCGCCAACCAGACCGTGCCAGGACTGCTCCAGCCAGGGCAGACGCTGTCGCTGAACGGCTCGCAGGACTACCGCATCGGTTACGGTGACACGTTCGCCAGCATCGCGCGCGCTCATGCCGGCACCACGGTGGAAGGCATCGCGAACGCGAGTGCCTCGCTCCCCGTACTGACGCCGGGCGCCAAGGTCCAGCTCGCCGGCCAGCAGGCGTACGTGACAGGAACCGACGACACGTTCGCTCACGCCGCGAGCGTTATCAACGTGCCAGGCGTCGACGCCGCCGCGCTCGGCACCGCCAACCAGGACAACCTCTCGCTACTCCAGCCGGGCCGCACGCTGACGATCACCTCGGGGCTCACTTACGACATCCGGCCAGGTGACACGCTGGCGAGCATCGCCAGGCAGTTCTCGCCGGCCACGGCGGCCAGCATCGCGACCGCGAGCGCCGGCCTTTCCGTGCTCGCGGCCGGGGTGTTCGCCTACTACGGCACCAGCCAGCTTCAGGCCAGGGCCGCCGTTCCGCCTGGCAACGCCGGCTTCCAGCTCTGGCGCGACGACGCCGATGCTGGCCAGCCTGGCCAGCGCGAGCTCGACGAGCTTTTCGGCCTCGTCGGTTTCGGCATCGAAGGCGGCACGTACTTCAAGGCAAGCAACCAGGGGCTGCCGGCCGGCCCGCAGTCACATCCCGGCAGCCTGCCGCCGCCGGGAGCGGAAGCGGTGCCCGACGAGGAAGGCACGCGCTATTACCAGCAAGTCGTGTCGGTCTACCAGTCCGCGCAGCCCGAGTACAACCCGGTGCCCGCCACCGCGGCCCTGCCCTCCCCCGCCGCCAATCCTTACGCGGGGATTCACGCGGACCCGGCTCACGGCACCTATTCGCAGGTACGGTTCGGCCTCGCCTTGCATGACCTGTCAGGCAACCTGACCGACGGCGCCGCGCTTAACCTTGACCCGATCCGCATCGGCTACACCGACAGGCTCGTCGGCCTGTCGCAGTGGCCGAGCGTCACGACCAGCTTCGACGTGCCGAAGGACCAGGCCAGCCTGGCCATCACCGCCGAGTTCAGGGCCACGAGGTACGTGCCTGGATTCGGGCAGTCTTACCGCAGCGCCCACGACGGCGCCCGCGCCGACCTGGCACGCTACACGACGGTCTACTACCAGCTTTCCGAGCCTGGCCTGCTCCAGTTCACGGTGAGCAGCTCGGTCGGCGAGCTTGGCTTGCCGGCCGTGACCAGGCAGGAGATCCAGCTCAGCCTGCTCGGCCTGGTCGAGCAGGCACTGATGTTCCTCGGCGATGCCCAGAACCTCTTGCCTGTCTACCCGCCGATCGCGGCGGGCACGGCGCTCGCCACGATCGCGCGCGACTACGCCGTGACCGCCGGCGACATCGTCGTGGCCAACAAGGACGTGGAACTGGCCGGACAGCTCGTCGCGGCCGGCTCAGCGCTCGCGATCCCGACCTACTACGTGATCACCGCCGGCCTGACCGTGACCTCTCTCCTGACCCACGTGACCCAGGCCCAGCTCGAAGATCCGGCCAACCTCGGGCTCCCGCTGCAGGCAGGCACCGTTCTCACGGTCCCGGAGCAGCAGGCGGCCATCGACGCCGACAGCACAGACGCGCTCAACCAGATCGCCACGTCGCTCAGCACGACCGTGACAGGCCTCGCGGCCAGCAACGCCGGCGTGCTGCTCAACGCCACCGGTCCCGCGATGACGTTCACGCTCGGCCAGGTAACGCTGCCGGTTACCCCGTCAGACTCGCTGACGACGCTGGCCGACCTGTTCAACGAGCAGGACAGCTCGCTAGAGGCCACCCCGGTTTCCGTGGCGGTCGCCAACCAGACCGTCAGCGGGGTGTTCGCCGGCCAGGCCATCACCTGGGACCGCTACGCCGTGCGGCCAGGCGACACGCTCGGCGGCGTGGCTGCCAGGTTCACCGGCGGCCGGCTCGTCCAGTTGCTCGACCTGAACGGTGACGTGGCCGACCTGCTTCCGGCCGGCTCGGCCGTCTACCGCAGCGGCGCGGACATCTCCTACTTCGTGCGGTCTGCCGACACGTTCGCGACGGTCGCCGCCGTGCACGGCATCTCGCCAGACGCGCTCGCCGCGCGCAACACCGGACTCGAGTTCCTCGCGGTCAATCAGGGCACCGATGATCGCTGGCTGGCGATACCTGATCTCGTCGAGTTCCCCGCCGAACAGCAGCCAAGCTACTCGGTCTATCTCGCGCACGGCGGCTCTGAGACGATCGGGGACATTATCGCGCGCTTCCCCGGCTGGAACGCGGCCGGATTCCTGGCACTTGACGCCGGGATACCTGGCCTGTTCGCGCCAACGCCGTTGCCTGGCACGCAGGTCACGCCTGCCCTGACCGACACCGTGACCACGCTCGCCGCCGAGCTTGGCCTCTCGCCCGCGGCGTTCGTCGAGACCTTCGAAGACGCGCCTGACGTGCTGCGGCCTGGCGCCGCGGTGCTCGCGCCCGCCGCGGGCACCGGCGATGGCACGACGATCTCCGACGCCGCGCAATGGCATATCGGCATCAGCCCGGCCGCGCTCGCTGAGGCGAACGCGGCGAGGCGCGGCCTGCTCTCGCCGCAGCGGCTCACCTACACCTACCGGCCCGAGCACGGCGATCCGGTCACGGTCGACTATGACACAGGGCCAAGCGACACCTTCCTCACCGCCACGGCCGCCTTCAACGCGCTGCTCGGCCTCACGACGGTGACGGTCGCCGACGTCGTCACGGATAACCCCCAGGCCGCGCTGGCGAAGGAACAGCCGCTGCTGCTGCCGCCCGCGGCCGCCGAACTGCCGCCTGTCGCCGTGACGCTGCTGCCTTCCTACGCTGACCCGATCTTCCCGCTGGCTGTCGACCTCACGATGCTGCGCGATCCTAACAAGGTCGCCCCTGACCTCGCCGCTGACCAGGCGACGTTCACCGACGTGACCTCGGTGGCGCCGAGTCCGCTTGCCGAAGACTCGGCCGCGTCGCTCGACGGCTTCGCCGAGCGGTTCGAACGGGCCTTCCCAGGACTGAAGCTCGGCACCGGAGAGGCGGCCGGGTCGGCCGCCACGACCGCGGCCAAGTCCAGGCTCTGGGTGGTGAGCTTCGACCCCGCCAGGGGCGGCATCGGCTACCAGATCGAGCGGCCAGGTACCGGCGGCTTCTTCGCGGTGCGCCCGCTGTCGACAGAACCCTGGACGCAGGCAGGCGTCCTCGTGCCGAAATACACCTCAGGACAGCCGCTCGAATGGAGTTCGCGCAAGGACTTCAGCGGCGCGGACCTCGAGGCCTGGCTCGTCACGCTGCTCGGGTCGGTCGACCAGGTGCTGTCGCCTCAGTTCGCCGTGCCCGCGAGCGGGCTCGGCGAAGCTGGCAGGAGCTTGCTGGCAGATGTGCTTGACAGTAAAGACATCATCGCGGGCGGCCTGGCCGGTCTGGTCGAGCACCTGCTCGGCTCGACGTCAGGCGACCGCGAACAGGCGGCTGAGTCGCTGCGCCAGCAGGTTCTCACCACGCTGTCGTCGCTGTACGACACCACGCTCCTCGTCCAGTTCCCCGTGACGGTGACCTCGCCTTACCCGGACTCGGACACCGCGCCGGCGTTGTCAGGCAAGCTGACCGTCAAGCCGTATGCCGGAACCGGCGGCCAGTCAGGCACCACGACGAAGGCCGTGCACAAGCTGGCCGCGGGCGACACGTTCGCATCGATCGCCGCGCGACTCGGCGTCACCGTCGTTGACCTGGTCGCGGCCAACGACGCCGTCACCGGAGTCTTCACGCCAGGCAGCACCGTGGCCGTCGTGATCGACGGCACGCTGACGTCCGTGCCTGCCGACGCGAACGACACGCTGCGCTCCATCGCGGGCAAGGTCTTCGGCACAGATGACCCGACGCCCGCACAGCTCACCGACTTCGCCGCCGCGCTCTGGAGCTGCGACGTCACCGGCGGCGCCGGCGGTGCCGGGTACCAGCTTTACGTCGACGCGCCAGAGCCGGCCGAGCTTGCCTACGTCGAACTGCTGCCTGCCGCGAGCTTCACCACGGGCAAGCTGCCGCTCGGGAACGGGGCATCAAGCGCGACCGTGCTGGTCGGCATTCGCGATCCGCTGCAGCGCCGCATGGCCTACTTCGACTTCGACTTCGCGATCACCCAGCTTGAGTACGATGTCCAGCTTCCTGAACCGCTGGCCGCGTCGGCGGTCGCCGCGAACTACCGCCAGTCGTCGTGGCTGAGCTTCGTACGGCCAGTGCACGCGGCCGCGCTAGGCCAGGTGCAGACTCCCATACCCTTGCGCGCATACCCTGGCGTCCCCGTGCTCTCGGCGCAGTCGGCCGTCCCGAGCCACCCTGGTGACCGCGACCTGGTGCGGGCCAAGGAATGGAACTACACGTACGCGCTTGACTATCAGGCGGCCGCTCAGGACAGCATCGAGCTCGGCATGTTCTTCAACCAGCTTTCAGACACCCCGCCTGCTCCGCCTTCCGCGCCGGGACTCGGCGCTCCCGCCGGAGTTGACGTGGCCCTTGCCCAGTTCAACGAGGTGGCGGCGGACGTCGAAGAAGACCTGCGGCTGCTGCTCACCGAGCCTTCTGACTCGCGGGTACTGCCCGCGCTGCGGGCCTTCCGTGACCTGGTCAAGCGGGTCAGCGACGCCTGGTCGGCGCGCGCGCTCGCCGACGGGATCGCGCCGGAGGACGGGGACGCTTTCTGGTACCGTGTCGACCCGCTGGTCAACGAGCAGCAGCCAGATGAGTTCTCCTATCTGGCACTTACGGCGGCCGGGTCAGGCCAGCCCTGGCCGGCGATCGACGGTTCGCAGCCCGATATCGAGACAGGGACGCAGGCGCTTTACGAGTACAGGCACCCGATCAGCGTGCCGCTCGATCTCAAGCTCGCGCTGCCGGAACTCGACGCGGTCCGCTACCAGAATGGCTGGTCAGGCGTCGCCATCAGCCGCAACGAGAACCTGCTCGGCAGCGCGGGTCCCGATGCGGCGACTAACCCGCTGTTCGTCTACCGCACGCCGCTCAGCCTGTTCAGCAGCAAGGTGACCCCGGCGCTGCTGATCGACGCGCCCGCGCCGCTGACCACCCGCGACACCGACCTGGCGACGGCGTTCGCGGACTTCTTCACCGTCGTGTTCAACCTCGCGTCGGCGCCGCCGCCCGCTGTCTTCCAGATCAAGGTGACGGCTCGGTACGCCTACTCGCTCACGCCCGCCGATGCGATCACGCCCGCCGTACCGCTCATACTCGTGCCGCTGTACGCCTTCGACACCGCGACCGACGCCAACCCGGCCTCATCGTCCAGCTTCGTCTCCCGCCTGGCGGCGGCGGTCATCGCGGCCGCGGGAACCACCGGTGCCGCCACGGTGCCCGGCCAGTACGTGTTCGACATCGGGGTGTACTCATCGCTGAAACCGGCCGGTGACCAGGAGACGCTGCCGAGCAAGCCACTGCTCGATATCCGTAACCGTACCTACCAGGGACAAGTCACGGCCTGACCCAGAAAGAGGTGGTACGCAAACCGGCCCCGCCTCGCCAGACCTCGAAACCCGCCTCGATGGCCGTCAGCCACCAGGACCGTTGCAGCAGGCCAAGGCTCTCGGCCCGGCGGAAGAACGGCATCAGCGCCAGGTGCCTGACAAAGCCGCGCGGATGGACCATGCGGAAGATGATCAGCGGCCAGCGGCGGCCGGATACCGGATCGGTAGTGGTCCAGTGCTCAACCTCCCAGTGCCGCCTGTCGATTACCAGGCCGCGGGAGCCAGGCGGGCCGAGGCCGCCGGTCCGTAGCCACAGCATGATCTCGGCGCCGCGGTCCTGCCCGCTCATGTGCCGCTGTTTGGCGAACCAGATGTCGTACGCGGCGTCCCACCGACCTCGCGGGTGCCCGGCCGTGTACCAGGAGGTCACGGGGTTGCGCAGGCGGCTAAGCCGCTTCGGGAGCTTGGTGCCCGGCGAGCAGACGCCCCAGGAGCATCCGTAGAAGATATCGGGAAACGCCGCAGGCTCATCGCCGGTCCTGCGTGCCTGCGAAGAGATCACCGTGAAGTTCGCCCAGCGGTTCACGTTCGCCAGGCACTCACGCCGGCCGCCGTAATTATCGTTGCGCACGACCAGGCCAGCGCCGTCCGCGCCGAAGGCGGCCACGTGCTGGTAAGGACGGCAAAGCCGCACGGTACGCGGGCGGTGGCGGCGGTGCGCCGCCGCCTTGGCTCGCTGCGCCTTCTCCAGCCTGGCCGCGAGCACGACCCGCGCCGTCGGCCAGTCAGGGGCGACCCGGCTCGCATCGGCGGGCGCACTCGCAGGTGCCCGGCGGGCTGGGACGCCGCCTGCCGCCTTCACCGCCCCCGCGTGACCGGACGGCCGGTGGCGCCGTTGCAGATCGATGCCGAGCAGCGACGCGCTGGCCATCGTGACGACCAGGGCCGCTGCCAGCAAGAACGCTCCGATTTGCAGCTTCGTCACAGGCAGTGCTCCATCGTCTGTGTCCTGAAAAAGGCGACGCAGGGATCGTAAGAGAAGTCAGCCGCTCCCGTCACGCAAACGCCCGTATCACCTCCGTAGCGTCACCGCCGACCAGACGCTGCCAGGTCCGGCCTCTTGCGGCTGACCCGAGCAGCACGTAGACTCCCGGCTAAATAGCCATTTATCACTATGCTTTACTTACGCGAGAAGTGGACGGCTAGATGACTGCCGAAACCGGCAACTACTTCGTCGCGAACTACCCGCCGTTCTCCGCCTGGACGCAAAGCGAAGTCGGTACCGTGCTAAGGGCGCTTTCCCTTAAGCCGAGAGAAGACACCGAACTCGGCGTCTACGTGCACATACCTTTTTGCCGCAAGCGGTGCCACTTTTGTTATTTCAAGGTCTATACCGATCGCGGTAAGGACGAGATATCTGCTTACGTCGACGCGCTTGCCAGCGAGGCGGCCGCCTACTCGGAGAAGCCGGCGATCGCCGGCCGTCAGGTCACGTTCCTTTACCTGGGCGGCGGCACGCCGTCCTACCTTTCCGTTCGTCACCTGCGGAAGCTGCACTCCGTCCTGCGCACCGGCTTCGACCTGTCCGGCCTTCGCGAGTTCACCTTCGAAGGCGAGCCAGGCACCCTTTCGCCGAGCAAGATCGAGGTCATCAAGGAGATCGGGGTCACCAGGCTCAGCATCGGCGCGGAGAACTTCGGTGACGAAGTGCTCAAGCTCAACGGCCGCGCGCACGACAGCCAGCAGATCTATGCCGCCTACGCCGCCGCCGTGCGGGCCGGAATCGGGCGGATCAACATCGACCTCATCGCCGGGATGCTCGGCGAGACCGACGCCAACTGGCGAGAGTCCGTGGCCAGGGTCATCGAGCTCGCTCCGGCGAGCGTGACGATCTACCAGCTTGAGATCCCGCATAACACCGGCCTTTACGCGCAGATCACCGAGAACGGCGCATTAGCTGGCATCGCAAGCTGGGAGACCAAGCGGAACTGGCTGGAGTTCGCGTTCGCCGAGCTTGAGCGGGCCGGGTACCAGGTAAGCAGCGGCTACACGCTGTCGCGTCCGCTGCCCGGCAATGAGTTCGTCTACACGAACAGCCTCTGGCGGGGAGCGGACCTGGTCGGGCTTGGCGTATCGTCGTTCGCGCACGTCAGCGGCGTCCATTACCAAAATGAGCACAGCCTTGCCGCCTACCTGTCGCGCGTTCAGGGCGGTGAACTGCCGTTGCTCCGCGCACTTGAGCCAACGCCGCGCGAGCTCATGATCCGCGAGTTCATCTTGCAGATGAAGCTTGGCCGGGTAAGCCTGGGCTATTTCAGGGACAAGTTCGGCACCGACCCGCTGGAGACCTTCAGGGAGCCACTCGACGACCTGCTCGGCCGTGACTTGATCACGTTGAACGGCGACGAGGTGACGCTGGCCAGGCAAGCGCTCCTGCGGGTGGACAGCCTGCTGCCCGCGTTCTTCCTGCCGCAGCATCGAAATGTCCGCTACTCCTGATGGACGACTATGACGTTGCCGTCGTGGGCGGAGGACCCGCAGGGAGCACGGCCGCGGCGCTGCTAGCGCAGCACGGCAGGAAGGTCCTGCTGCTGGAGAAGCTCACGTTTCCTCGTTACCACATCGGCGAGTCCCTGCTCCCGTTCTCTTACTTCATCTTCGAACGGCTCGGCCTGACCGGCCAGATCGCGGCCGCCGGGTTCCAGAAGAAATACAGCGTGCAGTTCGTGACGTCTGAAGGCAGGCTCTCTGTCCCTTTCTACTTCGACGAGCACCTTCAGCATCAGGCGGCGCAGACGTGGCAGGTGCCGCGGGCCGAATTCGACGCGATGCTGCTCGAGAACGCCGCGAAGGCGGGAGCCAGGGTCGAGACCGGCGTGAACGTCACGAGGCTCGCGGTCGCCGACGGCGCGGTGACAGGCGTCGAGTTCGCTTGCTCGGCTGGCCGAACGGAAACGGTGTCAGCCGCCGTAACCGTCGACGCTTCCGGTCGTCACGCGCTCGCCGCGCGCCAGTTCGGCTGGCGAATCATGGATCCGGGGCTTGACCGCTTCGCCCTGTGGACGTACTTCCGCGGCGCACTGCGGGATCCTGGCCGCGATGAGGGAGCGACCACCGTCGCCTATGTGCCGCGGCATGGCTGGTTCTGGTACATACCGCTGCCCGGCGACCTGACCAGCGTCGGCATCGTCGCGAAGAAGGAGTACCTGTTCAACGGCACGAGCGATCTCGCGGAGATCTTCGAGCGCGAGTCTTCGGTCAATCCGTGGATAGCGGCGCACCTCGCTCCCGGATCCAGGGTCGCTGAATACAGGCTGACCAGCGAATACTCCTACCGTTCCAGGCACTGCGCCGCCGCTGGCCTGGTGCTGGCCGGCGACGCCTTCGGATTTCTTGATCCGGTCTTCTCTTCCGGTGTCTTCCTCGCCCTGCATGGCGGGGCGCTGGCCGCCGACGCGGTCAACGCCGCGCTGGAGTCGGGTGACACCTCGGGCAGTTCCTTTGCCGGATATGGCGAGCGGCTGACGTCTGACATCGAGAAGATCCGGGTGCTCGTGCACTGTTTCTACGACGAGAACTTCAGCTTCGGCAGGCTGATCAGGAAGCATCCCGGCCTTAGCGGTGACGTGACCGACTGCCTGATCGGAAACACGAACAGGAACTTCGCCGAGCTAACCGACGCCATTCGCGAACTCGCTCCGCCGCCGCGGCCGCTCTGCGCCGGAGAACCTGGCCACCTCGGATAGCTGGGAGCGACGTGAGTCACCAAGAAGCGCTGCTGCGCGATCTCCTGCGGACCGTGTGGGAAGGCAACGCCTTCTACCAGCGGAAAATGCGGGCGAACGGCATCGAGGGACCGGAGATCGAGCCAGGTGAGTTCTTCGCCTCCTTCCCGTTGACCACCAAGGCCGAGCTAGTCGGTGACCAGGACCGCCATCCGCCTTACGGGACCAACCTCAGCTTCGCCATGAGCGAATACACCAGGTACTGGCAGACGAGCGGTACGTCGACGGCACCGATCCGCTGGCTGGACACCAGGCAGAGCCTGAACTGGATGCTGGATTGCTGGGACTACATGTTCGCGGCCATGGGGGTCACGAGCCGGGACCGCGTGCTTGCCGCCTTCTCTTTCGGGCCTTTCCTTGGCTTCTGGACGGCCTATGAGTCCGCATCTCGCCTGGGCTGCCTGTGCTTGCCTGGCGGCGGCATGAGCAGCGAGGCGCGATTGCGGATGCTGGCCGACAACGAAGTATCCGTGGTGCTGTGCACGCCGACTTACGCCATGCGACTCGGAGAGGTGGCGAGGAAGGCCGGCTCCTCCGGCCTGACCAGTTCGGTCAGGTACCTGATCGTGGCCGGCGAGCCAGGCGGCAGTATTCCGGCGACCAGGAAGCGGCTTGGCGAGATGTGGCCGGGCGCGACCGTCTTCGATCAGTACGGGATGACGGAGATCGGGCCTGCGGCATACCAGCGCCCCGGCGAGCCGGACACCTTGCGCATCGTGGGCAGCGGCTACATCGCGGAGATCATCGATCCGGCCACGCTCAGACCGGTCGGGCCGGGCGGCACAGGGGAACTTGTGCTTACCAACTTGGGCAGGCTCGGTTCGCCGCTCCTCAGGTACCGGACCGGCGACCTCGTCAGACGGCCGGAGGGTCCGGCGCCTTCATACGGGGAGAGCGCCGACCTCGCGCTGCCAGGCGGAATCATCGGCAGAGCGGACGACATGGTCGTCGTGCGCGGGGTCAACGTCTATCCCTCGGCGGTCGATGCCCTTCTGCACGGCTTTCCCGAAGTCACCGAGTTCCGTGTGCTGCACCGCGCAGCCGGTCCGCTGTCCGGGCTCGAGATCGAGGTCGAGTTCGGTCAGCTTGACGGCGCCGCCGGGGAAAAGGCGGCCGAGATCAGCAGCGCCCTGCGAGTGAGCCTGTCGCTCAGGATTCCCGTGAAGCCGGTACCGCAAGGGTCCCTGCCTCGTTTCGAGATGAAGGCCAGGCGCTGGATGCGGTGCGATTCCTGAGTCGGCTTGCAGAGGAAGGCAGGGAATGCAGGGCTTCGATTTCGCGTACCGCCCGAGGATAATGT
>DATJLT010000062.1:0-4622 GCA_035509195.1 Streptosporangiaceae bacterium | reverse complement strand
ATCCTGCTTGAGACGCTCGCGCTCTCCATGACGATCGACTCGTTCACTTCCGATCAGGCAGGGCAGCGCCAGGCAAAGAAACTGCTCACCACCATGCGGCAAGCGGCCAGGACCGGTGACTTCCCTGAGTGGTTCGACTCGCACACGCAGTTCCACCGGATCATCACCGATGGAGCAGGCACGGCATTGCAGCGGCAGCTCAGCGCCTTCGCGGACCGCACGACCAGGTACATCAGGATCTATCAGCTCTCCGAGCCCGCTAGCTGGCAGGCAGCGGGCGACGTCGAGCACGCCGCGATCCTCGAGGCACTCGTCGAGCACGACAACCGGGGCGCGCTGTCCGGGCTTGCGCACCACCTGGCAAGGACAGCCGAGCGGGTACTGTCCGACTGTGCGCCAGGCTACCCGGCGAAGGCGGTGCCGCATGCGCTCGATCTCGTCGAGCGCAGCGAGGCACTAGCCCGCTAGAAACGGCTGCACTACCGCCAGGAATTCGGGGGCGCGCTCGATCATCGTCCAGTGACCGCAGGCGCCGATCAGGTGCAGGCGGCAGTCGGGCAGCAGGTCAGCCATCACCGCCGACGAAGACCGCCAGGGCACCACCCGGTCATCCCTGCCGTGCACGAGCAGCACAGGCTGGGTGATCGCGTTGAGCTCGGCACCGGAAAGCGCCAGGTCATCGACCCAGCGCTGGCGCGGCGGCGGGAACATTGCCTCCCACGAGTCCCGCACAGCGGGTTCAAGCGAAGCCTCGTAACGCATCTTGACCAGGTCGTCGGTGATCAGCCCGCGATCGTAGGCGAACAGGCCGATGACCTCGCGCATTGCTTCGGGACTCGGCCGGTACGCCCAGATCGTGTCGAGCCCTTGCGGCAGCGCCATCGCCACGCCCATCGTGCCCATCAGCACGATCCGGCGGATCGCCGAAGGCCGGGCAGCGGCCAGCGACAGCGCGATCGCGCCGCCCATCGAGTTCCCGATCACGTCGGCTTGCCCGACCCCGAGCGCGTCGAGCAGCGCAAGCGCGTGCTCGGTCCATGCCGCCCGGCCGAACGTGTCCTTCGACCCGGTCGCGGTCCCGCCGAAGCCGAGCTGATCGGGCGCTATGACCCGGTGCGTCTGGCTCAAAGCCGGGATAATTATCCGCCAATTAGCAGCGGCGCTGACTCCCGGCCCTGATCCGTGCAAGAGCAGCAAAGCGGGTCCGTCGCCACCCGTATCGATGACGGCCGTCGGCACTCCGCCGACGTCAAGCAGCGAAGGAGGAGGCACGGGCCGGGGCGACGGCGTCAAGGCGCCTCCTCCTTCAGCTGCGGCTGAGTGACCGGGCGCCGCGTCGGGCCCAGCCACATGTCAATCGAGCCAGGCTCGTCGGGATCGAAGGTCCTCGGCCGCCAGGCAGCCTCGTCGGTGATCCGGCGCACGCCATAGGAGTACTCATAGGTGAAGCCCTCAGGCCCGAGGAAGTAGAGGAAAACGGCAGTCGACTGCGGGTGCCTGCCAGGCCCCATCTCGATCTCGACGCCGTGCTCTTGCAGGAAATGCCAGTTGCGGAACACGTCGTCGATGGTCTCGACCTGAAAGTTCATGTGGCAGAGGCCCGGTCCGTCTCCGCGGAAGACCGCGAGTTTGTGGTGCACGGGATCGATCCTGATCAAGCACGCGGCATCGCCGATCCAGTCGGAGACGCGGGCGTTGAAATGGGCGTGCCAGAACCGGTAGGCGGCATGCACGTCCGGTGCGTCCAGGCACAGGTGCCCGAACTCCGTGATCCCTGCCGGGCGGGTGAACGCCACCGGGCGCGTGATCGTCTCCTGCTGGATGGCGAGCTCGATCTGGTTGCCGAACGGATCGTGGAAGGAAATGAACGAACGGACCCGGCGTGACCTGGCGGCGGCCGGGTCTCCCCGGCGTACGCCGAGACCCGCTCGCTCGAGCTCGGTCTCGGCGTCAGCCAGTGCGTCATCACCGGCCAGCAGGAACCCGGAAGCGATCACCCCGGAACGGCCCTCGACCAGCGCCAGGCAATGGTGCCGCCCGTCGGCCCGCAGGTGCGCTACTCCCTCCTCGGTCGGAGCCGCCAGTTCGAGCCCGACGATCCCGGTCGCGAACGTCACCGCCTTGTCCAGGTCAGCCACACCTGACCGGACGTAAGCGATATCAGTCAGCTCGATCACGCGAAGACCGGGGCGAGGTCGATGTAGATCTGCCAGTTGCTGACCAGGTCTCCCTCGAAGACGAGGATGTCGGCGTTGGGCACGGTCACGTGCTTGCCGTCGTGCCGTACGTACTCGACGTCGATCTGCGCGACGGTGACATCGCCGGTGTCCCAGACATTGAGAATGTGGTGCGTCAGGCCGGCGATCATCGTGAAGAAGCCGGTGACCGCTTCCTTGACCGCCGCGCGGCCGTGTACAGGCTCGGCGTTGCCGAACCTGAAGGTGACGTCCTCGGTGAGATGAGCGACGAACTTGTCAGGGTCGAATGCGTCGATGTCGGCGAAGATCGCTCGGGTGTCACGGCTCATAGCCGCCTCCGTTCCAGGCTGAGCGGTAGGTGCTTAATGGCAAAACTGTATGCAGTTCTTGGGACACTGTATGCAGTTGGCTTGCGCTCGGACAAGAGCGTCAGCGCGGCGTGATGTTGTAGTTCGCGCGGAACAAGTTCGCCGGGTCGTACTGCGCCTTGATCGCGCCGAGGCGGGCGTACTTGTCCTGGCCGTACGCCTCGACGACCCGATCAAGTTCGTCCAGGTTGAGCATGTTCACGTAGATTCCCGTGCCGGTCCAGGGCTTCAGGTCGCTGACGATCGCGCGGGTGCGGGCCATGTAGTCGGCGTCGTTCTCCGGCTCGTCCCAGCTCATAGCGAAGTTCAGCCACATCAGGTACTGACGGTTGCTGAACGCGGTCGCGTCCTCCGCGACGTCGCCGATCGCTCCGCCGAGGCCGATGATCTCGACCTCCCCGCCCATGGGCATGTCGCGCCAGAAGTCAACCAGCCTGTCGATCGCCTCGTCGGCGAGGTTGGCGACGTGAGCCTCCTTTGTGTAGTAGCGGTGACCGTCGGCGAATTCCTCGTCGATGATCCGCTGCACTCCCGCCGCGAACGGTAGCTGCGTCGCTGCCGTGACGCAGGGGTTGCCGACCGAGTTGAGGCGCTCGATGAGGTCCGCGCCTGCCGGATCGTCGGCCTCATCGAGCCACATCGTGATCAGCATGAGCAGTCGCTCGCCGACCAGTTCGTCAGGCACGAAAGGCAGCTTGGGCATGTCGTGCTTCAGCGCGGCGTGCCAGCCGACGTTGCGGTCCAGCGTCGGGTAGATCGCGCTGTACTCGCGCAGTGCCGAAGTTGCCTCCTCCACTGTGTAAAGGGCCACGCCGATCCGCATCATCGGCCCGAAGTCGTAGGCGCGGAACGTGAACCTCGTGACCACGCCGAAGTTCCCGCCGCCACCGCGCAGCGCCCAGAACAGCTCGGGGTGCTCGTTCTCTGACGCCCTGACGACATCGCCGCTGGCCAGCACGACCTCGAGCTCGACGAACTGATCGCAGGTCAGCCCGTGCTTGCGGGAGAACCAGCCAATGCCGCCGCCGAGGCTGAGGCCGGCCACTCCCGTCTCCGACATGATCCCGGCCGGGACGATCAGGTTGTGCTTGGACGCCGCCGCGTCGACGTCGCCGAGCAGGCAGCCGCCGTCGACGTGAACCAGGCGCTGGTCCGGGTCGACCGTGACGTTCCGCATGCCGCCGAGATCGATAGTAAGACCACCCTCTGACATTGCCTTGCCGGCGACGTTATGGCCGCCGCCGCGCACGGCGGGCGCGAGACCGAACTCGCGGGCCACATTGACCGCTGCTACCACGTCGGCGGTGTTCGTGCAGCGGAGGATGAGGCCGGGATGCTTGTCGATCATCCCGTTCCATACCTTCCTTGCCTGCTCGTAATCCGCGTGGCCAGGCCCGATGATGGAGCCGCTAAAACGAGACGGAAGCGTCTCGATAATGCGGGCTCTCATGACGTCATCAATGGTGACGTCCGAGGTAGATGTCGTCGTGGCGGTCATGGGCCATCGCCTTCCTTTGTTTGCCAGCGCCGCGTTGCCAGCGACTGGCCGTCGCTCGCTCGCCGGGAACGTCTCCGTGCGCATGGATGGCGTCACGCAAAACTGTATACAGTTTGGCGACTCTGTCAAGCGATGGCGAGCGGGCCAGCCGGGCTCGCCCGCCTGGGCGCGGCTCGCCAGGGCCGGGTGCCGGGTCGCTCCGTCGCGGGGGCTGCTCAGGCGCGGGCTGCTCAGGCGCGGGGCTGCTCAGGCGCGGCGAGGCGCTCCCGGCCCGCCCGGCTGCGGCCGGCTGCGGCCGGCCCACGGCCGGCCAACATCAAACCGGGATTTGATGGGGTTCGCGTACCCGCAAACCCCGGATTGAGGGCAGCACGCACCCGCAAACCCCGGATTGAGGGCTCCCCTGCTGTTTCCGTGGGAAGACGATCATGAACGAACCCACGGAAACGACAGGAGGGTCGCATTGAGGGGGTCAGCTGTTCGGCTCCCGGCCCCGCCAGGCCCCGCCCGGCCCCGCCCGGCCACCCACAAACCCCGGATTGAGGGCAGCACACACCC
>DATJLT010000061.1:0-2769 GCA_035509195.1 Streptosporangiaceae bacterium | reverse complement strand
ACAGGGCCTGATGAACAAGCTGTACAGCGCCGTCGCACAGAACAAGGCTCTGATGGCCGAAGATGGGGACCCGCTGCCCAAGTACGTCAACGTCAGCTCCGTGCTCGAGCAGCCGAAGACCGGTGACATCCTGGCCTTTTACGGCGGGCCAGGTTACGGGAAGAAGCACTGCACCGCGATCCACTGCCAGGACAACACGATCCTCGCGGCGGAACCTGTCGGTTCTTCCTTCAAGCCTTACGTGCTGGCCACTGCGGTGTCTCAAGGCATGAACGTGCAGACAAGCGTCATGAACAGTCATTCGCCGCTGTGCATACCGCCCGACTGGAACAAGACGCTTCAGCTCCAGATAGCCAAGCAGACCACGAACTGCTATCAGGAAGGCTACTGGCTGTTCAGCGAGGGCGGTGAGAACGAGCCTGTCAACCTCAACCCAACGCAGGCGACCGCGCTGTCCAACGACCCCGCGTATGAAGACCTGATTCACCGGACGACGATCCAAAGCGTCATCAACATGGCTCAGACGATGGGCGTCAGCTCCGCCGACGTCGCCGGCCTCAACGCCCAGTTCGGCAACGGCTGCCAGCACAAGTATCCGAAATGCACTCCAGGCGCGGTCATCATGGCACTCGGATCCGGCTCCCTCACCGCTGTCGACCAGGCCAACACGTTCGCAGGCTTCGTCTCTGACGGCATTTCGGCGACTCCGCATGTCATCAGCTATTACGTCAACCCGCAGGGCCTCCGGACCCCTGCACATGTAATCATCAGCCGTGCGCTTCAGCCCGAGGTAGCCGCCGACGTCGACTACGCGCTGTCGTTCGACACCTCCTCCATAAATGGCCTCGGCACGGGAACCGGGTACCCGAACGCGGTATGGAACCGCCCGTTCATCGGTAAGACAGGAACGCTGGGCACCGGGTCTTACGCCTCACAGGCGTGGTTCATCGGCGCGATACCGCAGTACTCGCTGTCCGTCGGCATGTTCACCGACCGGCCGAACGGCAAGACGCCGGAGGTACTCGACGGACTGCCGACGATAGGCGGCTGGACTGGTGGTTACGGCGGTGCCTGGCCGGCGCATATCTGGCACACGTTCATGAGCGAGAACTTCAACAACCTCCCGGTCGAGCAGTTGCCGACGCCGGGCTTCACCGGTGACAACCCGCCGTTCAGCAAGTGGATCATGGCGCTGCCGGTGAAGAAAAAGAAGTCGTGCAAGCAAAAGCAGCAGCCACCAGGATTCGGTCATCACCATCACCACGGTTTCTTCGTGACCGATGCCAGCAGCGGGAAGAATTGCCAGAATCCGAAGCCAGGGCCCTCTCAGTCGCCGACCGCGTCGCCGAGCCCGTCCTCTCCGTCGCCGACTTCGTCCCCGACACCGAGTTCGCCGATCACTCCCTCACCGACTCCTTCGACCGCGAATCCGTCGCCGTCGGCTTCCGGCGGGCCTCCGCTCCCCGGTGACCAGCGCTCACCGCGGAAGCCGTCGTCAGCGTTGACTACGTCGGGCGTGGTCGTGCAGGCGACGGTGCCTGAGCAACTGGCCAGGCGGGCCGGGTGGGTGGCGCTGACCAGCCTCGGCTAGGCTCGGCCCAGGGAAGGTTCGCGTGATGCTGAGAAGGTCAACAGCTTTAGATCGGTCGCACCGCGGGCGAGTCTATTTCATGGTGTCCGGCTTGGCGGCCATCGCGGTGCTGTCGGGATGGCTGCTCGTCTTTGGCTGGCAAACTGGGTCTCACGCGGCCAGGGTAGCCGTCATTTTCGCGGCCTTCGCCGAGTTCAACGTGCTGGCAACAGCCCTGGGAATTGCCTGGCGTCACCGTCAGGGCAAACCGGTAACGACGGCGTTCGTCCTGTCGACCGTGCTCATGTGGGAATTGCTGCCTGGTGCTTTCTTGCTGCTGCCTTTCGCGATTTTCGCGCCGTTCTACCTGCTTTTGATGGTGCTCGCGGTTATCGGGGCCGCGTGCGCGCGTTATCTGATCGGCCGGGACGAAGAGTTCGCTGGCTTGATAACGTACCTGATCACCGCTGCCTTTGTGGTGATTGCCTGCTTCTATAGGCCGGGTCAACGACCGAGTTCTGCTCTTAGCCAGCGGACATCGACAGCCGGGTCCGGGGTTTCGCAGATTACGTCGGCGCTGGCGGCCCGGACGACCGAGACCAGCAGTTCGGGCTCGATAGTGCCGGTGGGGAGCCCGGCGTGCCTGTCACGGCCGGAGTCGAACGGGTCCCTTGAGTTGTTGCAGTGGACCAGGTCGATGCGCCCTGTGATCGCCTTAACTCGGTCGACAACGATGGCGAGATCCTCGCCTGCCGAGTAGGCGTGACAGGTGTCAAGACAGAAGCCGACATCATCGCCACCGCCGCTGATGATGGCGTCCCAGAGCCTGGCGATGTTGTCCAGGCTGCGGGCCATGGCACCGTCGCCGCCCGCGGTGTTCTCGATCAGCATGGGCAGCGGCCGCTCGATGCGCTCGATCGCCTTGCGCCAGCTTACGTACCCCTCTGCCGGATCAGTTCCTGCCGTGACGTGACCACCGTGGACGATGAGCCCTGCCGCCCCGATCGCCGCGGCCGCATTGAGTTGCTGCTCCAGAATTTTCCGGCTCGGGATCCTGATCCTGTTGTTCGGCGACGCGACGTTGACCACGTAAGGTGCGTGCACATAGGCCGTGACCCCGGCAGCGGCGAATTCTTCTCTTACCTGGTCGGGCTCGTGTCCGCCTGGAAACTGGGGCGCCTTCCAGTCCTGCGGGTCGC
>DATJLT010000060.1:0-18595 GCA_035509195.1 Streptosporangiaceae bacterium | reverse complement strand
GCTTAACGCGAGGCAGGTGCTGTTCGGGCTGCTCGAGGTTTTCTCTGTGCCCGCGGAACTTGGCGACAGCGTGCTGATTTCACTGGACAAGCTCGACAAGCTGAGCCCGGCCGCGGTCATCGACGAACTGACCGGACGGGGCCTGTCCGCCGAAACGGCGACCGAGTTGGTCGGGGCGATGACCGCGCCAGATGCGACGGACCGGATCAGGACCATGCTGAAGGGCAGCGACACGGGCATGGCCGGGCTCGATCAGGTTGACGCGGTGCTGAACCTGGCGGGCGGGCAGATCCCGGCCGAGCGGATCGCGTTCACGCCCCGCATGGTGCGCGGGCTCAGCTACTACACCGGGCCTATCTGGGAGCTTGCAGCTTCTGGGGTGCCTGGCTCGATTGGTTCAGGCGGGCGCTATGACGGTCTGATTGCCCAGCTCGGGGGCCCTGACCTGCCAGGAACTGGCACGTCGATCGGGATCGAGCGGGTGCTCATGCTGCTGCCCGATGACGTGGCGGGCGTGAGGGGGCGGATCGACGTGGCTGTGCCGGTGCTCGACGCCGACCTCGCCGCCCAGTCGTTCGGCCTCGCGGCGGTCGCCCGCGAGGCCGGCCTTAGGGCGAGCGTCTACCTCGGGTCATCGGGCAAGCTCGGCAAGCAGCTCAAATGGGCATCTGACTCTGGCGCCCGCTGGTGCCTGATCTACGGCCCAGCCGAGCAGGCCGCCGGATCGGTCACGGTGCGTGACCTGGCTAGCGCGGAGCAGGGAGCGGTTGCCATCGGCGAGCTAGAATCCCACCTTCGGGCGGCAGCGAGTTCCCGTAATGCCTGAGACCGGGTTCACCGAGCCTGACGTCTGGTTCGCCGGACTGCCAGGCGTAGTGATCGCGGCAGGTGCCCTGGTCACCGACCCGGATGGCCGGGTGCTGCTGGTCAAGCCCAACTACCGTGAGCTGTGGTCACTGCCGGGCGGAATCTGCGAATTCGGCGAGGCGCCCCATGCCGGCGCGGCGCGTGAGGTGGCCGAGGAAGTCGGGCTCGAGGTGCCGATCGGCCAGTTGCTGGCCTTGGACTGGTCCCGGCCTTACGGACCGGAGGCCAGGCCGATCATGCACTTCATTTTTGACGGCGGCCAAATTGCCGACAGCGACAGTATCGTCGTACAGGAGTCTGAGCTTGAGGGCTTCAGGTTCACGGCGCCTGACGAGTTGCCAGTGCATCTGCCGCCACGGGGTTTCGCCAGGGTCGCAGGTGCCCTGCGGGCGCTTGAGTCAGGAACGCTGGTGTTCCTGCCGCACGAAATCAGCTCACCCGACTAAGCGTCTCAGGGGTAAGTGCCCTGACCAGATTTCTCTTCACCGGCTCTACCGCGTCGGTCACGGTCACCAGCCGCCCGGTCTCCGCCGAGATTGTCGTGACCGAGGCGTCGCGGATGCCGCAAGGAACGATCCGGTCATACCAGCCCAGGTCGTTGTCGCAGTTCAGGGCGAAACCGTGCATGGTGACGCCCCGCGCGACCCTGATACCGATCGCCGCGACCTTACGGTCCTTGCCAACCCAGGCGCCACTGCGGCCTGCGACCCGTCCGGCGGTCAGGCCGAACTCGGCGCAGGCACCGATCATGGCCTCCTCGACCGAGCGCACGTAGGCGATCACGTCGATCGGGTCGGCGAGTTTGATGATCGGGTAGCCGACGAGTTGCCCTGGCCCGTGCCAGGTGATCTTGCCGCCCCTGTCGGTTTCGATCACCGGTGCGCCAGGGTCGCCGACCGGGCGGTCCGCAAGCTCGGTACGGCGGCCAGCGGTATAGACCGGCGGGTGCTCAAGCAGCAGGCAGGTGTCAGGAATCTCATCGTTTACCCGGAGCGCATGAAGCTCACGCTGAAGGTCAAGCGCTTCGCCGTAGGGGAGGGTACCGGCCATCTGGAAGACGAGCTCACTGTGCACGAACTCAGCCTATGCCTGGCCACCTCTGGCCAGACCTAAGGCGTTGGTTAGGCTGGTTAAGTAATGGACGAGAAGTTTGATGCTGATGTCCTTTCGAACCTCAGCGATGACGAGCGACGTCACCTGCTGAGGCTGCTGGTCGGCAGCGAACAGCGTGCCGAGACCAAGGTTGGTACGAGCTGGCGCTGGGATCTGCTGCTCGTGCTGATCATCGTCGGCTGCATCGTGCTTGCCGCGTGGATCGGCTACCTGGTGGTGAGCTTGCCCGCCTTTTACCGTGCGGGGAGCTGGCGCGGTGCGTGGGTCGGATTTGACGTCGCCGAGCTTGCGGCGTTCGCGGCGACCGGCTGGGCGGCATGGAAGCGAAGGCAGATCCTCATCATCTGCCTCATCGTGCTCGCGACGCTGCTGCTGTGCGACGCCTGGTTCGACGTCGTGCTCGATGCCAGGACGGCCGGCTTCATCAGCAGCCTGGTGTCGGCCCTGCTGGTCGAGGTGCCGGTCGCGGTCATCGCGATCCTGGTGGCACGCCGGCTGCTTCGGCTGGCGATCGGGCAGGTGATCAGGTACGAGGGTGGTCGCGGCCCGGTGCCTTCGCTATGGAAAGTCCCGTTGTTCACCACCGACGACGGCACGGCCATAGAGCGCCTGATCAAGGCGGCCAAATCGGACGGGCAAGCAGAAAACCGCGAGGTCCCTTCCGCGATCTGGCCAGAAGCCGGGCGAGAGGAAGCGGACCCGCCGCTCGAACGCTAGCCGGTTCGGCGGGCACGGGCTGGTTCCGCCAACACCAAACCCTGGTTTGATGGGGTCAACCCGGCACGTGCGCGGCGCGAACCGCGGCCGCCAGGGCGGATTCCACGGTTGGGTCGCGGAACTCGAAGCCCGCTTCGAGTAGTTTCGCCGGTTTTACCCGGAGGCTGCCGAGCAGCTCTGCGGACAGCTCACCGAGGGCTGCCCGCACCAGCGGAGCGGGTAGCTGCAGTAGCGCCGGGCGGCGGACGGCTTTCGCGAGGGCTGCGGTGAATTCGGCGTTGGTGACCGGCTCAGGGGCAGTGAGGTTGACGGGTCCGAAGATGTCGTCACTGTCGAGCAGGAACCTGATCGCGCCGACCTCGTCGGCCAGGCTGATCCAGCTCAGGTACTGCGTTCCCGCGCCGATCCTGGCGCCGAGGCCCAGCCTGAACGGCAGCATCAGCGGGCCGAGCATGCCCCCGTGCGGCGCCAGGACGACGCCGCTGCGGAGGTTCACCACCCTGATCCCGGCCGCCGCCGCCGGCTTGGTAGCGGCCTCCCAGTCGCGTACGAGGTCCGCGAGGAAGCCGCTGCCTCCTGGCGAGCCCTCGTCGGCTGCCTGGCTGCCTGTGCAGCCGTAGAAGCCGATCGCCGAGCCGCATGCAAGGACAGGCGGGCCGCCGGCCGCCACCATCGCCGTGACGACCGTCTGCGTCGACGTGATCCGGCTGGCCCGCAGTTCGGCCTTCCTCGCCTGCGTCCAGCGCCCGCCCGCGAGCGGGGCGCCTGACAGGTGCACGACGGCGTCGGCTCCGGCCAGAACATCATGCTCAAGCCCGCCAGCGGGCTCCGTCGGATCCCACGTGACCTCGCCCGAGGCGCGCGCCGACCGCCTGACCAGCTTGATCACTTCTATGCCCGCGCCGGCCAGCTGACCGGCCAGCGCCGAGCCGATGAGGCCCGACGCCCCCGACATCACGACCTTGGTGATCTTCATGACAGCGAAGCTACAGGCCGAACTCCGTCTCGAAAGCGCCTTCTTCTAGCCGGCTCTTGACCGTCACCAGGAATCTCGCCGCGTCGGCACCGTCGACCAGGCGATGGTCGTAGGTCAGGGCCAGGTAAACGATGGATCGGACGGTGATGACCTCGCCCAGGTCCGGATCGTCGACGACGACCGCTCGCTTGTTCACGGTGCCGGTGCCGAGGATACCGACCTGGGGCTGGTTGATGATCGGGGTGTCGAACAAGGCACCCCTGCTGCCGGTGTTGGTGAGCGTGAACGTGCCGCCGGACAATTCGTCGGGGCTGACCTGCCCGTTCCTCGTGCGCTTGGCGAGATCGGCGATCTTGCGGGCCAGACCGCCGATGTTGAGGTCGCCCGCGTTCCTGATCACGGGCACCATCAGGCCGCGATCGGTGTCGACCGCGATGCCCAGGTGCTCGGCGTCGTGGTAAGTGACCGTTCCGTTCGCGGTGTCGATGACCGCGTTCAGCCTGGGATGAACCTTAAGCGCCTCAACCGTGGCAAGCGCGAAGAACGGAAGGAACGAGAGCTTAACTCCCTCCCTGGCCTCGAACGCGCCCTTCGCCCTTTCACGGAGCCTGGCGATGGCGGTCACATCGGCCTCGACGACCGTGGTGAGCTGAGCCGAGGTCTGCAGTGACTCGACCATGCGCTGCGCGATAACCTGGCGGGCGCGGGACAGCCGCTCGGTGCTGCCGCGCTTGGCCGCGGCCGCTGCCGCCGCCTGGTCTTCAGCGGAGGCCGCCATGGCCGGGCCTCCGGCCTGCGACCGGCTCAGCCCGACCGCGCCGAGGCCGGGCGGCGGCGATTTCACCGGCGCGGGTACTTGAGCGGGCGGGGCGGGTACTGCCGGCGCGGCGGGTACTGGCGCCGGCGGGGCAGGTGGGGCCGCTGCGGCAGGTGCGGCGTACGGGACAGGTGGGGCAGCTTCGACGGGCGGGGCGGCAGCCGGAGCGGCCGGAGCCGACGGTGCGGTGCCTGGCGTCTCGTCGCCGCGCCCGGCCCGCGCGGCCTCAAGCACGTCCTGTTTGCGTATCCGCCCGCCGACCCCGGTGCCGCTGAGCGTCGCGAGGTCAATCGAATGCTCGGCGGCGAGCTTCCTGACCAGCGGGGTCACGTAAGGGTTCTCGCCGGTCTCTTGGCCTCCGCCGTACTCGGGCTGCTGATACGTGGTGTAGCCAGGCTCCTGGCCAGCGCCGCTCTCGGGGTGCTGCGCCGGGTCGTAGCGGTGCGATTCCGGCTCGGCGAACTGGTAGCCGGAGTCGTGGTAGGCCTGCTGGTAGGAGCCAGGCTGCTCGGCGGGCTGACTGGCAGGCTGGCCGGGCTCTGGAGCATGGTAGCCGGGCTGCTGGAACTGCTGGGCTGCGGCAGGCGGCTCGTAGGCAGGTGGCTCGTAGGCAGGTGGCTCGTAGGCAGGCGGAGCGTAGGCCGGCGGCTCGTACGAGGGCGGCGCGTAGGTGGGTGGCGCCGAAGGCGCCTCCTGAACGGGCGGCTCCGCCTGGGCCTCGGGCTGGGCGGCGGAACCGTCGCCGCCGGCAGCGCCGTCCTCGTCGATGATCGCTAGCTGGGCGCCGACGGCGACGGTCTCATCCTCCGCAACGCTGATGCCGCGCAAGATTCCAGAGACGGGCGAGGGAATCTCCGTGTCCACCTTGTCGGTCGACACTTCGAGCAGCGGCTCGTCAGCCGAGACATGTTCACCCTCGCGCTTCAGCCAGCGGGTAACGGTGCCTTCTGTAACGCTCTCGCCAAGCTGTGGCATGGATACGGAGACCGACATGGCGTGGGCTGACCTTTCTGAAGATGTGGAGTTAGTAACGGCCTCAAGAATGGAAGTGCAGCGGCTTGCCGGCGAGCGCGAGGTGCGCTTCGCCGATGGCCTCAGACTGGGTCGGGTGCGGATGAATAAGGCTGGCCACGTCGACCGGGTAGGCCTCCCAGTTGTAAATGAGCTGCCCTTCGGCGATCAGTTCGCCTGCCCTGGCACCGACCAGGTGGATGCCGACGACAGGGCCGCCGCCGGCCATGGCGATCACCTTGGCGCTGCCCTGCGTCTGCAGGATCACGCTCTTGCCGTTGCCGCCGAGGTTGTAGTTGACCTCTTCGACCTCGATGCCGCGTTCGGCCGCCTGCGCAGAGGTGATGCCAACGGAAGCGACCTCTGGGTCTGAGTAGGTCACCCTGGGAACGCCGTCGTAGTCGATCGGCTTGGGGTCAAGCCCGGCCAGCCGTTCGGCGACCCCGATGCCCTCGGCGAAGCCGACGTGCGCTAGCTGCGGGCCTGGAGTGAGGTCGCCAACGGCGGAGATGGTCGGTACGTTCGTCTGCCACAGCTCATCGACAAGCACGAAGCCGCGTTCCATGGCGATGCCGGCTTCGTCGTAGCCAAGGCCTGCTGAGACCGGGCCTCGCCCGACCGCGACCAGCATCACCTCGGCCTCGATCGTCTTGCCGTTCTCCAGCGTGACGAGGACTCCGTTCTGAGTGTCCTTGACATCGGTGAACCTGACGCCAAGGTGGGAGTTGATCCCGCGCCGCCTGAACGCACGTTCGAGCAGCTTCGAGCTTGCCTCGTCTTCAGGAGGCAGCAGACGGGGCAGCATCTCGACGATCGTGACCTCGGCGCCGAAAGACCGCCAGATGCTGGCGAACTCCACGCCGATGACGCCGCCGCCGAGTATCACCGCGGAGGACGGCACGTGATCAAGAACCAGAGCCTGGTCGCTGGTGATCACCTTGACGCCGTCGATCGTGAGGCCCGGCAGGCTGCGCGGCTCTGACCCGGTGGCAAGCACGACGTGGGAACCCTCGTATACGTCGTCGCCGACGGCGACCTGCGTTGGTGAGATGAGCCTGCCCTCGCCGTGCACGATCTCGACCTTGCGGCCGGCCAGGAGCCCCTGCAGCCCTTTCCACAGCCGGTCAACGACCTTGTCCTTGTAGACGTTGACGCCTGGCACGTCGATCCGGTCGAAACTGGCGACGACCCCGAACGTGCCCGCCTCCTTGGCGAGGTCGGCGACCTCGGCGGCGTGAAGCAGCGCCTTGGTCGGGATGCAGCCGCGGTGCAGGCAGGTACCGCCAACCTTGTCCTTCTCGATCATCACGACCCGGCTGCCAAGCTCGGCCGCACGCAGCGCGCACGCGTAGCCGCCGCTGCCGCCGCCGAGGATTACCAGGTCAAAGCTGTGAATCACCAGTTACTCCTTACAAGAGCCCGCGAGCTACGTCCTCTGCCACCTGGATCAGCGTTCTCGTGGCGCTGCCTGTTCCGCCCTTGGGCGTGTATCCGTAGGCCTCGCCGCTGTTGAATGAGGGCCCGGCGATGTCGAGGTGCGCCCACCTGACGCCGTCGGGCACGAACTCGCGCAGGAACAGCCCGGCGGTCAGCATCCCTCCGTCGCGGTCAGGCGCGACGTTGGCCAGGTCGGCAACCTTAGAATCGAGGCCGCGCCGCAGTTCCTCTGGCAGCGGCATCGGCCACATCGCCTCTCCGGCTCGCGCCGCCGAGTTCACGATGCCGTCGCGAGTGTCGTCGTCGTTGCCCATCACGGCAGCGACCCGCTTGCCGAGCGCGACGACCTGAGCGCCGGTCAGCGTTGCCACGTCGACCAGCAGGTCGGGGGAGTCCGCGGCCGACCTGGCCAGCGCGTCGGCGAGGACCAGGCGGCCCTCTGCGTCGGTGTTCAGTACCTCCACGGTCGTGCCGCCGAAGATGGTGATGACATCTGATGGACGCTGGGCGTGCCCGCCAGGCATGTTCTCTGCCAGTGGAAGGTAACCGACGACGTTCACCGCTGGCCTGAGCGCGGCAATCGCCTGGAGCGCCGCGAGCACGGCGGCGGCACCGCTCATGTCGGACTTCATCGTCTCCATGCCCTTCGCGGGCTTCAGCGATAGGCCGCCAGAGTCAAACGTAATGCCCTTTCCGGCGAATACGACTGTTTTGGTGGCATCTGAGTGGCTATAGGCGAGGCGCACCAGGCGCGGCGGGTGCGCAGAGCCTTGCCCGACTCCTCCGATGCCCCCATAGCCGCCGTCGGCGAGCGCCTTCTCATCGAGTACCTCGACGTCAAGGCCGGCCGCGCGGGCGATTCTCTCCGCCTCGGCCGCCATGGACTCCGGATACAGGTCAGATGGGCTCGTATTCACCAGGTCCCTGACCAGGTTGACAGCCATCGCGATGATTTCAGCGCGGCGCGCTGCCTGCGCGGCGCCTTCGGCTGCGGTGACGACCGTCAGTTCCGGCTCATCGTGCCCGTTGGCTCGGTACCTGCCGAAGTAGTAGCTGCCGAGCAGCGCGCCGGTCACTACCGCTTCTGCTGATGCTTCGTCGGCGGCAGGAAGGGCCAGCACGACGTTACTGATCTTGGGCGAAGCGAGTCCGCGCACCGCCGCTCCGGCGGCGCGACGCAGCGCCTCGGCATCGGCAGGGGCCGGCCCGAGGCCGACCGCGGCGATCAGCGGTGCCGCTGCCTTGCCGCCCGAAAGGGTCCTGGTAAGTTCCTCGGCCCTGCCGGTGGCGCCGAGCGCCGCGAGAGCCTGCGTAAGGGTGCCGCCAAGCGCGGCGTCGAGATCCTGCGCGCCTTCGGCGAGCACGGGTCCATCCGGTCCCTGGCTGACCGCGATCACGATGGCGTCGGCGCTGACGTCGCTGGCGGGTGAGTTCGTTGTCCGAATGGATGCTGTCACGGGTCAGAGCCTAGTGCCTGCAAGCGCGGGCGCTAACGGCGCGTCAATACTGCGACGGCCGGTGTTAAGAGCTTGTCAAGATCATTGGCCCGGCGGCGTGACGTGCGGTCGACTGTAGTCGCCATGTTGGATGTTCCGGTTAGCCAGGCCGAGCGGCGTCGTACGGTGGCAGCGCCGTACGCGCTGCCGGCTGGCTGCGGGACGCTGCTCGTCATCGGTGCGGTCGCCGCGGGCACGCACGGCTTTTTGTCCTCTGGCTGGGTGCTCGTGCTGGCCGCCATCGTGGTCACCGTGATCGGCCTGGTCGCCGAGCCTGGAGTGACGCTTTTCGTCACGGTCGCCGCCTGGTTCACCACGGCGGGCTTTTCCTCACCGCCGTACGCGCAGCTTCATGTCACCTGGACGGGTGGCGCGAGGGCGGCGCTGATCCTCGCGGGGTGCGCGCTTTCCGGTCTTGCGATTGGCACGGGGATGCGCTGGTGGTCATCGTCGTTCACACTGTATTTTGTGGACGTTCCTGGTGCGGACCACGCGGATCATGCGAATCAGTTCAGGGAGCCCGCTGCCGGGGGGCAGGCGGTCGCTCCCGGTCAGCCCGTGCCCGCCTTCAGGTCTTTGATGGTCCGGCCAAAGGGCACGAACCGCGGGTCGCAGCGAGGCGGCGGCGTCGGTGGCCGGCGCCAGCTCGTCGGCGTCCTGCTTGTGCTGTTGCTTCCGCCGCTCACTGCGGCCCTGCTCCCCGCATCGCCTTCGCTGAGCCTGCCCGACGACGCCCTGATCTTCCTGGTCTGCGTCGTCGGCATCGCCGTGGTTGGCGGCTTCTGGCCTGCCGTGCTCGCCGCGATCGTGGCCAGCTTGCTGTTGAACTGGTATTTCACGCCGCCGCTGCACACGCTCACGATCGCCAACCCGAAGGACATGCTGGCGCTTTTGCTGTTTATCACCGTGGCGGTCTCGGTCAGCAGCGTGGTGCACCTGGCCGCCAGGCGGGCCAATCAGGCCGCGCGGGCCGCCGAGGACGCCGCTGCGCTGCTGGCGCTCGCACAGACTGTGCTCGGCGGTGACGACACCCCGGCCGCGATCCTCGCGCATCTGGCGGCGACCAGGGGCGGCAGAGCCGAGTTGTCAGAACTGGTGGCCGGGCAGTGGATCAGGGTGGCTCAGGCAGGCGCGGCGCCCGAACTCAGCGAGCCCGCCGAGGTCCTGGTCGGCTCTGATCTCGCGCTGAAGGTGAGGGGCCAGGATCCGCCGATCACACCGCAGTTGCTCGACGGCTTCGCCGCGCAGGCGGCCGCCGCGCTTGACAGGGATCGCCTGCGCACCCAGGCCGCTCAGGCCGAGGCGCTGGCCGAGGGCAACAGGATGAGGACGGCTCTCCTCGCTGCCGTCAGCCACGACCTGCGTACACCGCTCGCCTCGATCAAGGCGAGCGTCAGCACCGTGCGCCAGCCGGATGTGGAACTCCCAGCGGAAGACGAGCAGGCGCTGCTCGCCACCATCGAGCAGTCAGCCGACCGCCTGAATGGCCTGATAGGCAACCTGCTCGACATGAGCCGCCTCGCGGCAGGCTCGCTTGAGCCCTTCTTGCGGCCGGCCTCAATTGACGAGGTCGCGCCGCTCGCCTGCGCGGAGCCTGACACGCCCCAGGTGCGGCTCATCGTGCCGGACGACTTGCCGCTTGTCCGCACCGATCCTGGCCTGCTCGAGCGGGTGCTCGCGAACTTGTTCGCTAACGCGGCCGCGCATTCGCCGGCGAACCGTCCGCCCGTCATGGTCGCGCATCAGCGGAACGACACGGTCGTACTTGACGTCATCGACCACGGGCGCGGTGTTCCCGACGACCTCAAGCCGAGGATCTTCGAGCCCTTCGAGCGTCTCGACGAGCGCAACACGGGCACCGGGGTCGGGCTTGGCCTCGCGGTCGCTCACGGTTTCCTGACCGTGATGGGCGCCACCATCGAGGCGAGGGACACCCCTGGCGGCGGGCTGACCATGCGGGTCACGCTCCCGGTCGCCGTCCCGCAGGCCTTCGGCCCGATGCTGGCGGCCGACTGATGCCGGCGGCCTGGCGATGACAAAGGTCCTCGTCATTGACGACGAAGAGCCGATCCTGCGGGCGCTGCGCATCAACCTCACCGCGCACAAGTACGAGGTCAGCACCGCGGCGGACGGCCGTTCAGGGCTCGCGGCGGTTGCCAGGGAGCGCCCGGACGTGCTGATACTCGATCTCGGGCTGCCCGACATGAACGGCACAGAGGTCATCAGCGGCGTCCGCGGCTGGAGTTCGATGCCGATCATCGTGCTGTCGGCCTGGGGACAGGAGACGCAGAAGGTGGCCGCGCTCGATGCGGGCGCCGACGACTACGTGACCAAGCCGTTCGGCATGGGGGAGTTGCTTGCCCGCTTGCGCGTCGCCGTGCGCCGGGCGGCACCGGCACCGGACGAGCCGGTGATCGCCAACGCTGACTTCACCGTCGACCTCGCCGCGAAGCGGGTCAGGCGCGAGGGCGCGGACGTCCGCCTGACCCCGACGGAGTGGCAGATGCTCGAGGTCCTGGTACGGCACAGGGAGAAGCTGGTGACCCAGCGCCAGCTCCTCGCCGAGGTCTGGGGCCCCGAGTACCAGACGGAAGGCAACTACCTGCGGGTTTACCTGGCGCACCTGCGCAGGAAACTGGAGCCTGACCCCGGCAGGCCACGCTACCTGCTCACTGAGCCTGGCATGGGTTACCGCTTCACGTGCAACGAGTTGCCCGCGGCTCCGCCCGCCGGCCCCGCCTCCCCGCCAGAGGGCCTCAGCTCGTAATCGGGGTTGTGGATCGTGTGAGTTCCCCTGACTATGGCGATCCGGCCCCTGGCCAGCAGTCGCCTTCCGGGTTCGATGCCTGGAATGTGCCTGCGGCCCAGCCAGATCAGCGTCAGGCTGCCTGAGCCGTCCCACAGGTCGGCCCGCACAGAAGGACTGATCCCGCGCGGCCCCGCTGTCACTGCTCTTACCGTGCCGGCGACGAGTACGACGTCACGATCACGGCACGCCCCGATCGGCGTCGCGTTCAGCTTCGTCACATGGTCCTGCAACTCCGCGACTTGCAATTGCTCGTTGGCCGCCAATCCCCGGCCAGGAGCGGAAGGTCTGGCAAGGCGAGGTGCCGAGCGGAGCTGATATGGCACGCTGGCCACGATCACGCCAGGCAGGAGCAGCAGCCGCGCCTTGAGGCGTAGTGCGCTCTGGTTGTGCAGCAGTTGCTCCCACCAGTGCCCGACTACGTACTCGGGGATGTACACGGTGACCACGTCGCGCGGGCTCTGCCGCCGCAGCCGGCTGACGTAGGCGACGACCGGCCCCGTAATGTCGCGGAAGGGTGAGGCGACGATGGTGAGCGGCACGGGGATGTCTGCTCGGTCCCACTCCTCCCGCAGCCGGCGGCTCTCGGCCGCGTCGACGCTGACCGTGACCGCTTCTATATGACTCGGCTGGGTGGCACGGGCGTAGGCCACCGCGCGGAGTGTCGGAAGATGCAGCTTGGAGACCAGGACGATCGCGCGGTTGCTCGCGGGCAGCGTGACGACCTCGTCTTCCGCCGGCGTCAACTCCACGGCCACGCTGGCGTAGTGACGGTTAATGCCGCGCATGGTCAGCCAGATCGCGGGCATTGCGACGACGACGATCCAGGCGCCGCTGGCGAACTTGGTCGTCAGCACGATGACGAGCACGACCGCGGTGAAGCAGGCCCCGACCGAGTTGATCACCCTGATCCGCATCATGCTGCGCCTGGCCGCCGGGTCAGTCGCGATCTTGAGCAGGCGGTTCCAGTGCCTGATCATCCCGCTCTGACTGCAGACGAAGGACACGAACACGCCAATGATGTAGAGCTGGATCAGCCGGGTTGGCGAAGCGTTGAAGACGATGATCAGGAGGATCGCGAAGCCTGAGAGCAGCAGGATGCCGTTGCTGAACGCGAGCCTGTCGCCCCTGTTATGCAACTGCCTTGGCAGGTACCCGTCGCGGGCCAGGATCGAGGCAAGCACGGGGAACCCGTTGAACGCGGTGTTGGCCGCGAGTACGAGGATGAGCGCGGTGACGAACTGCAGCAAGTAGAACAGCGGCGAGCTGTCGCCGAAAACGGCCCTGCCGACCTGCGCGATGACCGTGCGCTCGGTGACGCCCTCGATGACGTGGACGTGGCTGATCAGGGCAAGCGCGGTTACGCCTGCGAACATCGTGACCGCGATGATCCCGAGGAGCGCAAGCGTCGTGGCCGCGTTCTTGCTCTTGGGTGGCCTGAAGGCCGGCACGCCGTTGCTGATCGCCTCGACGCCCGTCAGGGCGGTGCAGCCCGAGGAGAATGCCTTGAGCAGCACGAAGATCAGGGCTAGCCCGGTGAACGTGCCTGCTGAGGGAACGTGCAGATGCGCGCTTTCTGCCTGCGGCGTATGGCCGAGCGCGATCTTCGTGAACCCCCAGACGATCATCAGGCAGACGACGCCAATGAACACGTACGTAGGGATGGCGAAGGCCGTACCTGACTCGCGGACCCCGCGCAGGTTCATCACCGCGATGATGCCGACGATCAGCACTGCGAGCACGGTCACGTACTTGTTGAGCGCGGGGAACGCGGACGCGAGGTTGGCGACGCCGGCTGACACAGACACGGCCACGGTCAGCGTGTAATCCACCATCAGCGCGCTCGCGACCGCCAGGCCGACCTTCGGGCCGAGGTTCGTGCTCGCGACCTCGTAGTCGCCTCCGCCCGATGGATAGGCGTGGACATTCTGCCGGTACGACGCCACCACGACCAGCATCAGCAGCGCCACCGCCGCGCCGATGTAAGGGGTGTAGTGAATCAGCGCCAGCCCGCCGACCGACAGTACGAGGAGGATTTCCTCGGTCGCATAGGCGACGGAGGACAGCGCGTCGCTCGCGAAAACCGGTAGTGCGATCTTTTTCGGCAGCAGCGTGTGACCAAGATGCTCGCTCTGCATCGGGCGTCCCACGAGCAACCGCTTTGTCGTTCCGAAAAGCCCCGCCACGACCGGCATGTTAAGCCTTGCCGGGCAACAGCACCAGAGTCCAGACATCGCCGGACAGCAAGGAGCTAACCACTGTTATATAGTTGAGCTGACTGCCGTTAAGGAGGACGGGCTTGGGCGCTGGTGCAGCCTTGTTCGTCGCGGTCTTCCTCGCGTGCGCGGTCGAGGCGGTCGAAGCGACCACGATCGTACTGGCAGCGGGCACGGCGAGGGACTGGCGGTCGGCGGGCTGGGGCGTGGCGGCGGGTCTTGGGCTGCTCGCGGTGATCACAGTTGCTCTCGGCCCGGCGGTGACCAGGTTGCCGCTGCCAGCGCTAAGGTTGTTCGTCGGTGCGTTGCTGCTGGTCTTCGGCCTTCAGTGGCTGCGCAAGGCGATCCTGCGGGCCAGCGGCTACAAGGATCTCCACGATGAGGACGCGATCTACCGCAAGCAACTCGCGGCCGCCGAGTCGGCGACCGCCCGCAAGCTCGGCGTTGTGCCCGACGCTTACGCGTTCACGCTGTCGTTCAAGGGCGTCTTGCTCGAAGGACTCGAGGTCGTGTTCATCGTGCTCACTTTCGGAGGCAACGCCCGCGAGGTCCCGCTCGCCGCGCTGGCGGCTGCCGCGGCGGTACTGCTCGTGGCGCTCGTCGGCCTCGCGGTGCGGGCGCCGCTGGCGCGCGTGCCTGAGAACACCCTGAAGTTCATCGTCGGCATCATGCTGACCGCCTTCGGCACGTTCTGGGGCGCGGAGGGCGCCGGGGCGAAGTGGCCGGGGTCCGATGTGGCGCTGCTGATCATCGCCCCGGCGATCGCCGTCTTCGCGCTGGCTCTCGTGGCACTCCTCCGCCGTGGGCGGCAGCCCGCTGCCCGGGTTCCGGCGCAGGTGAGCTGACATGCTTGCCCGCATTAAGGCATTCGGCGAGTTCGCCTACGATTTCGTCATCGGTGACGACTGGCTCGTAGCCGCCGGCGTGGTCGTCGCACTCGGGATCACTTTCGCGCTCGCGCACGTCATGAACGTGACCGCCTGGTGGCTGGTGCCCGCGATCCTGCTCGTCCTGCTCCCGCTCAGCCTCTGGCGAGCCACGCGCGGGTCCCGTCCTAGTTGACCGCCGGGCAGGGTCAGAGTTCAGCGACTCTCGGCTTCTTCGGCGTAGACGCGGGCCGCGTAATCCTCAAGCGTCTGCTCGCAGCCTGCGAGCGCCGACTCGGCGGCGGCACGGCCTGACGCGCCGAATACGTCCCTGTCGGTGATCTTGGCGAACCAGTTGTGCAGCTTCACCAGGTCGACTTCGTTCTCCTCAAGCTCGGCATAGGTGAAGTGGTTCGCGACGTACTCCTTACGCATCTGGGCCTGGAAGTCATCGCACTTGTCTACGATCTCCTCGTATTCGTCATCCCTGGCGGCCTGAAAGGCGCTCTTGATTTCTTTCTCGCCGGCGAGCACCGAGCAGGACAGCAATGTCGCCGTGCCGTTCATGTCGAGTATCTCGCTTCGCAGCTTGCGAAGCGCCCGTTCCGCGGCGGTGCTCGCGGGCAGAGCCGCGGCCGAGTTCTGCAGGTAGATCGCGCCGATGCTCTTCAGCCGGCGCCAGACCGCCGCCCGCAGCCTGGTCGGCTCGGACGGGACGCGGTAAACCAGCAGCAGCCACCCGTCCCGATCGGCACTGTCGGCACCCATCTGGTCATTCTGTCAGCGTGAGCTCACCGACCGTGTCGTTCGGCGCGGTATCCGGGGGAAATACGGCTAATTTTCCCGTCCGCCGGTCTTGATTACCAGAGACGATCGGCGGCGGCGCGGAGTACGGTTCGCGAGCCCTGACCTCGTCGATCCTTCGCATCAGGTCGGCTTCCTGAGTGATCTCCTCGTGCGTTGGCGCGAGGGCGACGGTCGCGGTCATGACGAAGGTCAGCGCGCTGACGCCGACAACGAGCGGCAGCACGAAGTCCACCGCGCTTGCTCCGCTCATTGTCATTTCCGGTCCGGCGAAAACATGCATGGCCGCCATGCCGGTGTAGTGCATCCCGCTGACCGCCACGCCCATGATCGCGGCGGCTCCGAAGGTCGACCAGACGGAGTTGAGCCGCAATGCCGCCCACAGTGCCGCGGTCGAGGCGACGATGGCGATGACGACCGAGGTCACGAACAGCAGGGGGTTGTAGCTCATCGTGAAGTTCGACACCATCGCCTCCATGCCCGTGTAGTGCATGGCGGCGACGCCGATGCCCGTCACCGCGCCGGCACCGAGCAGGGACCAGGTCGTCACCTTGCCGAAGCCGACGAACAGCAGCCCGCAGGTCACGAACACCACGGCGAGCAGCATGCTGCCCAGCGTGATCAGAACGTTGTAGCGGATAGAGTGACCGGGAACGGAGAAGCCGAGCATCGCGATGAAGTGCATCACCCAGATGCCGGTGACACCAAGCGACAGGCCGGCTGACAAGAGCCATCCGAGCCGCACCCGTCCGGTGCTCACGCGGGCTCGCGTGGTACAGCGCAAGGCAAGGAATGCCCCGATAAAGGACATGAGATAGCCAAGCGCGGGCGTGATGAGCCCAGCGGAAAAATTATGGACGGTAAGCATCAGGTTGATCTCCGGAAATCACGCTGCCACCAGATCACGTGACCAGGCCGTGCGCCAGCCTACTCCTGGCAATGGCGTTCCGCCTCAAAAACCGGCAACTACCTAGAGTCCTTCGTAAACGGGCATGAACCCCTTACTAGGTTCTTAACGCCTCCAGTAGCCGGGTCGTGATCTGGGCCACCCGCCACACGCTACCGTGCCCTCGTGACCAGCAACGTGGCCGGCTGCGTGTTTTGTGACATCGAAGCCGGAATCGTCCCCGCCTATACCGTGTACGCCGACGACGTCGCCGTGGCGTTCCTCGATGCGAGGCCGGTGTTCAACGGCCACGTCCTCGTTGTGCCCAGGCAGCATTTCGCGACCCTCGGCGACCTGCCACCCGAGCTCATCGAGCCGTACTTCACCGCGGTCAAGCGGATCAGCGCGACACTGCCAGGTGCACTCGGCGCACAGGGAACCTTCGTCGCGATCAACAACGTCGTCAGCCAGAGCGTGCCCCACCTGCATGCTCATGTCATCCCGAGGACCAAGGGCGACGGCCTGCGCGGGTTCTTCTGGCCGAGGCACCGGTACGCATCGGACGCCGAGGCGGCCGGTTACGCCCAGCGCATCAAGGCAGCGCTTGATCAGTAAGAGCGGAATTCGCGTCCGCCAATGGGCAGTTAACGGCCCTCGGCCGCACGGAATTAAGCCGACGGCGAACTGCCAGTTACGTGATATGTGGATACTCTGGATCGCATGGCTGAGTGGTGGTCGATCGAGGTATTTGACTCGGAGGTCCAGGCCGCCCTGCGATGGAAGGATTCCTATCGCATTTCGCTGGTCGAGGCGGCGATCACGACCGGTGCCATCGAGTGGGCCTGGATCGAGCACAAAACTGGAGTCGTCTTCGAGGTGTGCTTCGCCGACGAGGACAAGTTCAACGTCTTCCGCAATCTGGCTCCGGTGATCGCCGCGCTTGACAGCGTGCCAGACCCGGTGTCAGGGCTGCTTGTCTACCGTGGCCGGGGCGGAAGCTCAGGCGCAGGGAAGCCGAGACGGCCCAAGCCGACGGCCGGGGCCGGGGCAATGTCCCTGCCCGAGCCGGTTGAGCAGCGAGTACTTGACCTGACCGTGGCCGAGCTTGCTGGCCGGGCCGTCGGGCGCGACTCGGCACACGCCTGAAGCGAGCCGGCCGATCTGCGCGCAAGGCGCAAGTCACGCCTTCGGGCGGTGCAGGATGGGAGCATGAGTACCACAGCACCAGCCGACACAGAGCCAGCCGACGACATGCTCGCGGCGATCGAACGGAGCGGCTATTACCCGGGGATAGTCGCCGATGCAATGTTCTCGGCGATAGGCGAGGAATCTGTCGTTTCGTACTTCGTTCATCACGATGCCCACTTCGACCCTGGCATGGAGGTGCGCCGCCACATGACGGTGCTCGCTCTTACTCCCACGAGGCTGGTTTATTCGCATACTGACGAGTACCCGGCGGAAGAGAACGTGGCTGACAACCGGCCGCTGGCCGAGACCGCGACCGAGGCGGTCCGCTGCTCGAGGATCTCATCGGTCGCGCTGACCCGCGTGATCCCCGACCCGGCGACTTACCAGCGCGGCGTCACGATGCCCTCGGAGGTCGTACTGACGATCGGCTGGAACTCGGTCAGTCACATCGAGCTTGAGCCTGCTCGCTGCCCTGACGAGAGCTGCGAGGCCGATCACGGGTATACCGGCGCGATGAGCGCCGACGATGTCACGATGCGCATAAGCGAGGCCGCCGATGGCCCGGACGCCGTTGCTCAGGTGCTCGCGTTTGCCCAGGCGCTTTCTGCGGCAACCAGTTAGTTGTGACTACCCAGGCTCTCGAGCCCACCCTTCCCCGATACGCGGAAGCGTCACTTGACGCGCTCGGGACCTCGGTACTGGCATCACTTGGAGTGCCAGGCGAGGCTAACCCGCTTCAGCTCGCTCCGGCAGCGCGAGTCTGCCTTCTGCTTGTCGACGGCCTCGGCTGGGAGTTGCTGCGTGCCCATCCGGCGGCTGCGCCTTTCCTCTCAGAACTGGCGGTCACGGCCGCCCCGCTAACTGCCGGGTTCCCCGCGACGACGGCGACCAGCCTGGCCTCGCTTGGCACCGGCCGGCCGCCTGGCCAGCACGGCATCCTCGGCTACCAGGTCGCCGTGCCAGGCAGCCATCCGCTTAAGCTGCTGAACGCGCTCCACTGGGACAAGCACGTGGACGCGCGCGCCTGGCAGCCAGGAAGCACGATCTTCGAGCGGGCGGCCGCCGCTGGGGTGAGGGCGGTGCGGGTCGCGCCGCGTGCATTCGACGGCACCGGGCTGTCGACCGCGTCCATGCGCGGCGCCGGTTATCTGGGCGCCGATACGGCGGGTGCGCTCGTGGCGAGGGCGGCGAGCGCCCTCGCCGGGGAGTCTCCGGTCCTGGCCAGCGTTTACTACGGCGACCTGGACTCGACAGGGCACGCGCTCGGTTGCCTGTCTGATGCCTGGCTCTACCAGCTCGCGCACGTGGACAAGCTCGCCGAGCAGTTCGCAGCCGCGCTGCCGCACGGCGCGGTGATGCACATTACCGGCGACCACGGCATGACCGACGTGCCCC
>DATJLT010000059.1:0-4750 GCA_035509195.1 Streptosporangiaceae bacterium | reverse complement strand
CTTGGGAACTAATACGAATTATTTGGACATGGCGATGTCGCTGTCCCATCCACACCAGGATGCGCCAAACAGCCGCACCGGTGTCAAGCTGGGCGATGAGCAGTTCGAGCTAGAGCAGGCCTGGCAGGACAGGGAACGACTGGCTCTGGTCGGCATGGGAGTCGAGCCGGGACTGTCCGATGTGTTCGCAAGGCACGCGGCCGACGCCCTGTTCTCCGAGATCGACGAGATCGGCGTGCGGGACGGCGCGAGCCTGGTAGTAGCCGGGTATGACTTCGCGCCGACGTTCTCGATCTGGACCACGATCGAGGAGTGCCTGAACCCGCCGGTGATCTGGGAAGCGGACCGTGGCTGGTTTACGACGCCGCCATTCAGCGAGCCTGAGACCTTCAGCTTCCCCGCTGGCATCGGCCCGGTCGAGTGCGTGAACGTTGAGCACGAGGAAGTGCTGCTCATCCCGCGCTGGATCAACGCCAGGCGGGTGACCTTCAAGTACGGGCTCGGCGAGGAGTTCATCAGCGTCCTGCGTACGTTGCGCAAGCTCGGTCTCGACTCGACCGACCCGGTGCTTATTGGCGGCCAGAAAATATCGCCGCGTGACGTCGTCGCGGCCTGCCTGCCTGATCCTGCGCAACTGGGAGACAAGATGTCCGGCCTGACGTGCGCGGGCACCTGGGTTACTGGCACAGGCAAGGACGGCGAGCCGCGCGAGGTCTACCTGTACCACGTCGTCGATAACGCCTGGTCGATGGCCGAGTACGGGTCGCAGGCAGTGGTGTGGCAGACCGCGGTGAACCCCGTCGTCGCGCTCGAGCTGATCGACTCGGGTGCCTGGGCGGGAACCGGCGTAGTTGGGCCAGAGGCCTTGCCCGCACAGCCGTTCCTTGACTTGCTTACCGACTACGGCTCACCGTGGGCCATCGACGAACGATAAGGAGAACCCGTCATGAAAGAGCTGCGGAACTTTATTGGCGGCAAGTGGACGGCCGCGGCGGGCGACACCAGTGCTGAGCTGATCAACCCGTCGACCGGCGAGGCTTTCGCCACCGTGCCGGTCTCCGGGCAGGCCGATGTGGACGCGGCGTTCGGCGCCGCGGCCGAGGCCTTCGGCGGCTGGCGGGACACGACGCCGGCCGAGCGCAGCCTGGCCCTGCTGCGGATCGCCGACGCGATCGAGGCGAAGGCCGAGGACCTGGTCGCGGCCGAGTCAGAGAACACAGGCAAGCCGCTCGGCCTGACCATGTCGGAAGAGATCCCGCCCATGGTCGATCAGATCAGGTTCTTCGCCGCGGCCGCCAGGATGCTTGAAGGCCGCTCGGCGGGTGAGTACATGTCCGGCTTCACCTCGATGATCAGGCGCGAGCCGATCGGTGTCTGCGCCCAGGTCACGCCCTGGAACTACCCCATGATGATGGCGGTGTGGAAGTTCGCGCCCGCGCTTGCGGCAGGGAACACGGTCGTGCTCAAGCCTTCGGACACGACGCCGGTGACCACGCTGATGATGGCCGAGATCCTTGGCGAGCACCTGCCGCCAGGGGTCTTCAATGTCATCTGCGGCGACAGGGACACCGGCCGCGCCCTGATATCCCACCCGGTGCCGCAGATGGTGTCGATCACTGGCAGCGTGCGCGCGGGCAAGGAAGTCGCCGCCCAGGCCGCCGTTGACTTGAAGCGGGTGCACCTCGAACTCGGGGGCAAAGCGCCGGTCATCGTGTTCGACGACGCTGACCCGGCGAAGGCCGCCGAGGCGATCGCGATCGCCGGGTACTTCAACGCCGGCCAGGACTGCACAGCAGCGACCCGCGTGCTCGCGGGACCCGACATTCACGACGACTTCGTGAGCGCTCTGGTCGAGCAGGCACAGGGCCAGACGACCGGCGGGCCGGACGTCGAAGCGGACTTCGGTCCGCTCAACAACGCCATCCAGCTCGAACGGGTCTCCGGCTTCATCGCCCGGCTGCCAGAGCACGCCGAGGTGCTTACTGGCGGAAAGCAAACAGGATCGCGAGGGTACTTCTTCGAACCGAGCGTCGTGAGCGGACTCAGGCAGACCGATGAGGCGGTGCAGAACGAGATCTTCGGCCCGGTCATCACGGTCCAGCAGTTCACCGACGAAGACGAAGCGCTGGCCTGGGCCAACGGCACGGAGTACGGCCTGGCCTCGTCGGTATGGACCTCCGATCACGGACGGGCGATGCGGATGGCGAGGCGGCTCGACTTCGGCTGCGTGTGGATCAACACGCACATACCGCTCGTCGCCGAGATGCCGCATGGCGGCTTCAAGCACTCAGGCTATGGCAAGGACCTGTCGATGTACGGGTTCGAGGACTACACCAGGATCAAGCACGTAATGTCCGCACTCGACTAGCCGGGCGGGCGCGAGGGGCCGGGCGGGGCCGGGGGGAATCAACTTACGGGCCTGTTGGGTTAACCTCACGTGCCTAACGACACCGAGATCGAGCGAGTCCTTATCATCAGCGCGCACCCCGACGACGTTGACTTCGGGGCTGCGGGGACGATCGCTACCTGGACCGACTCCGGCCTTGACGTGGTGTACTGCGTGGTCACCGACGGGGACGCCGGCGGCAACGATCCTTCGGTGAGCCGGCCGGACATGGCCGTGCTCCGGCGCGCCGAGCAGACCGCGGCGGCCAAGTGCGTCGGCGTGGATGACCTGCGCTTCCTCGGCTACCCAGACGGCCGGCTTGAGGCCACGCTCGGATTGCGCCGTGACCTGGCCAGGATCATCAGGCAGGTCAGGCCCGACCGGGTGGTCTGCCAGTCACCTGAGCGCAACTATGCCAGGATCCCGACCAGCCATCCCGACCACCGGGCGGCAGGCTCGGCGGCTCTCGACGCCGTCTACCCCGATGCGAGGAACCAGTTCGCGTTCCCTGAACTGCTCGCTGACGAGGGACTCGAGCCCTGGACCGTGCCAGAGGTGTGGCTGATGGGCGGCCCGCAGCCCGACCAGTTCGTTGACATCACCGAGACGTTCAGCCGCAAGGTCGCCGCGTTGCGCGCGCACGAGAGCCAGACCGGGCACATGGAAAATCTGGAAGAGTTCCTTCGCGGCTGGCTGAGCCGGTCGGCGGAACTTGGCGGGCTGCCGGAAGGACACCTCGCCGAAGCATTTCAGGTGCTGAGGACAGGCTGAGTTCAGGCCCTCGGCCTACGTTATGAACCGGCCGAATCCCGCCGGTGAATAGCGGATTAATAAGCACCGACCACCGGAATTTTTCGGCGTTAAAACGTGCATTCGACCGGTGCCAGCTCTGGCCGCGCTCACGGCCTCTAGCTGCGGCTTCACTGGTGATATGAGAGTTGTTAACTAAAATATTAGATACCTGCCTGAACCTGTTCCCTTGTCGCCAAGACCCCCTCTCGTGAAGCTGAACGCGTATGCCTTCACGTGCTCCCATAACGGGCGCGCAAGTTTCTTGTACGCAGGAGGGGCAGTAATCATGCGCACGTTGATTAAGCTGATGACGGTCGCCGCGGCAGCGGCTACCATCTCAGCGATGGCTGTGGTCCCAGCGGCCATGGCCGACCCGCCGGCCGGTGTCACTCCGAGGGCACAGGACATCACGGGCACGGGCTCGGACACCATCGAGTTCGTACTTGACCAGCTCTCAAACGACTACAACAAGACCGTCAAGGCCAGCGCCCCGCACCTCTATAGCTGGGACGCCACCAACCCGCTGACCGGCGCGATCGGTGACACGATCACGGTCAAGAAGGGCTGCAAGCCCGCTCAGCGGCCAGATGGATCGAGCGCGGGCATCCTGGCTCTCACCACCGAGAACGGCACGACCAGCGGTCACCCGTGCCTCGACTACGCCCGCTCGTCGCGTAACCGCGCGCCGACGGACCCGGTCTACGGCAAGGGCGGCATCTCGTTCATCACGCTCGCCGGCGACGCGGTGACCTACGCCACGCAGCCGGGCAGCAACGCCCCTTCTACCCTGACTCCGCTGCAGCTCTTCGACATCTATAGCTGCAAGTACACGACCTGGTCGCAGGTCGGCGTCAAGGGCGCCGCTGGCAAGCAGAAGATCAAGGCCTACATCCCGCAGTCGAGCTCGGGCACCAGGGCCTTCTTCCTGACCGCCATCGGATTCCCGTCTGGCGCCTCTCCGGGAACCTGCGTGAGCGACGAGGCGACCAAGGCGGACCCAGGCGGACGGCTCGAGGAGAACGAGGGCGTCAACTCCGGCCTGAACACCGACAAGCCCAACGTCATCTTCCCGTACTCGATCGGCAAGTACGTCGCCGAGCGTTACCACTCGGCGAAGTGCCTCAACCACTTCTGCACCCAGCAGACCAGCGGTACTGACAAGGGCAAGGTGTGCCTGCCCAAGGCGGGCCAGAACGAGTTCGGCTGTGACAGTCACGGCACGATGGTCCTGAACTCGATCAACGGCACCGCACCGACCAGCCCGTTCCCGCTGCCAAGCAAGTGCTCCAAGACTTGCCCGGTCGTGAACAAGGACTTCACCCCGATCATGACCCGCAGCCTGTACGTAGTCGTGCCGTTCGGCACAGACAACGGCATCCCGCCCTACCTGGCCCCGCTGTTCGGCCCCGACGGCTTCACCTGCACCAGCAAGGTAGCCAAGGCAGACCTTCAGAACTACGGCTTCATCGTGTTCCCGAAGGGCACCAGCTCCATCAAGCACAGCATCCAGCGGTGCGGTGACACTCACTAACTAGCCAAGCTCCCGAACGAAGCGGGGGGTGCCCGGCCACC
>DATJLT010000058.1:0-5086 GCA_035509195.1 Streptosporangiaceae bacterium | reverse complement strand
GTGGCGATCGCCAGGGACACGCATCAGTCATTGAGCCAGACCGTGGCCGGCCTGATTCGCCGGGGGCTCGGCTCGGGTACGCAGGACGAGATCCTCGTGAGTTCACGCACCGGGCTGCCGGTTGTCCACCTGGGCAGGATCATCACCTCCGAGGATGTACGGCAGTTGGAGGATGAGGACCTGTGACGGCGCTGCTCGATGCGAACGTGCTCATCGCCTTGGTCGTTGATGATCACGTTCACCATCAGGCGGCAGAAAGCTGGTTCGTCAGCGCGGAGGGCAACTTCGCCACCTGTCCTATCACGCAGGGCAGTCTGACGCGCATGCTCATTCGCGAAGGCCGATCGGCGGCGACGGCCAGGATGATCGTCACCCAGGTAGCCGCTCAGGCACGCCACGAGTTCTGGTCCGATGACGTGCCGTACGCGGACGTGCCGGTGCGCGGCATTGTCGGTCATCGTCAGGTGACTGACGCCTATCTAGCTCAGCTAGCACGCGCGCGTAGCTCGAAACTCGTCACCTTTGATCAGGCGCTGGCCAAGTTGCATGACGACGTGGCCGAACTCATTCCCGCGGGTTAGCTCGCGGTCAAATCGAGGTCGCCGGTGGCGAGGGCGGCGGTGACGCCGCCGTCGACGAGGAGGTCGGTGCCGGTGATGAAGCTGGCCTGAGGGCTGAACAGGAACTCTGCCGCTGCGGCGACGTCTTCTGGCGTGCCTGTGCGGCCCGCTGGTGACTGGCCGATCATTGCCCGGATCATGGGCGCGGAGTCGCTTTCGAGCTCGGTCGCTCCCATGGGCGTCGCGATCACGCCAGGGCTGATCGAATTGATTCGCGCGCCGCGTCGTGCCCATGCGGCGCAAGCGGCCTGCACCCGGATCGTGACCGCCAGTTTCGCGAACCCGTAGGCAAGCGCCCCGTTAGCGAACTGGCCGGCCCGGGCGAACGGCAGGCCGGCGAGGTCGTCGGCCTGCGTCCGCAGCAGCTGGGCTCGTTGTTTCGAGTCCACCCTGGCCAGGAATCGCGCGGCCATGCTGGCTATCACCAACCCGGCACCGCCCGGTGCGATGACCTTTCCGAACTCCTCGATCGCGAACGCCGCTCCTGACAGGTCGACCTTCAAGATCGCTTCGGCCGAGGCTTGCGCTTGCGACAAGCCTGCCGTGTGGGCCAGGTACCTGACCGGCCCCAGGCTGGCGGCGCATCCGGCGAGCCGGCGGACGGCTTCGTGCGATGTCACGTCGACCGGCTCGACGGCCACGGACTGGCCTTGCGCCGTGAGCGCGGCGGCGGCCGCGTCAAGCAGTTCCCTGTCGATGTCCGCGAGCAGCAGTTGCCTTCCGCTGCCGCAACGGCGCGCGATCGCCTGCCCCATTCCGCCGGCGCCGACGACGACGAGTACGTCAGGCGGCTCTTCTGACATCGGAGCCTCCCTCAGCTCGGGAGGTGGGGGGTGCCGTCGCGCATCGGGGGGAACTTGAACCTGGCCGCCGTGGTGCCCTTGGTGAGCTTGGTGATGCCGGCTTCCGGCAGGACCTCCGTGTCGTCGTCGATCGTGACTTCCCAGCGGCAGAACGGTACGCGACCGGCTGGCTCCCTCGGGGGACGGTGCACGGCGCGGATGCGGGCCTTCGGGTTCACTGCCTGGGCGGTCACGTCAAAGGTGCCGTCCTCGATGGCATGGCACATGCTCTGGACGGCGCGGTTGCCGTAGGGCTCGACGTCGAGCAGCGCGCCGCAGGACCTGAGCTGGAAGAAACCGTGGTTCTCGTCGACGACCTCGTATTCGACGTCCATGTAATGCTGCGCGAAGCCGGGGTCTAGCTGAAGCTGCTTGAAGATCGCGGGCACCCCGTTGCCCTCGATGTTCATGATCTTGCGGATGCGCTCGGTGTAGACGGGGCTGGCGCCGCGCCACTCCTCGATCGCGATCTCCTCGACGGCCTGCTGGCCGTAGCGCAGGCCGATCGCGGCGAAAACCGAGCGGTCGAGTAGCTGGGCGATCAGCGCGTACTCCCTGACCAGGCGGACCAGGGCCTCCTTGGACAAGTCCTCGTACCTGAAGTCAGGATCGAACTCGCCCGAGTAGTCAGGCCGCTCGGTCTTGCGCTCGCTCATGGGCTGAACTGTAGTCTGGACACGTGTCCAGAACAAGCGACGAATTCGCGGGCAAGGTGGCAATTGTCACCGGTGCCGCCCAGGGCATCGGGGAGGCTTACGCCCGTGCCCTGGCTGCTCACGGCGCTGCCGTGGTGATCGCTGACCTTAACGCGGAGGCCGGGGAGAAGGTAGCGGCCGACTTGGGCGCGCGGGCGGCCTTCATCCGCACCGATGTGTCAGACCCCGAGTCGGCCGAGATGATGGCCCAGTTCACGGTCAACGAGTTCGGCGGCATCGATTACCTGGTCAACAACGCCGCCATTTACGGGCAGATGAAGTTCGACCTCCTGCTCAACGTCGACTGGGACTACTACCAGTCCTTCCTGGCCGTGAACCTCAGCGGCGCCCTCGCCTGCACGCGGGCGTGCTACCGGCACATGCGCAGGCGCGGGGGAGGTGCGATCGTGAACCAGTCGTCGACGGCGGCCTGGCTGTACTCGAGTTTCTACGGGCTGGCAAAGGCGGGGGTTAACAGCCTCACTCAGCAACTCGCGCATGAGCTTGGCGGGATGAACATCAGGGTCAACGCGATCGCGCCGGGACCGACCGACACCGAGGCGACTAGGACCGTGGTCGGCGGGCTGGCCGATGACCTGGTCAAGTCACTCGCGCTGAAGCGGTTCGGGCAGCCGGACGATCTCACCGGCGCCTGCCTGTTCCTGCTGTCTGACGAGTCCAGGTGGATGACCGGGCAGATCATCAACGTCGACGGCGGGCAGGTGTTCAGGTCATGACCGGCGGTCACCCCGTGGTCGGGTTCATCGGCCTTGGCCAGATCGGCGCCCCGATGGCGAACCGGCTGACCGGCTGGCCGGGTGGCCTGGTCCTTTACGACGTCAGGCCGGAGGCGATGGAGCCGTTCGCTGCCAGCGGTGCGACGCTGGCGGGGAGCGTGGCCGAGGTGGGGCGGAAGGCGAACATCATCTCGGTCATGGTGCGCGATGATGCGCAGGTCGCTGACGTAGTGCGCGAGATCGCACGGGCGGCTGCCGGCCTGCGGGAGGTGATCGTCGCGGTCCACTCGACGATTCGCGCGGATACCGCTCCCGCGCTGGCGGCCGAGGTAAGGGCGGCTGGGGTTGAGCTCATCGACGCTCCGGTCAGCGGTGGTGCTCCGGGTGCGCAGGACGGGCGCCTGGCGGTGATGATCGGCGGGTCGCGCGAGGGGTACGAGCTGTGCAGGGAGCCCTTTGGCTGCTGGGCAGACCTTATCTTGTACTTCGGCCCCGTCGGCGCTGGCACGCGGGCCAAGCTCGCTCGCAACCTGCTGCATTTCGTCTCGTTCACGGCGGCCGCCGAGGCGCAGCGGCTCGCCGGGGCGGCCGGTCTTGACCTGCGCAAGCTCGGCAAGGTCGTGCGGCATTCCGACGCCGTGACCGGCGGTCCAGGTGCGATCATGGTGCGCTCGAGCACCGCGCCGCTCGCGGCTGGCGATCCGCTGGCCGGCATCTTTGAGCACGTCAGGCAGCTTGGCGAAAAGGACCTGAGGCTCGCGCTTGAACTCGGGGCCGAGCTGGGAGTTGACCTGCCCCTGGCCGAACTGGCGCTGCTGGACTTCGGCGCGGGGCTCGGGCTGCCCGCGGTGGAGGATCACGATGGATGAGCGGCGCGAACGCGGCCTCGAGATGATGCGCCAGGTCTACGGCTGGGACGTGCAGGACGGTCCAGGCGACTTCTTCGGGCTGACCGTTGATCACTTGTTCGCCGAGATCTGGACCCGGCCGGGGCTGTCGGTGCGGGACCGTAGGCTGCTGCTGATCGGGCTGCTCATCGGGCAGAATCGGGCCGACGTGGCGGAGATTCAGCTTGACGCGGCGCTGCGGCTTGACGAGCTTGACCAGGATTCGGTGCGCGAAGTGGCGATTTTCCTGACGTACTACGCGGGCTGGCCGGCCGGGGCAGCGCTTAGCATGCAGGTCGAGAAGCTGATCAAGGACGCTGGCCGGCGGAAGCGGTCATCGGACACGGAGGGTTGATGTCTGAGTCTTCTGCGGTTGACTGGGTGGCGACCGGTGAGCGGCGGGAACTCGGCGAAGCGCTACGCCGGCTTCTCGACGTCGTGGTGCAAACCGGCGCCTCGCCCGCTGAACTGAAGGCGGCAGCCACTGCCGTCGACGACCTGACCGCTCGCTTGTCCGGCTCCGTGCTCCACGCCGACCGGTCGGTAGCCGCCGGATCCTACCGGTCGCACATGAGCATCGTGGGGGGACTTTCGCACCCGATCGCGCCGCAGCTCAGGATGGACCTGCACGAGGGCGGCGGCCAGGGCGTCGTCACCGTAGGCCCGTTGTTCCAGGGCGGCCCCGGCCTGGTGCACGGCGGGGTGCTCGCGCTGCTGATCGATCACGCGATGGGATGCGTGGCCGCTGTGCCTGACCGTCCGGCGATGACGGTGAAACTGACTATGCATTACCGCAAGCCGACGCCGCTCGGGGTGCCGCTGACCGTTTCCGTGCGGCTCGACCAGGTCGAGGGGCGCAAGCTGCTGCTATCGGCAGACATCACGGCTCGCGGGGAAGTGACGGTCGAGGCGGACGCGGTGTTCCTCACGCTGACGCCCCGGAACCTGCACAGCGTTTTCGGCGGGCCGCTTGAGTAGCCGCGGTTCTTTCTGCCGCCCCGCCTCTCCCTGACGGGCTGACGCCATCAATCCGGGGTCGGTGCTGGCTGGGCGTGGCCGGACCGCGAGGGACAGGCGGGCCGAGAGCAACTCGGGACGGGATCCAGCCCCCGGCCTGCCCCGGCCTGCCCCCGGCCTGCCCCCGGCCTGCCCCCGGCACGTTCAGCGCATCGAGGTGTTTCGGGCGGCGGGGGCACAGCGTCGGGCGGGCAGCATCGGTGGCCCCGCGTTGCTGCTGGCGGGGCGGATCTGATAGCAACGGTGGCTACTTGATGCTGTGCGGGTGACATCGCTGGGACACTGTTG
>DATJLT010000057.1:0-28951 GCA_035509195.1 Streptosporangiaceae bacterium | reverse complement strand
CCGGCCTGGGCTGATCAGGCTCGGGCTGGTCGTGGTCATGGCAGAAGACCCCTTTCACCCGCGACGATGCGGGATCCGGGGGGCACGCGCTGGCGGTGCTATCCGGCCGGGATGACTCCCGGCGGGAGGCTTACCTGAAGGAGGTCGCGCGCGTGCCCGGTACGGGCTGGAAGAACAGCGGTATGGGGCCAGCTCCGGCCCGGTCTATCGTGTTCCACGACTCGCCTCCCTTCATTCCGAGAGGCCGCACGCCCAGGCAGAGCCCAGGTCAGATACCGCACCTCTCTCGTTAGAGCTTTGGCACTTCACGCCGTAGCGACCGGTCAGAAGACCGCCGCAGCCACTTGGCCTCACCCCTTAGGCCGGGGAGAGGTGTCCTGATCCGGAGCGTCTCTCGACGGTTGGGATCAGTGGCCTGTGTCCGTGAAGACGCCTCACCGAACGAGGTGTCCTTGTCAACCACTCATGAGCATGCCGGATCCGACGGATAAAAGTCAATTCGGCTTGCGCCCTGGGTAAAGCAGCACCACGCAAAGTTTTGTTCCCGGTCAACCCCGCTTAATCAGGCCTTCTTGCCCCGGCGGTAATCCGGCGGCTCGGCCGCCTCCCGGCGGCGCCAGTCCTCGGGCAGCGTGACTTCGAGCACGTCATCGACCGTGATCAAGCCGATCATGATGGAATTCTCGTCCACGACCGGGATCGTGGTGAGGTTGTAGTCGCTCATCAGCACGGCCACGTCAACGACGTCAGTATCGGCTCCGATCCTGACCGGGTCGTCATCGCACACCGAGACCAGTTCAGCATGGGGATCGGCCTGAAGCAGCGTGACCAGCCTGGCGACACCACACAGCCTGCCCTGCTCATCGAGCGCGTGCACGCTGGTCAGAGCCTCGGGCTGAACGTTATGCGAGTTGCGGACCGCCTCAAGCGCGTCGGCCACTGGCTCGTGCCGCGCTACCGCGACGAAATCCACGCCCATCAGCCCGCCCGCGCTCGTCGGATTGAAGCCCATCAGGGTAAGCACCTTGGCGCGCTGGCCAGCCGGGAGCAAGTCAAGTACGGGCTGCCTGCGCCGCTGCGGCAGTTCGGAGATCGCGTCAGCGGCGTCGTCGGCCCGCATCCGGCCGATGACCTCAGCGATCTCGGCGTCGGTGCGGGCACCGAGCAGCCGCGTCGCCAGGTCCTCGTCAAGCTCCTCGAACACGTCGGCCTCAAGCTCCGGGTCGGCGTGGACCTGGCCGAGGATCTCGGTCTCCTCGGCCTTGGATGCCTCTTCAAGCAGGTCGGCGATCTGAGCGGGCTTCAGCCGCCTGATCCGGCCGAAAGGCCCGCGCAGCAACGCGCTGCTCGCATGCCCGATGAGCGGCTCGAAATTGGCCCAGTCGTCGAACTGGTGCACCTCGGTCTCACCAGGCGAGATCAGGCGCAGCAAGCCGCGCGGGCGGCGGTGCGTGTCAACTCCGGCAAGCACCCAGTCGTTGCCCTGTCCGCGCAGTTCCAGGTCGGCCGCCTTGATCAGGTGCGCGGTCGGCACGTCGATGAGGCGGTGCCCGAGCACGTCAGCGCGCAGCAGCACCTCGCCGTCACGACGCTCGAACCTGCGCAGGTCAAGCTTGGCGCTGCTCAGTTCGAGCACTTCGCCGTCGAACCCGGTGGCCTGCTCGAACGGCACGAACACGTCGCGTCCGCCAACCGAGGCGATCAGACCGCTCACAGCCGGCGGCTCGGCACCTCTCAGCCTGACGATGACGTCGGCGAGCCGCCCGATCGACTGCCCCTTGCTGTCGGTAATCGGCCGACCCACCAGGTCGGACAGGTGCAGTACGCGCTCATTACCCGCTTCAGGCTCCGCCGCCGGTGTCGCGCTCATCTCAACGCGGCCTTTCCGCTCCGCCACTGTCAATTCTTACCTAGCACAGTACGTCTCGCCGCGGAGTGCATCGTGGTACTGAACGGCAAGACTGGGAACACTGCGTGATGCCGGGATCTTGCCCTGTTACCTGCCCAGGTGCTCGCCCACTCGGGGCGCGATGGTATGAAGGCCACGTTCGGGACGCTACTTCGCGTCCGGGATGCGAGCTTGAGCGGAGGAGTCGCAGACGTGGCGGCTGGCAAGGAACTAGGGCTCCCTGAGAGCCAGGACTACGTGGCCGAGAGCCTGGGCTACGCCATTAAACGTCGGCTGCTTGGCCCGCCGCTGGTCAATGAGCAACTCAGCGAGGAGCGACTGTCCAAGCCTCTCGCGCTCGGCGTGCTGGCACCTGATGGCATTTCGTCCTCGGCCTACGGCACGGAAGAAATCCTGATCGAACTGCTCAAGGGCGGCCTGGCGGCTGCCGCCTTCGTGCTGATCCTGCCTCTCACCGGGGTCGTGCTCTTCGTCATGGCGCTCGTGGTGCTTTCCTATCGCGAGGTTGTCTCCGTCTACACCAGGGCAGGCGGCTCTTACGTGGTCGCCAGGGAGAACTTCGGCCCCAAGGTCGCGCAGGTCGCCGCCGTCGCGCTGCTGATCGACTACGTAGTAACCGTGGCGGTCCAGGTCGCGGCCGGAACCGCGGCCGTTGCGTCTGCGATCCCCGCGCTCAACAAGCCCGACCTGCTGCTGATCATTTCCGTGTGCGTCATCGGCCTGATGCTCTACGGCAACCTGCGCGGCATCCGCGAGGCCGGCCGGTCTTTCGCGGTTCCCACATACCTGTTCGCAGGCGTGATGCTCCTGGTCATCATCGTCGGCCTGTTCAGGGAATTCTTCTTCACGCTGCCGCAAGTGCACATACCGTCAGGCGCCGAGGTCTACGGCAAAGGCGTACCGCCCGACCACGCCAGCCTCATCAGCTTCGGCCTCGCCTTCCTGCTCCTGCGTGCCTTCGCGAACGGCGGTTCTTCGCTCACGGGCATCGAGGCGGTGTCCAACGCCGTCAGCGCGTTCCGGCCGCCCGAGGGCATCAACGCCCGCCGGGTACTCGTGACCGAGGGCGTGATCCTCGGGTCCTTGGTGGCCGGGATCTCCTGGCTGGCCCACGTGACCCACGCGACGCCCTACATCTCAGGCGTGCCGACGGTGATCTCGCAGGAGGCCAAGGCGGTCTTCGGCCACACAGCGTTCGGCACGTTCATGTTCATCGTGGTGCAGGCCGCGACCGCGCTGATCTTGTATACAGGCGGCAATACCAGCTTCAACGGCTTCCCTTTCCTGGCCAGTTTCGTGGCCGAGGACGCCTTCCTTCCCAGGTGGCTGACCAAGCGGGGCCACCGTCTTGTTTTCTCCAACGGCATCTTCGTGCTCGCCGTTCTCTCCAGCATCTTGCTTATCGTGGCCGGCTCGAACGTCAACAACCTGGTGCCTTTCTACGCGCTCGGGGTGTTTACCGCGTTCACGATGGCCGGCTTCGGCATGGCCAAGTATCACCACACGCACAAGGAACGCGGCTGGCAGCACAAGATCGTGATCAACTTCTCGGCCGGCGTGACCTCGCTGATCGTCGTCGTGATCTTCGCCGTGGTGAAGTTCAGCGAGGGCGCGTGGCTGGTGCTTGTGGTCTTCGCCGTCGGCGTGCCCGCCTTGATCAGGCTGAACCGGCAGTACCGCATGGAAGCCGACGTGCTCGAGAGCATCAGCCACGGCGACCACGGGCCGGTCAAGCCAACCGCGCCCACCTACTCGCGACGGACCGTCTTCGTGTTCGTTGACGATTTCGACCTCGCCACGCTGGCCGGGCTCAGGTACGCCAGGAGCCTGCGGCCAACAAGCATGCGCGCCGTCCACTTCGTGCTCGACAGCGTTCAGGCCTCCCGGCTGCGCGCTGACTGGGTGCGGGCCAATACCGGCGTCGTGCTTGATCTCGTGGACTGCCCTGACCGTAGGCTGACCAAGGCGGCGGCCGAGATGGTGCTCGCCGAGGCCAACCTGCCCGGCGTTGGCGTAACCGCCGTCTTGCCAAGACGCAGCTACACACCGCTGCTCGGCCGGCTGCTGCACGACCGCACGGCAGACAAGATCGCGAGCGTCGTCAGCCAGATTCCGCACGCGGCTGCCACGATCGTGCCCTTCGACGTCCGCAGCCGCGTCGAGGTGCTGTCGGCCAGGGCACGCGAGCGCAGCGCCAAGGCCGAGGCCGCCAAGACCGCCAAGGGCAGGTCGGCAGTCGCCGAATCCCGTGCCGAGGAGCGACAGGCAGGGAAAGACACGACGACCGCGGCTGAGCAGAACAAGCAGCGGCGCGCGGAGGAGGCAGCGGCGAAGCCCATCTCACCCGACCTGATCCCGGCCGCGATGCCGGAGTCTGACGGCACTGACTACAACCGCCCCGCCCCGTCAGCGGCAGCAACTCCCATCGGCAGGCTTCCCAAGCGAGGCCGCGCGGTCGTCGAAGGCCGCGTCCACGCGGTAGAGATCCGACCTGTCGAGGCCAACACGGTGCTGGCCTGCGAGGTCGTGGACTCGACAGGTCAGCTCACCGCGATGTTCTACGGCCGCTCTTACATCCCTGGGCTTGACCCTGGTGCGAAAGTGAGGCTGACTGGCCAGGTCGGTACGCGCGGCAAGGCCATGGTGATGATCAACCCAGCGTACGAACTGCTTTCTCCAGGAAGCGGCGAATCGCCGACGCCATGACCGAGGGCGACCGGGACAGCGGACGCGGCGGCTGCGGGCAGCCCGTGTCCGCTGGCCGCTCCCCAGGGCGCCTGCGGCAGTGGACCAGCCATAACCTGCGGAGCAAGCTTGCGGCGAAGACCGGCCACGGGAACGGGAACGGGAACGGGCACGGCCACGGCCTGGGCGCCGACCACAGCCACGCATCTGGCCTGACTCTCACCGGAGAGCACCGCAAGTCCCTGATCGCCGTCATGCTGATCACGGTCAGCGTGGCCCTGGCCGAGGCCATCGGCGCCTGGGTGACCGGCGCCCTGGTCCTGTTCGCCGACGCCGCTCACATGGCGGCCGACGCCGCGGGCGTCGGGCTTTCGCTCCTGGCGGTGATCTTCGCGGCCAGGCCGCCCACGCTCAAGCGCACGTTCGGCTACGCGCGGGCCGAGATCCTGGCGGCGATGGCCAATGCGGTGATTCTTTGCGGAATGTCGATCTTTGTCATTTCAGAGGCCATCGACCGGCTCGTCATGCCTTCTGGCGTGCAGTCGCCCCTGCTGGTGATCTTCGGCCTGGTCGCGCTCGCGGCCAACGGCACCAGCCTGCTCATCCTGCGCCGCAGCCAGTCGGCCAGCCTGAACCTGCGCGGCGCGTTCCTTGAGGTCGCGTCCGACGCGTTCGGCGCTTTCGCGGTGATCGTGACCGGGCTGATCATCTGGGTGACCGGGTTCACCAGGGCCGACCCGATCGCCTCGCTCCTGGTCGGAGTGCTGATCTTGCCGCGCACCTGGCGACTGCTCGCCGACGCGATCAACGTGCTGCTCGAGGCCAGCCCGCGCGGCATCGACCTGAACGAGGTCAGGGAACACCTGACCTGCCTGGCCGGCGTGACCGACGTGCATGACCTGCATGCGTGGACAATCACTTCCGGGCTGCCCGTTATCTCCGCGCACGTTGTCGTCGAGGCAGACGTGCTGACCGACGGAACCAGCGCGATGATGCTTGACGTGCTCCAGGACTGCCTGCGCGGCCACTTCGACGTCGAGCACTCCACGTTCCAGCTTGAGCTTGCCGGTCACGCGGACCACGAGCAACCGATGCACCGCTAGCCCTGTTCGAGCTGGCTACCCGCGAGTAGCATTTGGGCTAGATCGCGTTTCTGGGGGTTGCCGTGAGCACCTTTGACCACTATGTCACCGAGGTAAAGTCCGGCACCTGGGATGTGCCCATGACGGGCTTCACCAGGTTCAACTGGGACTACGACAGCGGCCGCACGCGACTGCTCGACCTGTATCAGCGCGGCAAGGACAGGCAGTGGGACGCGACGAAACGCATCGACTGGGACATTCCCGTCGACCCGACGAACGTGATGGAGCAGGACGAGTCGTTCCAGCCGATCTACGGCTCGCGCCAGTGGGAACTGCTTAACCAGGAGCAAAAGGACGAGGTCGGGCTCCACCTGTCCTCCTGGCTGTTCAGCCAGTTCCTGCACGGCGAGCAGGGCGCCCTGACTGTCGCCGCGAGGATCGTGGAGACCGTGCCGGACATTGACTCCAAGTTCTACGCCGCGACCCAGGTCATGGACGAGGCCAGGCACGTCGAGTTGTACCAGAAGTTCATCAAGGACAAGATCGGCGTCTACTACCCGGTCAACGACGACCTCGCCAAGCTGCTGGCGGAGGCGCTGGCCGACGGCCGGTGGGACTACCCGTACCTGGGCATGCAGGTGCTGATCGAGGGCCTGGCGCTGGCCGCGTTCGGCGTGCATCGCGACCTGTCGAAGAACGCGCTGGTGACCCAGCTTCTCGCGTATGTGATGCAGGACGAGGCCAGGCACGTCGCGTTCGGCCGGATGGCACTGCGCGAGTATTACTCGGAGCTGACCGAGGCCGAGCGGTCCGAGCGGGAGGACTTCCTGATCGAGGGCTGCTACCTGATGAACAACCGGTTCCGCGGCCGTGAGGTATGGGAGCGGCTCGGCTTCGACGTGGACGAGTGCCTCGAGTTCACCGAGCACTCGCCGGTGCAGCAGGCCTTCAGGTCACTGCTGTTCACCAGGATCGTGCCTTGCGTCCGCGACATCGGGCTCTGGGGCCAGAAGGTGCGGCACGCCTTCGCCGACCTCGGGGTACTGAGCGCGGCAGACGCCGACCTCGAGCAGCTCATGAAGGCGGATGAACAACTAGCTGAAGACATTGATCGGCAAAAATACACCGCGGAACTCGCGGCCAGGACGGCCGAAGTAGACCAGGCCATCGTCGCAGGCGGCTTGCCCGACTGACGGAGAGTTACCTAGCACGTCCCACTGCTCGGTACGCTGAGGCAGGCTGCCGAGCGGGAAGGCGGGCGGGTGAACGAGCTGAAGGTCACATTCGCTGGCCAGGTGTACGGCTTTCAGCCCGGGCAGACGGTGCGAATCGGGCGGAGCCCGGAAAACACCGTGATCGTGCCCGACCCGATCGTGTCGCGCGAGCACGCCGAGGTGCGCTGGCAACCAGACGGATGGGTGCTTGACGATCTCGGCAAGGGCCGGACGTTTGTCGGCGGGATGCCGGTCAGCTCGGTTCAGGTCAAGCAGCCGCTCGACGTACGGCTGGCGACGCCGCTCGGGCCTGAGCTGCGCATCGAGGCCGGTTCGCTGCCTCCCGCCGAGCCTACGGTCGTGCACGTCGGTGCCGACGAGCCCGAGCCCTCCGGACGGGGCAGTACCAGGCACAGCAGCTCGATCCACCGGTCAGGCCTTTGGCGCGGCGAGATCTCGGGCAGTCACACCAGCCCGGTCTACAGCCAGCTTCCCGCACATCACGCCAGGCTCGAGTCGCCAGGCGGCGACTTCGCGACCGCCGTGCATATCCTGCTGCCGATCAGGAGCTGGCTGAAGGACCCCGGCTGGAAGCAGGGGTCGCGGCTGCTCGTGATCGCCTACGGGCTGCTGCCTTCGCTGTTCGTGGTGCTGTTCTCTGGCACGACCGACGTGAACGTACCTGGCTGGGCCTACAGCCTGGCCATCGCGCCGCTGTGGGCGGTGGCTTTCTGGCTGCTGATCAGGCCGGGACGGATCACGAAGCTGATCGCCTGGCTGGCGGTCGCGATCGTCGCGGCGGTCATCTTGCTGCTGCCCGTGCTGACGCTGCCATGGGAAAACGCGCTCGACAACGGCAGCCCGCACCAGGTACTGCCGTGGATCTACGGGGTCGGCTTCGCCGAGGAAGTCACCAAGGCGCTGCCGATCCTGGTCGCGGCGCTCCTGCTCCGCTGGGTCTGGAAAATCACTCTCGACGTGCGGGTATGGATGTTCCTCGGCACGATCGCCGGCCTCGCGTTCGGGGTGCGCGAGTCTGTTCTTTACACGTCGAGCTACCTGATGCAGGGCAACGACCACGCGGGCATGGTGATCCCGCTCGTGCTGAGCTTCGCGCAGCGGGTATTCGTCGACGGGTTCCAGCATGCGGTGTGGGCGGGCATCTCGGCGTTCTTCATCGGCATGGGAGTTAACTACCGGCGCAGGCGCATCCCGCTGATCATCTTCGGCATCACGCTGCCCGCCGTGCTGCACGGGCTCAACGACTGGGCCACCCAGCTCGCCTCGCACTGGCTGTGGATCGTGATGGAGGCCGTATCGCTGCTGCTGTTCATCGGTTACACGATGTCGGCAGCGACGATCGAGAAGCAGGTGCGGGAGACCCCGCTGTTCAGGGGCGAGTCGATGATCATGGAAAGGGTGAAGCTCGGGCCGGATGGAACGGACCCAGCCAGCTAGTTACGATCAACGAGTGACCGATTCGCCAATGCCCGCCTTCCCTGACCGTTTTGCCTGGGGAGCAGCGACCGCCGCGTATCAGATTGAAGGCGCCTACGACGAGGACGGACGCGGCACCTCGATCTGGGACACCTTCGTCAGGAAACCTGGCGCCATTCGCGACGGCCACACCGGCGACGTCGCGACCGATCATTATCACCGGTGGCGCGAGGACGTCGCGCTGATGGCAGACCTCGGGCTTGACGCATACCGGTTCTCGATCGCGTGGCCGAGGATCCAGCCGTCGGGTAGCGGCTCGCCGAACCTGGCCGGGCTCGACTTTTACGACCGGCTGACCGACGCGCTGCTCGCCGCGGGCATCAGGCCCGTACCTACCCTGTATCACTGGGACCTGCCGCAGCCGCTCGAGGACGTGGGCGGCTGGCTGTCGCGTGATACCGCGCAGCGGTTCGCCGAGTACGCCGGGATCGTGGCAGGACGGCTCAGCGACCGGATCGCGCAATGGATCACGCTGAACGAGCCGTTCGTCGTGACCGCGTTCGGTTACGCGCTCGGGATCCACGCGCCAGGTCAGGCACTCATGCTGGACGCGCTGCCCACCATGCATCACCAGTTGCTCGGGCACGGCCTGGCGAATCGGGCCCTGCGGGCGGCAGGCGCCGCCGAGGTGATGATCGCCAACAACTACTCACCTGCCTGGCCGGCGAGTTCTGACGCGGCCGACATCGCGGCGGCGGCCGCCTACGACGTGCTGCAGAACCGGGCCTTCACCGACCCGATCCTGCTCGGTTCCTACCCTGACCTCCGCGCCTTCGGCGTCGGCGAGGCCGGGCTGCCCTGCGTGCTCGACGGCGACCTCGCGATCATCTCGGCGCCGGTCGACGGGCTCGGACTGAACTACTACAACCCGACGCGGCTGTCGGCGCTGCCTGACTCGCCGCTGCCGTTCCAGATGCAGCCGATACCCGGCTACCCCGTGACCGCGTTCGGCTGGCCGGTGATCCCGGCCGGGCTGACCGAACTGCTCGGGCTGCTCGCCGAGCGGTACGGCGACCGGCTGCCGCCCCTTTACATCACGGAGAACGGGTGCTCACAGGACGACAAGCCCGAGCCAGACGGCGCCGTGAATGACCCGGGCAGGATCTCCTACGTGGACGGGCACCTCAGGGCCGTGCTCGACGCGATCGACGCCGGCATTGACGTCCGCGGCTACTTCCACTGGACCCTTACGGACAACTTCGAATGGAGTGAGGGCTATCACCAGCGGTTCGGCCTCGTCTACCTGGACCTGGAGACCAAGGACCGGACGCCGAAGGCCTCTTTCGCCTGGTACAAGAACGTGATCGCGGCGCAGCACGGCCTTTCCCGCGCCGGCTCAGCCGGCGTCTAGGCCCTTGCCCACCTGGGCGCCGAGTTCCGGGTGTACGCAGCGCCAGTACTCGACCACGCGGGACTTCATCTGCGAGGTCACCTCGGGCGCGCTGGCGTGGGCGCAGATGTTCACTACGAGGTGTTCCTGATCGGTCTCGGTCATCACGTTCTCCCATAGCGCCCTCGGCTGGACGAAGTCGTCGTCGTCCGCCCTCGGCACGTAGGCGCTGCGGACGATCTCGCCAGCCACGTGGTAGCTCTCGTCCTTCCAGAGGTCGGGATCGGCGACCGGCCCGCCCGCCGAGTTAGGCGCGTACACCGGGTCGCCGGGATTCCTGTACCGCATGGCGCCGTCCTTGTTGTAGGAGCGGACCGGGCTCTTCGGCGAGTTCACGGGAAGCTGTAGGTAGTTGGTGCCGATCCGGTACCTGTGCGTGTCAGGGTAGGAGAACAGGCGGCCCTGGAGCATCTTGTCAGGCGATGAGCCGATGCCTGGCACGAAGTTGGCAGGCTCGAAGGCAGCCTGCTCGATCTCGGCGAAGTAGTTCTCTGGGTTCCTGTTCAGCGTGATCGTGCCGATCGGTATCGGCGGGTAATCCGCGTGCGGCCAGACCTTGGTGAGGTCGAAGGGGTTGTAGTGGTAGGACTCGGCCGCGTCGAACGGCATGATCTGCACCTGCACCGTCCATGACGGGTAGTCGCCGCGGCTGATCGCGGCATGCAGGTCGCGCAGGTGGAAGTCGGGATCGGCGGCGGCCATCGCGGTCGCGTCCGCGAGGTTGAAGTTCTTGATGCCCTGATCGGTCTTGATGTGGTACTTGACCCAGAACTTCTCGCCAGCCGCGTTGTACCAGAGGAACGTGTGGCTGCCGTAGCCGTTCATGTTCCGCCAGGTGTACGGCGTGCCGCGATCGCTCATCAGGATCGTGACCTGGTGAGCTGACTCGGGCGACAGCGTCCAGAAGTCCCACTGCATGTTGTTATCGCGGGTGTGGGTGTCGGCCCGCCTCTTCTGGCTGTGGATGAAGTCCTGGAACTTCTGCGGGTCCCTGACGAAGAAGACCGGGGTGTTGTTGCCGACCAGGTCGTAGTTGCCCTGCCCGGTGTAGAACTTGATCGCGAAGCCGCGCGGGTCGCGCGCGGTGTCCGCGCTCCCGAGTTCGCCGGCGACCGTAGAGAACCTGATCAGCAGCTCGGTACTTGCGCCCTTGGCGAACAGGCCGGCCTTGGTGAAGTCGCTCATGTCCTGCGTCGCGGTGAACACGCCGTAGGCGCCGCCGCCCTTAGCGTGGACCACCCGCTCAGGCACCCGCTCGCGGTTGAACTGCGCCATCTTCTGTACCAGGTAGTGGTCTTGCAGCAGCAAGGGACCCCCGGTGCCTGCAGACTGGGAGAACTCGTCGCTCGGTGCAGGCGTTCCGGCGTCCGTGGTAGTGAGGTTCCTGTGCTCAGTCATCTCGCTTGACTCTCCCCCCGTCGACCGGCTAAGCGTCAATCACAATCGTTTCACGTGGTGAGAGTGATGTCACTGTGAGTAGTCAGTAACATCGCCGTCATCTGACCAGCGCATCAGGCGATTTATGCTGGACTGGTCCGCCATACTTGCGTGCATGCCCGTGGAGTACAGCAGCAGCCATGCCTGATCCAGACGACTTCGACCAGCAGCTTCGCGACCTCACCTCCGGACAGGCTGAACCAGCGAGGTTCACCGAACTGTCCGCCGCAGAACGGGCTCGCCGCAGCCAGAGCCCGCCACCGCCAGCGACCAAGCAAAAACGGCGCAGCGCCAAGAAGGCGAGGCAGCTTCGCAAGCCAATCGGTGATACCGGCGCTAAGCGCGCCCCGCGCGGCAAGCGAAAGCTGCGGGCGGTCGGCTCGACCGCGCGCAAGCCAAGGCCAGCGGGCAGTCGCAGGCAGAGGCTGCTGTACGCCGCGAGGGTGGTCGGCATCCTGGTCGCCTTCGCCGCCCTGCTCTACGGGCTGCACCTGCTCGGGTTCGGGCCGCAGTAGCCGCATGCGGCTCGACGAACAGCTAGCATTCGTCACCGAGATCGGGCGGCTCAAAGGCGTGCTCAGGCAGACCAGGCTGGCCGGCCTTGGCAGGCGCGAGAACTCGGCGGAGCACTCCTGGCACCTTGCGCTCATGGCGCTCGCGCTCGGTGAACACGCGCCGCCAGGCACCGACCTCAGCAAGGTAATCGCCATGGTGCTGATCCACGACCTCGTCGAGATCGACGCGGGAGACCTCTTCGTTTACGCGGACGAACGTTCACAGCGACTGCAAGATGCCGCCGAGGCGAAGGCCGCCGACCGGATCTTCGCGCTGCTTCCCGATGACCAGGCCGTTTCGCTGCGGCAACTCTGGGACGAGTTCAACGAGCGGCGTTCGCCAGAAGCCCGCTTCGCCCGTGCGCTCGACCGGCTGCAGCCGATGCTCGAGAACCGCGCCGCAGGCGGAGGCACGTGGCTGGTCCATGGCATCACAGCGGACCAGGTCCTGGTCAAGGTGGCGCTGATCGACGACGGCTCGCCCAGCCTCGGGCAATACGCCAGGGACCTGGTCGCCCGTGCCGTAGCCGACGGCATCCTCGCCCCCGGCGGGCACTAGCGGGAATCTAGGGGTCGTATAGCGGGGAGGCGGGGCGGCGGGTCAGGGGAAGAAGATCAGCTTTACGGCCGAGACGAGCCCGATGATCACGATGATGATGCGCAGGGCCAGCGGGGGCAGGCGCCGGCCAACCTTGGCGCCGATCAGGCCGCCGGCCGCCGACCCGACCGCGATCAGGCCCACCGCCAGCCAGGCCACGTGGGCGAAAATCATGAACACGATCGCGGCGGTCGCGTTGACGATCGTGACCAGCACGTTCTTGCCGGCGTTAATGCGCTGCAGGCTGTCCGAGATGAACACACCGAGCAGCCCGACCAAGATCACGCCCTGCGCGGCACCGAAGTACCCACCGTAAACGCCGGTCAGGAAAACTCCGGCCAGCAGCAGCGGACTGGTCTTCTGCTCGTCGCCGGAATCGCCGGCAGCACCGGCAGCACCGGCAGCACCGGCGGCCCCGGCAGCACGGTCTTTGCTTCGCCTGGTGACCCACGCTGACAACTGCGGCTGGAGCACCACGAGGACGCATCCGGCGATGATCAGGATCGGCACGACCAGCTTGAACACGCCAGCGGGCAGGGCGAGCAACGCGACCGCGCCGGTCAGCGCGCCGGTGAACGAGGCGAAGGCCAGCGGGGTCAGCCGCCGGCGCTGACCGGCGAGTTCCTTGCGGTAGCCGTACGAGGCGCTGAGGTTACCGGGGATGACGCCAATGTTGTTGGAGACGTTGGCGATCACCGGCGGGTAGCCGAACGCGAGCAGCGTCGGGAACGTAATTAGCGACCCGGACCCGACGACAGCGTTGATCGCGCCGGCCGCCACGGCGGCCACCAGGATCGCCGCCGCCGCGAAAAGGCTCACACTACCTGATACTAGGACAAGGACCCTAGCGTAGCGGCGCCGCCGTCGCCATCCAGCGGGCGCCACGCCGCTCGACGACTAGCGGCACGCCGAAGCAGCTTGACAGGTTCCGCTCGGTGAAGACCTGATCGATCGCGCCGGCCGCGAGCACGGTGCCGCCGCGCATCAGCATCGCGTGCGTAAAACCCTCCGGAACCTCCTCGACGTGGTGGGTCACCATCATGAGCACTGGCGACCTGGGGTCACGCACGAGTGCCGTGATCCTGGCCAGCAGGTCTTCCCGCCCGCCTAGATCAAGGCCGGCAGCGGGCTCGTCGAGCAAAAGCAATTCGGGATCTGCCATCAGGGCACGTGCTATCTGCACCCTTTTGCGTTCACCTTCCGACAGGGTGCCGAAACGCCGCCTGATCAGGTGCGCGCAGCCCACGGCGTCAAGCAACTCGACGGCACGGGACACGTCGAACGAGTCGAACTCCTCGCTGCTCCGCCCGAGAGTGCCGTACCCGGCGGTCATGACCAGGTCGATGACGTTCTCCTTGCGGGGGACCCGGTCGGCGACGGCGGCGCTCGAGACGCCTATCCGGCTGCGCAACTCGGCCAGGTCGGTGTCCGCCACCTGCTCGCCGAGTACCTCTGCTGTCCCCTGGGTCGGCACAAGCAGCCCTGACACTATCTGAAGCAGGGTCGTCTTCCCCGCGCCGTTCGGGCCGAGCACGACCCAGGCCTGATCGGAGTAGACGGTCCAGCTCACGTTACGCAGCAGGAACGACTCTTCACGGTAGACACCTACGTCGCGCAGCCGTACCACCCTGGCCGACATCAGCCTCCCTCTTCGTGCGGTGTCCAGTGCGCGATGAGCTCACCCGAGCCGCCGGCCAGCTCCGGCCAGGGCCCGGCGACCCCGATGACCGCGACCGCCGACGTAGGGAACTCGACGGGCCCGACGGTCAGCACCTCGGCGACCTCGGCCGCAGCGGGGTTATGCCCGACGTACATCAGAGTGTTCACCGAGGCTTGCGTATGCGCGAAGATGCCGAGCAGATCCCCGACGTCGGCGTCGTAGAGCCGCTCATCCATGATCACTTCGGGTTCGCCGCTTAGTTCCTCGCTGACGTACTGCCAGGTCTGCCTTGCCCGCCTCGCCTTCGAGCAGAGCACGAGCTCTGGCGTCAGGCTCCGGCTGGCCAGCCACGCGCCTGCCGACTGAGCGTTCCTGCGGCCTCTTGGCCGCAGCGCCCGCTCGAAGTCAGGTCCGCCAGGCAGTTCACCTGCCTTGGCGTGCCTCATGATGATGAGCCGCCGCTCCGCTGCCATGCCTCCCATCGTCACGCACAGCCGCCCGCAAGCAAAGGCTGGCGCGCGGATACCGCGCGCCAGCCTTTATGCGGTGATCAGGCGGTCGGGGTCTTAGTGGGCTCTTCCTCAGCCGCGCCTTCTTCCGGCGACTCCTGCTCCGAGGAGTCCAGTGCGGGAGTCCCTGGTCCGTCAGCAACCTCGGACTCGGATGGCGCTATGCCGGTCGCCCGCCGCTTGGAGATCACCACGGAGCCGACCACGATCGCTATCGCGACGATCGCGACACCGGCCCGCAGGCCCGTGTCGTGCGCGTGCTGCACGACCGCGGTGGCGATCAGCAGCGATACCAGGTTCATCACCTTGATCAGCGGGTTGATCGCCGGGCCTGCGGTGTCCTTGAACGGGTCGCCGACGGTGTCGCCGATGACGGTCGCCGCGTGGGCCTCTGAGCCCTTGCCGCCGTAGATGCCATCCTCGACCAGTTTCTTGGCGTTGTCCCAGGCACCGCCCGAGTTAGCCAGGAACACGGCCATCAGCACGCCAGCCGCGATCGCGCCGGCGAGGAACGCGCCGAGCGGCACGTAACCGAACCCGAAACCGACCGCGATCGGCGTCAGCACGGCGAGCAAGCCAGGCGTCGCCAGTTCCCTGAGCGAGTCCTTGGTGCAGATGTCGACGACCCGCCCGTACTCGGGCTTCTCGGTGAAGTTCATGATCCCCGGGTGCGTCCTGAACTGCTCACGCACCTCGAAGACGACCCGGCCGGCTGCCCGGCCGACCGCCATGATCGCGAGTCCGGAGAAGTAGAAGACCACGGCCGCGCCGACGATGAGGCCGACTAGCGCGTTCGGGTGATCAATGGACAGGCTGAACGTGCCGGCGGCGCTGCCGAGTGCCTGCGTCACTGTCGTCTTGAACGCGCCGAACAACGCGGTAGCGGCAAGCACGGCGGTCGCGATCGCGATGCCCTTGGTGATCGCCTTCGTGGTGTTGCCGACGGCGTCGAGCTTGGTGAGGATCCTGGCACCCTCGCCCTCGACGTCACCGCTCATCTCCGCGATGCCCTGCGCGTTGTCAGAGACCGGGCCGAAGGTGTCCATGGACACGATGACGCCGACCGTGGTCAGCAGGCCGGTGCCGGCCAGCGCGACCGCGAACAGGGCAAGCGTGGCGTTGCCCGTGCCGAGCAGGAACGCGCCGTAGACCGCGCCGCCGATCAGCAGTGCGGAGTAGACGGCTGACTCGAGCCCGACCGAGATGCCGGACAAGATGACGGTCGCCGGGCCGGTACGGGCCGAGTCCGCGATCTCCTTGACAGGCCGCCGGTTGGTCTCGGTGAAGTAGCCGGTCAGCAACTGGATCGCGCTCGCGAGCACCAGGCCGATGATCACCGCGATGATCGCGAACACCCTCGGGTCGCCCGAGTGATGCAGGATCGTCGCGTCAGAAATGCCCTTCAGGTCCTTGAACGAGGACGGCAGGTACACGAACGCGGCGATCACGACCAGGATCAGCGAGAAGATCGCGGCGAGGAAGAAGCCCCTGTTGATCGCGGTCATGCCGCTGCGGTCACTCCTGCGCGGCGCGACGAAGAAGATGCCGGCGACCGCCGTGATCACGCCGATGGCGGGGACGATCAGCGGGAAGACCAGGCCCTGGGAGCCGAACGCGGCCTTGCCGAGGATCAGCGAAGCGACCAGCATCACCGAGTAGGACTCGAAAAGGTCGGCGGCCATGCCGGCGCAGTCGCCCACGTTGTCGCCGACGTTGTCGGCGATCGTCGCGGCGTTGCGCGGGTCGTCCTCAGGAATCCCCTTCTCGACCTTGCCGACCAGGTCGGCACCGACGTCGGCGGCCTTGGTGAAGATGCCACCGCCGACACGCATGAACATCGCGAGCAGCGCGGCGCCGAAGCCGAAGCCCTCAAGGACGCTAGAAGCGTTCGCCTTGAAGACAAGGACAACGATCGCGGCACCGAGCAGGCCGAGGCCCACGGTCAGCAAGCCGGCCACCCCGCCGGTGCGGAACGCGATCCGCATGGCCACCCGCTCGCCGTCGCTCTCCCTGGCGGCCGCGGCGACCCGCACGTTGCCCCTGACGGCCAGCCACATGCCAGTGAAGCCGGTAAACGCCGAGAACAGCGCCCCGACCAGGAAGAAGGCTGACCGGCCCCACCTGACGCCTTCACCGGCGCCTGCGGGTATCGGCAGGATCAGGAGCACGAAGAAAATCACGACCACGAAGACGGCGAGGGTCCTGAACTGCCTCTGCAGGTACGCGAGAGCGCCTTCCTGCACGGCCTTGGCGATCTCCTGCATCTTCGGCGTGCCCTGGCCCGCTGCCAGGACCTGCCTGACCAGCCAGGAGGCAACGGCAAGAGCGAGCACCGCGATGACCACTATGACTGCGACCCAGGTCAAGTTGGAGCCAGCTACGGTGGCCGCCCCATCCGCGAGAATGGAACTAAGCCTTGTCATCTATCCTCCGACCTACGATTATCGATATACCGCGCCACTCTGCGCATATCTGGCATACCGCATACAGCATGCCAGATCGCCCGCCCTGGGAGCGGTCACGGCAGTGGGCCGGAGTCTACGCATTCACGGGTTCACACGCTTAAGCGGGTCCGGAACTGGGGACCCCCGCGCCCCGATTGTGACGCAACAGTAACCAAACATCCGCTCAAGCCGGCGAGCCCGCCGCGAGCGAACCGGACACCGGCCAGCTCATCTTCACGCTCGTGCCTGCCGGGGTCTCGCTGATCTGAACCTCGTCGGCCAGGCCGGCGATGACGGCAAGCGAGAAGCCGGCGGGGGCAAGTGCCCCGTCACCGGCAGACTGTCCCTGACCAGGCGAAGACGCCGCTCCCGCGTTGAGTACTTCGATCTCGAAGCGACCGTCCTGCCCGGTCAGCGCGATTTTCACCGGCTCGGACGGGCAGTGCAGGCGGTGCGCCTCCACCGCGCGCGAACAGGCCTCTCCCACAGCGAGCCTTACCTCGTCAAGCAAGGTTTCAGGAACACCGCTCCGCCTGGCGACAGCCGTGGCGACCAGCCTGGCGGTGCGCACATGCGCAGGTAGCGGGGTGAAGGTTACTTCTACCGTCGCCACCGGCCGCTACTTCTCTGACTTCCTGTTGGCGATCGCCTCGTCCACCGTGTCGTGGATGCCGAAGACCTTCGTGAGGCCGGTGATGCGGAAGATCTTCAGAATCCGCTCCTGCGTGCAGACCAGGTCAAGTGACCCGTCGTGCGCCCGCACCCGCTTGAGCCCGCCAACAAGGACCCCCAGGCCAGTGGAGTCGAGGAACTCCACCTTTTCCATGTTCACGACGATCTGGTAGTTGCCCACGTTTACCAGTTCGATCAGCAGCTCGCGCAGCCGAGGCGCGGTGTATACATCGATCTCGCCTTCGACATCGACGATCTCGATACCGTCCTTGTTGTAGTGATCCAGCTTCAGATCCACAGATTCCTCCAGCGCCATGCATCCATTATCTCAGCGGCCGCCCGAGCACATCCCGTCCGGCGCGCCGGACCCGATGCCCCGTCGCGCATTCAACCATGCTCAGACTCATGTCTATACCAGATCGGGGTTCGAGGTACCCGGCTGCCGATGACAAACTTCTAAGACGATGGTTGATCTGGATCTGTCCGATGCCCATTCAGGCGTGCGCCGGATACTCGAGCTAGGCACCGATACCGGGCGGCTCACCCACGTCGAGCGGCTGCCTTCCAGGCAGGGACGCAGGGTGCCCTGGCCGGCCTGGGTACCGCCCGCGCTGGTGACGGCGTTCGCGGAGGCCGGCATCGAAGGTCCATGGGAGCACCAGGCCGCGGCAGCCGAGCACGCGCACGCCGGGCGCAGCGTGATCATGGCCACGGGAACCGCCTCAGGCAAGTCGGTCGGATATCTCACGCCCTCGCTTACCGCGATCGGTACGGGGGCGACCGCGCTTTACCTCTCGCCCACGCGAGCGCTCGCCGCCGACCAGCTCGCGTTCGTTCAGGCGCTGAGCGCCGGGTACAGCCAGGCAGTGCGCGCCGCCGTCATTGACTCCGATACGTCCTTCGCTGACCGCGCCCGCGCCCGCAAGCACGCCACCTACCTGCTGACGACGCCCGACATGCTGCACTACGGCCTGCTTCCTCAGCACCAGCGCTGGAGCGGCTTCTTCAGGCGGCTGAGGTACGTGATCGTCGATGAGTGCCATGGCTACCGTGGCGTGTTCGGTTCCCACGTGGCCCAGGTGCTGCGCAGGCTCAGGCGAGTCGCCGCTTACCACCGCGGCGGAGCTGACGACCTCAGGTTCATCCTCGCGTCAGCGACGATCAGTGAGCCCGCCCGCTGCGCGGAGTTGCTCACGGGCTTTATGGCGGAAGAAATCACGGCTGACGCGGCTCCTCGGGGGCCGATGACCTTCGGCCTCTGGGAGCCGCCGCTGACCGCCGCGCGCGGCGAGCGGGGAGCGCCTGTCCGCCGCACCGCGATCGCCGAGACTGCCGGGCTGCTGGCCGATCTGGTGCGCGAAGGCACGCCCGCGCTGGCGTTCATCAGGTCGCGGCGCGGCGCGGAAGCGACCGCCGCCGCCGCGAAGACGCGACTTGCCGAGGCGGGTGCGGCAGACCTGGGCGGGAAGGTGGCGGCCTACCGCTCTGGCTACCTGCCAGAGGAGCGAAGGGAACTCGAGCACGCGCTGCGCACCGGGGCGATCACCGCACTCGCCGCGACCCCCGCACTCGAGCTCGGCATCAACGTGAGCGGGCTTGACGCCGTGCTGATCGCGGGCTGGCCGGGCACGAGGGCCGCGCTCTGGCAGCAGGCAGGACGGGCAGGGCGCACCGGACGTGACTGCCTGGCTGTGCTGATCGCCAGGGATGATCCGCTGGACACGTACCTGGTGCACCACCCAGAGGCGCTGCTGCACCGGCCGGTCGAGGCCACCGTGCTTGACCCGGCTAACCCCTATGTACTCGGCCCGCACCTGCTCGCCGCCGCCGCCGAGTTGCCGTTGAGCGGTGCCGACCTGGCACTTTTCGGACCGGCCGCTAAGGACGTGATCGACGGCCTGGTCAGCGACGGTGCGCTCAGGGATCGGGCGGGGCGCTGGCATCTGGCCGGGCTGCGACGGCCGCAGCTCACCGGGCTCCGCGGGTCAGGCGGCCGGCCAGTAAGGATCGTCGAGGAACCCACGGGCCGGCTCATCGGCACAGTCGACGAGCCGTCAGCGCACGTACTCGCACACGAAGGAGCCGTCTACGCCCATCAGGGAGAGATCTACCTGGTCGGTTCCCTTGACCTCGAAGACAGCGTCGCGCTTGTCCTGGCCGGTGACCCCGGCTACGTAACGTCAGCGCGCGAGCTGACCGAGATCGAGATCGCGGCCGAGCACCGTACCTCGGAGTGGGAAGGGGCCACGGCTCACTTCGGCGACGTGCTCGTGCGGCGGCAGGTCGTCGGCTACACCAGGCGGAACCCTGACACCGGCCAGCCGCTCGGCGAGTTCCCGCTCGACCTGCCGTGCAAGACGCTGCGCACGAGGGCGGTGTGGTGGACCCTTTCACCCGAGGTGAGCGCCTCGCTTCTGGCAGAAGGGGTCGACCTCGCCGGCGCCGCGCATGCCGCGGAACATGCCGCGATCGGGCTGCTGCCGCTCGTTGCCGCCTGCGACCGCTGGGATGTCGGCGGCGTCTCCACGGAACGGCATCCGCAGACCGGCAGGCTCACCATTTTCATCTATGACGGTCATGATGGCGGAGCGGGCTTCGCCGAGCGCGGATTCCTCGCCGCCGGCCCTTGGCTCTCATCGACCAGGCTCGCCATCGCTGACTGCGAGTGCCTGGCCGGCTGCCCTTCGTGCATTCAGTCACCGAAATGCGGCAATGGGAACGAGCCGCTGTCCAAATCCGGCTCGCTTGCCTTGCTCGGCTGCCTGCTAGGAAAGGGGGCGACCCCCGCCGGGGGGGAGAGCGGGGGTCGCCGTACGGCCCGGCTCCGGGGGGACAGAGCGGTTCCGTAACTCAGGAAATCCTACGTGCAGTGGGTCAAAGTTGCCAGTCGAAGTTACCAGTCGGTCATCCGAACCTCATCAGAAGCGAGATTGGATTTTAAGAACGCGCCGTATGCTCGGCTGCCATGAACACTGCCGCCGATGCCGCGCCGCGAGCCACGGCCGCCTTCTTTGACCTGGATAAGACCCTAATCTCTCGGTCAAGCACGCTCGCTTTTGCGCCGTCCTTCTACCGGCACGGCCTCATAACCGGAGTCCAGGCCGCACGCGGCGCACTGGCCCAGCTCATCTTTCGTCTCGGCGGCGCCGATCACAGGCAGATGGAACGGATCAAGGAACAGGTCGCGAAATTGTGCTGCGGCTGGCCGGTCGAACGGGTGACAGAGATCGTTACGGCGCACCTCGCCGAGACCATCGGGCCGATTGTCTACGCCGAGGCGAGGCGCCTGCTCGACTCGCACCTGGCGGAGGGTCGCGACGTGATCATCGTGTCCACGTCAGGACAGGAGATGGTCGGGCCGATCGGCGCGATGTTCGGGGTGTCCGAGATCATCGCGACGCGGATGCGTCATGCCGACGGGCACTACACAGGCGAACTTGAGTTCTACGCGTACGGCGAGGCGAAGGCAAGCCGCATCAGGGAACTATCAGCCGAGCGCGGCTACCTGCTCGACGATTGTTACGCGTACTCCGACTCGGTGACCGACCTGCCGATGCTCGAGACCGTCGGGCATCCGCACGCGGTGAACCCCGACAGGCACCTGCGAAGGATCGCCGCCGAGCGCGGCTGGCCGGTCCTGGCGTTCGCACTCTGAGGCCGCGGAGCGGCTTTCTGGCGACGCTGGCTACAGCATCAGCGCGCCAACGATGCGGTCTGGCATGTGAACGGGCGGAACGATCAAGATCACGAATTGATCACGAGGGACTCTTCCCAAGCTTGCCGATCCGTCGTAGAAAAGAAGCACGGACCACCTGGTCCTGGCACGGCAGCCGGGCACCCACGCGCGACCAGCCGCGGGAGGCGGCCGAGACAGGGACGTCCATGGCAATCATTGGAAGGACATCCTGTCCGGCAGTGAAGGTGCACGCTTGGTAACCCGGACCTGACGGGCCTCAGCGGCGGCGTCCCTGTTCGGGGCGCTGCCGCTTCACGTCTGCCGTCCTTTCTGATTTGATTTCGGCTGCCATGAGTAATCTTCACCGCAGGTAATGGGAGGCAATCGAATGGCAGTCTCGCTGATGCGCCAGACTGGTAGGTGAACAGCGAGGAAGGAGGAAGCACATGGCCGGTTCCGGTGCGGCCCGTCAGGCGGACGCTACGCAGGCGTCACTTGGCGATCTGGTCGCGCTCGCCGTCAGCGATATCACGCAGCTCGTGAAGTTCGAGCTTGACCTGGCGAAGCTCGAGCTCAGGGCCGATGCTCGCCGGCTGGGAATGGGGGCTGCCCTGCTTGGCGTCGCCGCGTTCGTCGCCTGCCTTGTCCTCATGCTGCTGTGTTTCGCGTTCGCCTACGGTCTCCAGGCGCTTGGCATCTGGCTCTGGGCCGCGTTCCTGATCGTGGCAGGCACCTGCGTGGTGCTTGCCGGGCTGACGGTCGTGATCGGCGTGCTGAAATTCCGCGGCCTGTCTGGCTTGCGCAGGACCCGCAGCACGGTCTCTGAGGACCTGGCGATGATCAGGCGCGACGGCCACGATGAGTCTCCCGGCTCTGACGGTCAGGCGATCAGTGACAGTTCGGTCAGCGCCATCGGGTCGGCTCAGGGCAGGTAGCAGGTGAGCGCGCAGAGCGAGGCGTCGATCTACCTCGACGGCCCGTGGTCACACCGGTCGGTGAGCGCCAACGGCACCAGGTTCCACATCGCGGAGAACGGTGACGGGCCCCTGGTGCTCCTGCTGCACGGGTTTCCCGAGTTCTGGTGGACCTGGCGGCGGCAGCTCACCACGCTTGCCTCGGCGGGCTTCCGCGCGGTCGCCGTCGACTTGCGCGGCTACGGCGGCAGCGACAAGCCCCCCCGTGGCTATGACCTGATCACGGCGGCCTCCGACGCGGCCGGCCTGATCAGGTCGCTTGGGGAGGCCAACGCGGTCGTAGTCGGGCATGACTGGGGCGGGATCATCGCGTTCACGATGGCCGCCTACTTTCCCAAAGTGGTGCGCAGGCTGGGGGTCGTGTCCGCCGCGCATCCGCTCAGGCTGCGCTCGGCTATCCTGACCGACCCGCTCGGGCAGGGCCGCAGCAGCGGCTACGCCTTCGGCTTCCAGCTTCCTGTCCTGCCGGAACGGCAGTTGCTCCGCCACCACGCCGAGCGAGTAGGCGAGATCCTTTCTGCCTGGTCGGGTCCTGGCTGGCCTGATCCGGCGACCGAGGGCACCTACCGTGCCGCGATGTGCGTGCCTGCCGTCGCCCACTCGGCGCTTGAATATCACCGTTGGCTGCTCAGGTCCAGGCTGCGGCCGGACGGCATGCGTTACATGCGGGCGATGCGCAGCCCGGTGCAAGCGCCGACGCTGCAGATTCATGGCTCGCTCGACTCTTGCGTCAAGCCAAGGACCGCCCGCGGCTCCGGCGGTTTCGTTGACGCGCCGTACCGGTGGCGGCTGATTGACGGCGCCGGGCACTTCCCGCACGAGGAACTGCCAGACCGGTTTGATCTCGAACTCAGGTCGTGGCTGGCCGACCCTGAGCCTGAACGTTGACATCGCCTCCCGCCAGGGTTCAGCGTGACCGCGATCCCGCCGGGCGCCCGAGGAATGCCAGACCGAGGGACGGCCTTGGGCGGCCGCTGGAACGGGGCGCGACCGGGCAGCCGACCATGCCTGATGACCTGCGGCTCACCGCCGCCGAGGCGCTCGCGCTCGCCCAGCGCCTGATCGACGAGGGACGGCCGTTCCACGCCCATGAGGTATTCGAGGCAGTGTGGAAATCCTGTCCTGAGGAGGAGCGCCCGCTGTGGAAGGGGCTCGCGCAAATCGCGGTCGGGCTGACTCACGCGCTCCGCGGCAACGACCGGGGCGCCGTGACGCTGCTGGGGCGGGGGACCGACGCGGTCGACGCATACGGCGGTTCGCGGGGCGGGGACTCGTTGCCAGAGGGGCTCGATCTGATGGTGGTCACGGTCCGTGTGCGGGCGCTCGCGGAACGGATCGAAAGATCCGGAATCAAGGCGGTGCCAGAGGCGGACTTTCGCCTCTCGCTCGCCCGGCCCCACATCGCTCCTCCTTAGGAGTCCTAGTCGATCGCGAGCAAGGCGCGAAGCGCACAAAAGCCCCATACTGTTGCGGCTGACGGCAACCATGGCCCGCTGATGCTGTTCGGCGGCCCACGGCTAGCGCAACGGTGGAAATCTGTTGTCGCAGGCACAGCATCGCAGAGCCATCGTTGCTGCCGCCGCTGCCTGAGTAACCGCATCGGTGGCTCTTCATTGCTGTTGCCGCCGGGATCGCACCCAAGGCGACCCGGCTTAGGCCGACGCGCGCCACCCGCCCTGGAACTGGAGTGATCCGCGTGACCAGTGAGTCTGCTACTGGCAGGCCTCGGTGGAGACGCTGGCGGAGCGGGCGAGGCCACGGCGGATGTCGGGCAGAATTTCTCCGCCGGTGAGGGCGTAGCCGGTGTTCCTGACCGCTACCGCGGCGGCGAAGACCATGCCGTAGACCTGCCCGTGCGGCGCGATCAGCGGGCCGCCCGAGTTGCCTGGCCGTACCAGGGCGCGGATTGGATAGATGTCGCGTATGACGTGAGTCTGATCGTAGATGTCCGGACCGTCCGCTAGTTCTGACCGGCCAACGCGAGCGGGCACGGCGGTGAACGCCGAGTTGAGCGGGTAGCCGGCGACCACGGCCTGGGCGCCGAACGGTGCCGAGGTCGCTATCCGCAGGGCCGGCAGGTTCAGATCGGGCACGTAAAGGACGGCGATGTCGCGTGACGGATCGAAAAGGACTACGCGCGCCGGGTACTCAGAACCTGTCCTCGTATAGACCTGCGGACCCTGCCGGACACCGGCGACGACATGTGCGTTGGTGACCACGTGGTCGGGGCCGATGACGAAGCCTGACCCTTCGATCTGCCGCGAGCATGACGGCGCCACGCCTTCGATCTTGACGACGCTGTTCCTGTCATTGACCAGCCCGGGCGACCGCAGCACGGCCTGGTCGGGCTTGGGAACGTTGAGCGCGGTTTCCGCTCCGAGCGCGCCGAAGACCTGAACGTAGGGCTCGGTGCTCAGCAGTCGCTGCAACGCCGAGAACTCGGGGCGTGCACCCTCGGGTACCAGCCGGTCGATGCCCTTGAGCAGGAGGGAATTATTGACCTGGTACTGAATCGCGGGGAACGGCGGCGCGTAGGCGACCAGCGAGCCGATCAGCCAGGCGAGCATCAAGATCGCCACGATGTTCACGATCGCGCCGCCGATGGAGTCGAGCACCGTTGACGAGCGGTGCCTTACCTTGGAGCGCAGCATGACCCCGAGCGCCGACGTGATGAGCATGCCGACGACGGCGGCGGAGAAGACCAGCACGATCGCGAGGACCGCACGCAGGCTCTGGTCCTTCGTGAGCGCGGTCGCGACCCCAGGGGCGACGTAGATCCCGATGACGGCGCCGGCCGCGAAGCCTACGAAACTCATCACGCCGATGATGAACCCCTGCCGGTACCCGGCCACCGCGAAGGCGGCCGCCAGCGCGATCAGGATCAGGTCAAGCAAGTCACCGGACACAGCAGCTAAAGGTATCCGTCCTTGATGCGCAAGTGGGCAAGCAGATAGCGTTCCGCGACGCAACGGTAACCGGAAATTGTCAGCTCGCCTGAATCGGGATGTCGATGCCAGTCAACTGCTCGCCTTCCGCCAGGTCGGCGACCCGACCAGTATCCCACGGCAATTCCCAGCCACCCAATCTCAGCAAGGCAGCGATGACGAAAGCAGTAAAACCCCAGATCAGCATCGCTCCGGCGCGGAAGGCCGGGCCAGCGCCTCCGTTGGGATACCTGATCATGAGCCGGTTAGCCGGATCGGCGAGCTCGGCGACCGGCACGCGAGCCACCGAGGCGATCTCGGCCGGGTCACCTGGCGCGACCGGGCCTGGCTCGCGCCACCAGGCCAGTACCGGCGAGACCTGGAACCCGCTGCGCGGGATGTACAGGTCTGGCAGTACGCCGACAATGTCGACTCCGTCTGGCTTGACGCCTGTCTCCTCGCCCGCCTCGCGGAGCGCCGCCCCAGCCGGTCCGTCGTCTCCCGGGTCGATCACGCCGCCAGGGAAGGCGGGCTGTCCCGCGTGACGCCGCAGCGACTGGCTGCGCTGTACCAAGAGCACGTCAGGCCCGGCGGTCTCGGTCGCGCCGAACAAGATCAGGATCGCCGACTGGCGGCCGCCGCCTGCCGGGGGACGTAGCTCAGGCGGCACAGGCATCCTGGCGGCACCGGCCGCCAGATTGGCCAGCCACCCTGGCAGAGCCGCGGAGTCGCTCGTGCTGACGTTCTCCCCTGGTCGCGTCATGAGAACGGGCCCGGCCTGACCAGGCGCGCGGCGACGTCAGGATCGGTCGGTCCCTCTCCATAGGAAGGGCAGAGGGCGGCGAGCCCGCAGGCTCCGCAGGCCGGCTTGCGTGCGTGACAGACCCGGCGCCCGTGCCAGATCATCCGGTTGGAGAGCTGGGTCCACTCTGAGCGCTGGATCAGCGCCCCGACTTCCTGCTCGACCTTTTCAGGATCGTCGGAAGTGGTCCAGCCGAATCGCCTCGACAGGCGGCCGAAATGCGTGTCTACGGTGATTCCCGGAATGCCGAAGGCATTGCCGAGCACCACGTTCGCTGTTTTCCTGCCGACTCCAGGCAGCGTGACGAGGTCCTTGAGCCTGCCTGGCACCTCGCCGCCGTATCGCTCGCAAAGTGCCTGGCCGAGGCCGATGATGCTCGTGGTCTTGGCTCGGAAGAACCCGGTGGACACGATTATCTTCTCGACGTCCTCACGGTCAGCCGCCGCGTAGTCGGCCGCTGTCCGGTACCTCGCGAACAGAACTGGCGTGACCTGGTTCACGCGCTTGTCGGTGCACTGAGCCGACAAGATCGTCGCCACCAGCAGTTCGAGCGGCGAGCTGAAGTTCAGCTCGCAGTGAGCGTCCGGATAGAGCTCGGCCAGTACCCGGTTGATCCGGCGTGCGCGCCTGACCAGCGCTGTATGGGAAACAGTTACCGCCACGAGCCAAGCCTACGGTCACTCGCCTGCCCCGCCGACGGCAATTGACGCCCGCCGAGGCATCCGGTGCGCGCTGGCACATGTCTGGCGGGCGACGGGTTTCCTATGACTTCGTTAACTACGACTGCCACGTTAGGTAAAGCCTCTGACATTTTGCCGGGATTTCACCACGCGCCCCCGAGCAAGCCCCGGCGGGCGATAAGCTGCCACAGCATGGCTCCGATGGTCCGGTAGGCTCTGCGGGGAGGTCACCAGGGCTCTCCGGCGCCGGTTTGAGTGCCCGTACTTCGGGCACCGCCGCTATCGGTGAATCCAGCGGGAACCTACGTTGGCCGTTCCCGCCAAAACTATAGTGATAAGGGCGCTGCGGCCCACCGAGTGCAAGCCAGTCAGGATCAGGACAACCGTACATGCCAATGCCTCACCCAGCGAGCGGACCTGCCGCGTCCAAAGCGGCAGCTCCTGACACCGCGGCAGCTTCTGGTACCTCTGCCCAAGATGCCAACGTGGCCGAATCCACGCAGGTGACGGAGCAGGCCGCACCCGGCGTGAACGGCAGTATGAGCCAGAACGGCACCGTGAGCCAGAACGGGCACGGCGGTACCGCGAGCACCGGTACCGCGAGCACCGGCGTCCACTCGCCTGACAGCACTGGCGGCCCGGCCGGACATAGCTGGACCCTGGCATCCTTGCTGGCTCTGACCGGCGGGATTCTGCGGAGAAACTGGATCGCCTCGATCCTCGTCGCCGCCGGCATTGTCATGCGCGTGATCACCGAGTACGCCTATCACCCGGCGATCTTGTACATCGACACGCTCAAGTACCTGTACGACGCCTGGCCAGGCTCAGATCCTGTCCTGTACAAGGTGCCTCTGAAGATGATCCTGAAGACCGGCGGCACCCTCGGCACCGTAGAGCTCATACAGCACACGATCGGCATCTTGATGGCGATCGCCATCTACGCGGTGGTCGTGCGCCGGGGCGGAGCGCGCTGGCTTGCCGCGATCGCCATGGTGCCCGTGCTTTTCGACGGCTACCAGCTTCAGGCCGAAGCGATGATCATGCCAGACATCTGGTTCGAGGCCCTGATCGTGGCCGGCCTGGCGGTGCTGCTCTGGCAGCCGAGGCCCACACTGACGACACTTGTCTTCGGATCGCTGCTGCTTGGCGGCTCGGTCGGGATGAGGCAGGTCGGCGAGATCTTCATCGTGCCTGTCGTCGTGCTCGTCGTCGTGCTAGGTGGCGGCCTGGTCAAGGTGCTGACCAACGTGGCCGCCGTCGTCGTCGCGTTCGCCCTGGCGATCGTCCTGTACATGGGCGCGTCTAAGGTGCTCACTGGTCACTTCCGCGTTTCCGAGTCGTCGGCCAGCCTCACCTACGGCCGGATGGCTTCCGTAGTGAACTGCGCGACGCTGAACGTGCCTTCGACGGTCAAGCTGCTCTGCCCGACCCAGAAGCAGAAGGCGCTCGGACCTGACTGGCTTGAGCACTCAGTCAACGGACCGCTCCGCACTCTCACCGACCGCCTGCCCGCTTCGCTGCTGCTGCGCGACCCCAATGCCAAGGCCCAGATCCTTTCCAAGTTCAATCACGCCGTCGAGGAGCAGCAGACGCTGAGCGTCGTCAGTGCCGTCGTGCGCGACTCGGTCAAGCTGTTCGCACTGACCAGGGAGACCAGCCCCGGTGACACCCCGATCTGGCGATGGCAGTTCCACGGTTACTTCCCGACTTACGGCAAATACGTCTTCACGGGCTACGACGCGGCGCTCGGGCGTCAGGCGATCTTCATTACGCTCCCGCAGTCGAACCCGCAGCCGCTCGCCTCCTCCTACGGTGGCGCGCCGCAGGTGAACGTGACGCTGGCCAGGTTCCTGCGGGCTTATCAGCTCAACGGCGGCTACACGCCAGGGCCGTTCCTCGCGCTCTGCACGCTGCTCGGGCTTATCGGCTCAGTGATGGTCTTCTGGCGCCGCAGGCTAAGCGACTCGGGGCGCCAGCTCGCGATCGCCTGCCTGGCCTTCTTCGTCTCGGCTATCACCGTGCTCGGCATGTCAGACGCGTTCGAATTTAGCTGGCGCTATCAGCTCCCGGCGCTGGTCACGCTGCCGGTGGCTGGCGCACTCGGCGCCGCGGTGATCCTGGACGCGGTCCGGCGGCGGCGTCAGCCGCAGGCCGAGCAGCCGACGCCGGACCGAGCACCGGAGCTGGCCGCACCCGCGCAGTGACCCGCTTGACCCGCCTTTCCCGCGTGATCAGGGAGCACTG
>DATJLT010000056.1:0-14486 GCA_035509195.1 Streptosporangiaceae bacterium | reverse complement strand
GGCTGAAAAGGATCTCGACTCAGGTCACGCGACCGCCATTCGCGACGTTGCCATCGCGAATCTCCGGGACTTCGCATCCGATGACCTCAGCGCTCGCGCCCAGTTCAGGAAGGAATTTAATCAAAATGCCCTTATCTCAGCGTTCCAGGCGCAGCCTTCAGCGGATGCCGATTCCCAACTGAACGCGCTGACGGAGATCCTGCGATATGCATACGGAGGCGAACTGACCTTGCCAGACGCGCGCCGCGTGCTTGGCGACCTGCAGACGGTACCTGGCGCGCCGCTCGTTGCGGCCACCCTGCGGTTGGTCGGACCGCGCGATAGGACCACCATCGTGCGCGAGTTCCTGTTCAGGTACTTTGCCAGTTCAGGATTCGGCGTCGAAACGTTCAGGGAACTTAGAAGACTCGTCACCGACGAGGCGGCCAACCCTGCGGTTGTCTCCAGCCACTCCCCGCGCCAGCAGGTCAATGCGCGAGCGTCCGACCGGAACGCGACCGTCCTCGGCTGTCTCATCTTGACTGCCATTGCCCTTCTCGTCGCCTGCTTGGTGATCATTATCATTCACGTACTGTGATCAGTCCAGGTGGGAGGTGTCGTTGTAGGTGCGGACCGCCCACGCATCTTCAGTGACGACAACACGGGAGATCGAGGCGTTCTCCGAACGCGCGAACGCGAACGCACGGGACGCAGAGGCCAGGGCGAGTATCCGGCCGATGACGCCGCCGTGGGTGAACACCGCTACCCGCTGGCCGGCGTGCTTCGCGGCCAGGGTTTCGATCGCGGCACGAACGCGTGAGGTAAAGGCCTCGTCGGGTTCGGCTCCGGGGATCACGTCCCAGCGTTGCTCGGCGAAGACCTTCTGCGCGATCGGGTGACCGTCGTGCACCATCTTGCGGTACAGGCCGCCTTCCCAGATGCCCAGGTTGACCTCACGCAGGCCGCCCTCGACCTGCGGAACGAGCCCGAGCGCGGCGGCCAGCGGTGCCGCCGTCTGGGCCGTACGCCGCAGGCTGGTCACGTAGATCGCGTCAAGGTCGGCGCTGGCGAGCCTGGCGCAGACCTGCAGTGCCTGCTGCTGCCCGAGCGCCGAAAGCGGCGGGTCGCCCTGCCCCTCGACCAGCGGGAACGAGGTGCCCTCCACGTAGTCGGCGGACTGGCCGTGCCTGACCAGGAACAGGTCAACGGAGTCCGGCGGCACCAGAAACTTGCCCTGCGGATATGTTCGGGTCACAAACCACGCATAATATCGGGGCCAGGTTACGCGCCAGGAGACCGCATCCGCCAGGCGTCGGTGACCAGTTCCTCGAGGCGCCCGGCATCGACCGCGTCGAGCCTCAGCATCACCAGCGGCCAGCCCTCATAGCCGGGAGCCGTGAAGAACACCCCTGGCTCGCCGAGGAGCAGCGCCTGCTTCTCGGCTTCGTCGCCAACGTAGAGCACGGCGACATCCGTCCTGATCACGCGAGACCGGCCAGGCGCACGCTCGGGATAGGACCAGACGAACCCGCGTCCGCCGACACGGAAATCAAACCCGTCGCAGTCGATCTCCTCGACGCCCGCCAGGGACAAGGCGATACGCCGCACGTCATCCTCGTCAGCCACGCAATTGCCTCCAATGCAGCCGCCCCGAGAGGAAAAGGTACGCGGGGGTGCTGACAGCGGGGGGAAGGCCGCAGGGGCTAGCCCGCCAGGTCCTCGAGCCAGAGCTGGCTGGCTTTCGCTACCCTCGGCGGCACGGAGAGCTCCCCCAGCATCTCGCACGCCGCGGCCATCTCGTGTGAACGGCGCAGCGCGTGCTTGTAGCTGCCGGTTTCCATCCGGTCAAGCGCGGCCGCGTCGGCGGCGGCGAGCTCGGAAGCGATGTGCTCGCGTAGCCAGTCCTCGCAGCCAGCCGCCCGTGCGGCCAGCAGCGCCTCGATGATCGCCGCCGACATTCCCTTGTAAAACACGCTGCGCAGCAGCTTGCGCGTCGCGGCGGCTCCGGCCTGGCCATCAAGCACCTCGACCTGGCCGCCACAGGAAGACAGCATCTCCGCCGCACGCTCCGCGCCCGGCCCCGACGCCAGCATCGGCACGCGAAGCCCGCGTCCCGGCACCGGCGCCATGATCGCGAGATCGGCGAACGACACGCCCGCACTGACGGCCGTCACCGCCAGCCACTGCTTCAGCCCGGCCGCCGAGGTGTTCGCGTCCGCGTACACGACAGAACCCGACAGGCCGCCGCCGTCGAGTGACTGCCTGAGCGCGGACTCGGCCTGCGCCGCCGTCGTGAGGCTCAGCACCAGGTCGGCACCGAGGCACGCATCCGCGTCACTTCGAGCTGCCTCTACCCCGGCGGGCGCGGGCGCGACCGGGTCAAAGCCCCGCACCCGCACCCCCGCCCCGACCAGGTCAGAGGCGATAGCCGACCCCGCCTCACCTAGCCCGAGAACCGCTACGGTCCAGGCGGTCAATGCGGAGCACCAGTTTCCACCGGCGGCGTGCCGTGCGTATGGAAGCTGTCGATCGTCTTCAGACCCCACGCCTGGCCCTTGGCACGCTCGGCCAGCGTCCACGAAACCGGACGCCAGTCCGGCGCGTAAACCAGCCGGGCGCCGGCGTTGCAGAGCTCGATCCTGTTACCGCCCGGCTCCCACACGTACAGGAAGAACGTCTGCTGGATCGCGTGCTTGTGCGGGCCGGTCTCGATGTGAATGCCTGCCTCGAGCATCACGTCCGCGGCACGCAGGATGTCCTCGCGGGTGTCCGTGGCCATCGCCAGGTGATGCAGCCGGCCTGAACTGCCCGTCCAGTCGCCGGTGTAGACGAGGTCATAGCCCTTGTCCCCGACCTGGTACCAGACCGCGGAAGGGTCACCGTCGTCAAGCACGATCTGCTCGGTCAGCCGGGCGCCAACGACTTCAGGCAGGAAGCGCGCGATGGCCTTCACGTCGGCCGCGAGGTAGTTGACGTGGTCGAGCCTGCGCACGTTCGCGCCCCTGCCGGGGAACGGTGCCGCCTGGTTCTTCAGCGCGGGCCGCTGCCCGGCAGGCGCGTCGTACCAGTCCGTGTCCCAGTAGATGCCCATCTCGTGCCCGTCAGGGTCGCGGAACACGTACGTGGCGCCGATCCCCTCCTGCCCGTCCGTCCAGCCGACGCCGTAACCGCTCGCCTCGATGATCTTCACCCGCCGGTCAAGCGCTTCAGGCCCGGCCGCGCGCAGCCAGGTCCTGCCGATGCCCGAGGCGGGCGCGTCGACCACGCGGACCGTGAACCGCTCGTAGTCGTCCCACGTCCGCACGTACGCCGACGTGCCGTCCCTGCCCACCTCGGATAGCCCGAGGAGCCGCACGAAGAAATCAACGGTCTCGGCCGGCTTTCGCGTACGAAGCTCGACCGCCGAGACATGCGCGATGTCCCGGCTCCTTTCAACGGACATGAGCGCGCTACCTCCTGGCGCTGTCGGGCACTGGCAGGTTTCTCAGGGAATCGATCACGCTGGCGATGTGGTCCCGCATGGCCTTCTCGGCAGCGGCCTGGTCCCCCGCCTCGATCGCGGCGACGATCGCCTCGTGCTGCGCCAGCGACACCGCAGGACGGCCTGGCACCAGCGACAGCATGAACTGGTGCCTGACCATCTGGGCGCGCAGGCGCTCGATGATGCTGGTCGCGGTCTCGTGCGCGGCGATGCGGCGGACCAGGGAGTGCAGCCGCGCGTTCGCTTCGCTGTAGCCGATCAGCTCGCCCGAGTCCACGGCGAGCCGCATCTGCCTGATGATCTCCCGAAGCTCGGCCACGTCACCTGGCGCCGCCCGCTCGGCCGCCCGCGCCGCGGTGAGTCCTTCGAGCATCTGCCTGACCTCGGTGATCTCGATCGCCTCTTCGATCGGTATCACCCTGACCCGCGCGCCCCTGTGCCGCTGGACGTCGACGAGCCCTTCGCTGGCAAGGACAGGGATCGCGGCCCTGACCGCGAACCTGCTGCAGCAGAACCGCTCGCACAGGTCCACTTCGACAAGCCGCTGACCAGCGACGTACTCACCCTGCAAGATCGCGTCCCGCAAGGCATCGAGCACCGCGCTCTCGTCAGCCACCAGCTAGCTCTCCCCGGTGCTTGATGTCAGATCATTTTCCAGGTCTTTAAAAAGCACCTGCTGAATGCCGAGCCGGCGAAGCAGCGGCCGCAGGTCGTTGCGGTCAAGACTGAGCTCGCCCCGCGCGAACGCCGCACGCGACTCGTCTTCCTTCGCGGCACGGCGGCGTGCCGCCTCGGCGACCGCGGCAGCCTCCCGTCTCGCGATCACGACCACGCCGTCATCGTCGGCCACCACGGCGTCGCCCGGGCTCACCAGCGTCGCGCCGATGCACACAGGCACGTTGACCGATCCGGCGGTCGCCTTCACCGTGCCCTGCGCGCTGACGTAACGCGACCACACGGGAAAGCCGGAAGCGGTGATCGGGCCGACGTCACGCACACCGGTCGTCGCCACCAGGCCTCGCACGCCCCGGGCGGTCAGCGCGGTCGTGATCAGCTCGCCGACGTAGCCGTCCTCGCAGGGAGACGTGGTCGTGATGACGAGGAAATCGCCTGGCGCGCACTGCTCGACAGCGACGTGGACCATGAGGTTGTCACCTGGCGGGCACAAGACAGTGACCGCCGTGCCCGCCGCCGCCTGGCCGGGGCGCAGCGGCCTGAGCGATGACCCGAGCAGCCCCGTGCGGCCCGCCGCCTCATGGACCGTCGCCACGCCGAGGCGGCCGAGCTCGTCCACGATGGCAAGATCCGTGCGCGGCGGGCCGACCACCACTACCGGCCTCACGCCAGTACCTCGCTCACTTGCGGGAACACCCGCTGATATGCCTCCGCGTACACGATCGACCCTGGCCCGCCGTTTCGTACCGCCTGGACGCCGCGGCGCTCGGCGAGACCCTCGTAGTAGCGGACCATATGGTCCTGCGACTTCATCGCTGCCATGGCCGCCTGCTTGCGCTCGAAGACGCCGGTGATGTCGATGAGGACGTCGGGGCGGAAGCCGCACATCTCAGGCTGGTGCGGCTCGAACCTGAACACGGGCGGAGCGCCGAGCACGGGGTACGCGGACTCGCGGCCGAGTGCCTGGGCAATGGCGCGGGCACGGATCGTGAGGTCGGCGGCCACGGGGTGGTCGTAGTTGTAGGGGTCGGTCACCGAGTGCGTGAGGATGACCTCCGGCTGGACTTCCCGCATGATCTCAGCCAGCTCGAGCAGGGTCTCCTCGCTGTCTGGCAGCGGGTAATCGCCCTTGTCGAGGAAGCGCATCTTCGCCCCGAGCGCGTCGCCGGCGGCCTGGGCTTCCTCCTGCCTGATCTCCTTGACCCGTTCGAGTGTCATGCCCGGCTGCCTCCACGCCCCTGGCGATTCACCGCGCTCGCCGAACGACAGGCACACGACACTGGCCTCGCCGCCTTCCGACGTCACCTTCGCGATGTAGCCTGCCGCCCGCCAGACGAAGTCGGCGGCGTGAGCGCTGACCACGAGCAGTTTCCCTGTGCCGCTGCTCATGTCTCCTGCCCGGCGCCGGCCAGCAGCCGGCTGTTCGTGACGATCATCGTGGTGATCTCCTGATCGGTGAACCCGGCTTCGCGCAGGGCGTCGGCCATCAGGGCCAGCCCGTCCTCGACCGGGGGGTTATGCGGCTGCCCGAGGTCGGTCGTGACGATCGTAGCCTCAGCACCCGTTGCCCTGATGTTCCCTGTCATCTCGGCCCAGTCGTACTTGCCGGTGAACGGCGTGGTGAAGCAGCGCTCGAGGAAGACGCCGTTCCCTGCCAGCGCCTTCTGGTCGGCGAGGCTCATGTTCTGCTGCGGGAACTCGGGATGCGTCGCGATGACGTGCCTGACGCCTGCCTCGAGGGCAGCGTCGGCGATGGCGATGGTCTCCTTCGCGCTGAGATGGCCGCTGGCCACGACGAGCTGGTGCTTCGCCGCGAGCGCGAGTACCTCCCGCGTTCTTGGCCTTGGCCTTCCTTTGCCGTCAAAGACCTCGACAGGGTCTGTCGTGATGCCCTGGGCGTCAAGTTCGGCCTGCAGAGCCAGCCACATCGGCGGGGTCGCGCCTGGCGGCAGGTCGCCGTGCGTGGCGCGGTGGTTCGCCGCGTCCACCGTCGGCATCCAGAGGACGCGGGCGCCCTCGCGGGCGGCGATCTCGACAGCGATCGGGTTCATGCCGCCGACGGCGGCGTTGAGCGTGAGCGCGCCGATCGCCCACCTCCCGCCTCCCATCGCTTCGTTGACAACCGCCGCTCGCTCGGCCGTCGACACATAGTGGGACTTCAGCACGAACCCGGCAAGGCCAGCGCTCCGGCAGGCCCGTGCCAGCCGGAGATCGGTGATCCGGCGCTCCATGACATCGGGGGCGACGTGTACATGCAAGTCATAGGCCCCCGCGACGTGCTGGCGCGCCCAGGGCGACGGCGTGGCCGAGTTCAGCGTCGCCGAGTTCAGCACCGCGCACCGTCCGCAAGACATTCCGACATCGGGCTCGCATTCGTCGAGACGAGCCGCTGGCAGGGGCGCCGGGCTCGCCAGGGTTGTCCGCGCATATTGGCGACAATATCTTCAACAGCCCAGCCACGATAGAGCCGCGTACGCATGCCGGTCAAGTGTTCGCTGAGAGGAGGATTCAGTCAGGCAATGGGCAGGGGAAGGCCGCTTCGACAAGCAGTCCGCCTTCCGGCTCGGGCCTGGCGGTGATGGCGGCACCGTGAGCCTCGGCGATGGCCTGGACGATCGACAGGCCGAGACCGAGACCTTCGCCCCGGCTGGCACGGTCAGCGGCGAGCCGCATGAAGGGCTGGAAGAGCTGGTCGACCGCGCTCGCGGGGATCGGCGGCCCGGTATTGGCAACAGAAAGGATCGCCGTGCTGCCGTGCGTCACGGTGGTGACCGTGATCTGGCCGCAGGGCAGGTTGTGGTGCAGCGCGTTGTCGACGAGGTTCGCGATAAGGCGCTCGACCAGGCCAGGGCTGCCGTAGGCGGGCGCGGGGGCGAGTGCGACGTGCAGGGTGAGGTTCCTGCGGACGGCTTCTGGCTCGCGCGCGCCAATGACCTGGCTGGCGACAACCGCAAGGTCGAATGGTTCTCGCTTGTCCAGGCCCGCCTGTCCCCTGGCGAGCGTGAGCATGGCATCGATGAGCTTTTCCTGCTCGGCGCCGGCGGCGAGGATCCGCTGATGGGCGAGACTGAGCGAGTCTATGGTGGCGGCCGGGTCGCCTAGCGCGACCTGGCTGATCACTCGCTGCCTGGTAAGCGGCGTGCGCAGCTCGTGCGAGGCGTTGGCGATGAACTGGCGCTGGGCGCTGAAGGAGGCCTCGAGCCTGGCCATCAGCGCGTCGAAGGTGTCGCCGAGCTCGCGGAACTCGTCGTCGGGGCCGTTCATGGCCAGGCGCTTGGCCAGGCTGCTGGCGGACATCTCGCGGGCGGTCGCGGTAATCGCGCGCAGCGGCCTGAGCACGCGGTCGGCTACTATCCAGCCGAAGGCGAACGCGAGCACGGTCATCGCGGCCAGCGCGATTCCCGACTTGATCAGGAGTTCGGGCAGTTCGGCGGAATTGTTCCTGAGCACCAGCGAGAGCGCCTGCCGCGCGCCGATGACGTGACACCCTTGCCTGACTCGCTGGCAGAAGGCATTGCCGGCGGTGCCATCGGCGAGTGCCCGCACAACCAGGATGTAGGTAACCGCCAGCAGCGCCATGCCGAAGACCAGGAACAGCCCGCCGTACGACAGCGTGAGCCGCAATCTGATCGTGGGCCGCGGCAGCTTGCCGCGCCACGCACGGGCGGCGGCCCGGCCCCGGATCATGGTGGTTCACCGATCTGGTAGCCGGACCTGGGGACAGTCCGGATGAGCGGCGGCGGCCCGAGCTTGGCCCTGAGCCTGCTTACCGTGATCTTCACGGCCGCCGTGAAGGGATCGGCGTGCTGGTCCCAGGCCCGGTCAAGCAGTTCCTCGGCCGACACGGCGCGGCCGCCGGCCGCGAGCAGCACTTCGAGAACGCCGAATTCCTTCGGCGCCAGGTCGAGCCGGCGGCCTGCGCGCCAGGCCAGCCGGCGCCCGGTGTCCACCGCCAGGTCACCGCAGCAAAGCACCGGCGCGATGGCGGGCTGGGCGCGGCGGAACAGCGCGCCGATCCTGGCTACCAGAACGGGGAAGTCGAATGGCTTTGGCAGGTAGTCGTCAGCGCCCAGGCCGAGGCCCTCGACGAGGTCCTCGGTGGCGGCAGCGGCGGTGAGCATCAGGACCCGGCTGCGGCATCCGGCGGCGGCGAGCCTGCCGCAAACCTCGTCGCCATGCAGGCCGGGCAGATCCCGGTCAAGCACAATGACGTCGTAGTCGCTGACCAGGGCCTGCTCAAGGCCGGACGGGCCGTCCAGCGCGATATCGACGGCCATCCGCGCATGGCGCAGCCCGACGGCTACCGTCTCGGCCGTCTCCTGGTCGTCTTCGATCACCAGTACGCGCACGTCACCCTCTCCGCCACCGCCCCGCTCCCAGGATGCCCCGCCAGAAGTTTCCGCGTGGTATCGATCGCGGGCGTCTGGCCCTGCGATACCTCAAGGAAACCGGTCGTTCAATAGAACTGGCGACATGACCATCCAGTCAGCGGGTGACCGCCCGGCCGTCGCAGTTCAGGGGAACGCGGGCCGAGCGTCCCGCCTGCTTCCGCTCGAGGTGCTGCTGGCAGCCGCCGCCTTCGCTGTCCTGTGCGCCGTCGTCCTCCGCGTCGCGCCGCAACTCAGCGCCGACGGCTATGCGTACCGTGCTTCGATCATCGCCCTGACCGAAGGTCATCTGGGCACCTTGTCAGGCGCGGAGGTCAGGGCTCTGGCCGCGCGACTTGACCGGTGTCCTCCGCCGGCCAGGGCCTGCCAGTTCGGCCCTGGCATCGAGTTCTGGGTTCGGCTGCCTGGCGGGCGCTGGATCAGCGAAAAAGACCCTGGCTACCCGTTCCTCGCCGTCCCGTTCCAGTGGCTCGGGCTGATCAGGCTCGCGCCCTTGTTCTACGGTGCACTTGGCTGCCTTGGGCTGTTCTCCGGCGCCCGGCGCTGGATCGGCCCCTTCGGCGGCACGGCAGCGGTCGCCTTGTTCTGCTCCTCGGGAGTGGCGCTGCTGTTCGCCTGGCAGGATTACTGGCCGGCTTTCACCGACGCCTCCCTGATCGCGGCGGGCACCGGCGCCCTGGTGTGGGCCATGCTCGGCGACGGCTGCGCTCGAAGACGAACCTGGGCCGGGCTCGCGGGATTCCTGTCCATCGAGGCGGCGGTGTTCGTCAGGTACACCGACATCATCGTGCTCGGCTGCGCCGTCGCGGCCGTGCTGGCAGCGCGGTTGCGTAATCACGCGAGCGTGCCGCGCCGAGCGCTCGCGTGGTGGCTTGGCTCGGTCCTGCTCTTCGCCGCCGGCGTGGCCGTGTTCGACGACGTGATCTACGGCGGCCCGCTCAGGTCGGGATACCGGCCTGGCGAGGTGACCTTCAGCCTCAGCGCGATCCTTCCCAACTTGCGGTACGTGCCAGCCCAGCTAATCCAGGCCATGCCCGTGCTGGCGCTCGGGCTGGCCTCGCTGGCCTGGATCGCGGTACGGCGCGTGCGCGCCGTGCGGGCCGGCGGCGAGCGGGCCGCCATCGCCAGGCGCGACTTCGCGGTCGGCATGGCGCTGGCCGCGTCATGGCTCGGCGTGTGGGCGCTGTACGCCACCTACACCTGGACAGCTCGCCCTGGCATAGGCACGGGGCCGACCGCCAGGTTCTATCTGCCTGCCGCCGGCGCTATCGCGCTGCTTGGCGCCCGGCTGCTCCGCGCGCCAGGTACGGCAGGCGCGTCCCGCCGTGCGTCGCTGGTCACCGCGGTGGTGTCGGCCTGCCTCGCCGTCATGCTCTTCGCCTACGGCACCTGGTCATTCCGCCACATGCTCGATCAGATGAACCCGGCGGCCCCGCCGCCGCATGGCTGCGACATCGGGGAGCGGCACTGCCCGGCAACACCGCCACCCGCGGCCTCCTCACTGCCCCTGGTGGCCCGCCGCGCTCGCGGGCCTGACAGACAGCCAGCCGTGGTTCATCGTGATGACCCGCCCGGCCTGCGCGGCGACCCGCCGGTCGTGGGTGACCAGGATCCACGTGAGCGACCGCTCCCGCCACAAGGACTTGAGCAGGTCAATGATGTCGTCGCGGGTGTCTTCGTCAAGGTTGCCTGTCGGCTCGTCTGCGAGCAGCACGCTCGGGGTCTTGACCAGCGCGCGTGCGATCGCGACTCGCTGCTGCTGGCCGCCGGAAAGCTGACCTGGCAGGTGGTGAGCCCGGTCGGCCAGGCCGACCGCGTCGAGCGCGGACTTCGTCAGCCGGCGGCGTGCCTCGGCGCCGGGGCGCAGCGGTATCAGTGCCGCCTCCACGTTGTCTGACGCTGAGAGGGTCGGCACCAGGTTGAAGGTCTGGAACACGTAGCCGATCGACTCGGCACGAAGCCTGGTCAGGTCGGCCTCGCGGAGCTGACCGAGGTCGCGGCCCTGGAAGGTGACCGTGCCCGAGGTCGGCCTGTCCAGGCCGCCGAGCAGGTTGAGCAGAGTGGACTTGCCGAATCCGGTGCGGCCCTGGACAGCCACCCACTCACCCTGGCCGATCGAGAGCGTTACCTCCCTCAGCGCCTGGACGACTCCCCTGTCTGTCGCGTAGTTCTTGCTCACGTTGGCGAGTTCGTAGGCGTCCACGGCTAGGCCACCCTCGTCAGCGCGGTCGCCGGACGCAGCCTGGCGATCCGCCAGCTCGCGAACGCTCCGGCGAGCAGGGCACCGAGCAAGGCGAGAAGGATCGCGGTTCCGACGGCGCTGCCGGAGACCGCGGCGGAGAGCGGGACGACGACGCTGTGTGCCTGCGGGCCGCCCGAGCCGCGGACGACGCCGCCTGGTCCGGCCGTCACCTGCCTGAAGATCGTTCCTGTCGAGTCAGGGATCCGCGCGGACAGCGTGGGCGCGACCGCCGAGATGATCGCCGCCCCCGCGAAGCCGAGCCCGGTGCCCGCCGCGGCGCCGGCCAGGCCGGTCACCGCCGACTCGCCGAGCACCTGGGCGATGATCCTGCGTGACCGCCAGCCAAGCGCCTTGAGCGTGCCGAACTCGCTCACCCGCCTGGTCACCGACGCCATCGTGAGCAGGCTCGCGAACGCGAACGCCGCCGCCAGCGCTCCGATCGCCAGCCACCTGCCGAGGTCTCCGGCCAGGCGGGCGGCGCTCGACGCCGAGCTCGTCACCTCGGCGGCCAGGCTGCTCGCCGTGGTCACGGTGTACTTCGGGTACAGGTTCCCGATCTCGCGGCTGACCGCGGCGATGTCGGCCGAACTGGCCGCGGTGACGTAGATCGTGTTCACCTTGCCTCGCAGGCCGGTCAGCGCGCTGCTCAGCGCCTGTGCCCTGGCCAGCGGCAGGTACACGTCGGGCGGGCTGGCGGCCTGCGGCTGCCTGACCAGGCCGATGATCGTGAACTTGACCTTGTCGACCGTGATCACCGAGCCGGTCTTCAGCTTGTTGCTTATCGCGTAGTCCGAATCGACGACAGCGACGGCGGCGTCCGCGTCTGCCCTGGTGAACGACCGGCCTGAACTGACCGTGGCCGAGCTGAGCGGACCGAGGTCGGGATGCGCGAGGTCGACCCCGTCGAGGCTGAGCTGCGTTGGCAAAGGGAACGAGCCGCCGGGCTGGCCGAGGTTCTTCGGGATCGTGATCTTGTTGTCGGACAGCGTGAGGCCGCCCGCGGCGGCCGCCACGTACTTGAGCTTGCCGATGGCCGCGACCGATGAGTCCTTGACCGGCAAGTACGGCGGTACCAGATTGTCGATCGTCTGGCCGGCGGCGTTATGGCACTTGCCGTTCTGGCAGAACTCGGCGCCGTTCGGCCCGACCTGCAGGGAGGTGCCGTGGGCCGGGGGGCCGCCTCCCGCCGGCGGGCCGGCGGGAGACGGCGCGGGCCCGGTCACGGTCAGGTCCGTGCCGACACCGTAAAGCGAGCGCAGCACCGCGGACTGGGCCTGGCGCACTCCGTCGGACGCCGCGGTGACCGTGACGACGAGACCCACGCCAAGCGCGAGGCCGAGAGCGATGAAGATCGCCTGCCGCATCCGGCGCCGCAGCTCGCGGCGCAGGTACGTGAGGAAGAACATGTCTGGTCCTTAGGGTCGGTTGCTTGCCGCCCAGGTCTACGCACCGGCCGGTTGCGCGGCGGTGACAGGCTCTGTTACCCGCGCGCAACCGGCAGTCGGGCAGCCTGGAGCAAGTCAGCAGCCGGCCCTCAGCTCGCCGGTGCATGATCGGCCGTCAGGAAGGGCCGGCCGGAGGAGGTCACGTGCGCGTACTCGTCATAGAAGACGACCGCGAGCTCGCCGAGGCCGTGGCGACCGGGCTAAGGCGCGAGCGCATGGCGGTCGACCTGGCCTTCGACGGCGAAAGCGGGCTCGAGCGAGCGCTGGTCAACGGCTATGACGTGATCATCCTCGACCGGGACCTCCCGGCGATCCACGGCGACGACGTCTGCCGCCGGCTCGTCAGGCACGGCTGCGGCAGCCGGGTGCTGATGCTGACCGCCTCGGCTACGATCGAGGACCGGGTCGGCGGCCTTGACCTCGGAGCCGACGATTACCTGCCAAAGCCGTTCGCGTTCGCGGAGCTTGTGGCGCGGATCAGGGCGCTGTTCCGCCGCTGCCAGCCTGCCCTGCCTCCGGTGCTCGAGCACGGGGACGTCCGGCTCGATCCCGCGACCCGCGCTGCCTTCAGGAACGGACGCGCACTCGACCTCGGGCCTAAGGAGTTCGGCACCCTGCACTTGCTGCTGGCCGCGCGGGGCAGGGTCGTGTCGGCCGAGGAACTGCTCGAGCGGGTGTGGGACGAGATGGCCGACCCGTTCACGTCTTCGGTGAAAGTGACGATCAGCAGGCTGCGCCGCAAGCTCGGCGACCCGGTCGTGATCGAGACCGTGGCGCAGGCCGGCTACCGGATCGGGTCATGAGAGCGGCCAGGTCGGGCGCGGCGATGCCGCGCCTGACGCGCGTGCCCAGGCGGACGATCAGGCTGCGGCTGACGCTCATCTACGGCGGGCTTTTCTTGCTGTCGGGCGCCGGGCTGCTGCTCGTGACCTACGTGCTCGTGTCGCACCGGCTGCCCGCGGTCGCCTCGGCTCGGACGCAGGACAATTCTCCGGCGGGCGGCGGCGCCATGTACGTGGTCAGCGGCGGCGGAAGCTGCCCCATCAGCACCCCCGCGTATCCGCTTGACGCCGGTCAGGTGCAAGCGCAGGTCGGGCGCTGTCTCGCCGAGCAGCAGGCCGACGAGCTGAACAGCCTCCTTGCCGAATCGGGGATCGCGCTCGGGATCATGACGGTGGCGTCGGTCGGGCTCGGCTGGCTGGTGGCCGGGCGGGCGCTCAGGCCGCTGCGCACGATCACGGGCGCGGCCCGCTCGATCTCGGCTAGCAACCTGCATGCGCGGCTGGCGCTGGCCGGCCCTGACGATGAGCTGAAGGAACTCGGGGATACCTTCGACGGCTTGCTTGCCAGGCTTGAGGGAGCGTTCGCCGCGCAACGGCAGTTCGCCGCCAACGCCTCGCACGAACTGCGTACGCCGCTGGCTCGCCAGCGGACGCTGATCGAGGTCGCGCTTGCCGACCCCGAGCCGACCGTGCCCTCGCTGCGGGAGGCGTGCGGCCGGGTGCTGGCCACAGGCGAGCAGCAGGAGCGGCTGATCGAGGCCCTGCTCACGCTCGCCAGGAGCCAGCGCGGGCTCGACCGTCTTGAGTTCGCCGACCTCGCCGCGATCACCTCGGACGTCGTGCGCGGACAGCGGGCCGAGGCCTCGGCCCGCGAGATCACGCTGGACGCGGAAGCGGGTCCCGCGGAAATAGGCGGCGACGGGCGGCTGCTCGAGCGGCTGGTGGTGAACTTGGTCGACAATGCCATCAGGCATAACGTGCCGGGCGGCTGGGTGACGGTCAGTACCTCGCAGCCGGATGGCCCGGCGAGACTGCGGGTGCGCAACAGCGGGCCGCTGATCTCGCCCGCTGAGGCGGGGCGGCTGTTCGGCCCGTTCGAGCGGCTGGCAGGCAGCCGCACCGCGGGCAGCGGCAGCGGGCTCGGGCTGTCGATCGTGAGCGCGATCGCGGCGGCGCACGGCGCGTGGCTGTCGGCCGAACCGCTGCCAGGCGGCGGCCTCGACGTTCAAGTGAGGTTCCCCGTCGTCAGCCTGCCTCCGCCGCCTCCGCCACCGCCGCCGCCACCGGCTCCGCCCGCCGCGGAGTTATCCTTCTCGGCATGAACGCTGGCCGGCCTTCCGGACACCACGAGCAGTCAGAGCCAGGGCTGGTACCTGACCGCTTGCTGTATGACAACGTGCCGATGTTCGCGTACCGGACGCTCTCGACGCTCTGGATGCTCGGCCAGGATCCGGTCGTGCGCCAGTACGCCCGCGCCAACCCCGAGGCTCACCA
>DATJLT010000055.1:0-14563 GCA_035509195.1 Streptosporangiaceae bacterium | reverse complement strand
ACGGCGGGAGCGCTATGTGGGGGAGTGGCTGCCCGAGCCACTGCCGGATCACGCTGAGTGGATCCCTGAGCCGCGGGGAGCCATCGAGGGCGACCCGGCGGATCGAGTCACCCTGGATGAGTCGGTCTATGCGACTTTAGGGCCAGCGTTGTCGTTCGGGTCGCTCCGCTCGCGCTGGGGGACGCCGGCCTCACAATCCGGTGCGATGTCTCGTCAGACTGGATAAGGGCGGAGGCCAGGCGGAGGCGGCATATGTGCACTGAGTCAAGGTCAGGACAGGGCCGGCCCGACCCGGTCGTGAGCGAGATCATCGGCGAACGGCGCGCGCTGATCAACATCGCCTACCGGATGCTGGGCTCCCTGGCCGAGGCCGAGGATGCCGTGCAGGAGACCTACGCCCGCTGGTACGCCATGACCAGGCAACAGCAGCGGGCGATCCAGTCGCCCGCCGCCTGGCTGAGGAAGGTCACCGGTCGTGTCTGCCTGGACCTGCTCGGCTCGGCTCGGGTACGGCGGGAGCGCTATGTGGGGGAGTGGCTGCCCGAGCCACTGCCGGATCACGCTGAGTGGATCCCTGAGCCGCGGGGAGCCATCGAGGGCGACCCGGCGGATCGAGTCACCCTGGATGAGTCGGTCAGCATGGCGTTCCTGGTGGTGCTGGACTCGATGACCCCGGCCGAGCGGGTCGCGTTCGTCTTGCACGACGTGTTCGGCTACTCCTTCGCCGACGTGGCCGAGATCGTCGGCCGCACCCCCGCCGCATGCCGCAAGCTGGCCTCCTCGGCCCGGCACCGCATCGACCGGTCTCGTACTCCTGCCGGTCCGAGGGCACATGAGGCCGGCGTTGTCCGCGACTTCAAGCAGGCATGGGAGGCCAAGGACATCGACGCCCTCATCCAGTTGCTTGACCCCGACGCCATTATGACGGCCGATAGCGGTGGCCTGGCCAAGGCCGCGCTCCGGCCGATCGAGGGCCGCGAGCAGGTCGCGCGTTACGCGCTCGGCATCGCCGCCAAGACAGGCGACCTGACGATACTGGAACGCAACGTCAACGGCCAGCCTGGCCTGGTGGTTCAGCAGGCCGGCACCACCGTCACGGTGGTGGCGTTCGCGGTGACCGGCAACCGGATCACCCACGTCTGGGCGGTACGCAGCCCAGAGAAGCTCCGATCTTGGCCTGACGGTAGCGCGCGGCGCATTGCCGCCACGCCAGGCCCCCCGTCTACGCAAGCGAGGTGCCGGGACCATGGCTAGTGAGACGTCCAGGATGAGCGGCAGGTCCGCTGTCGTAGTAGGTGGCGGGATCGGCGGGCTGACCGCCGCCGTGGCGCTGCGCCAGGTCGGCTGGCGGGTCACGGTACTCGAGCGGGCCGCGAGGTTCGGCGAAATCGGCGCCGGCATCACGCTGATGTCCAACGGGCTGCGCTGCCTCGACGCGATCGGACTCGGCGACGCGGTACGGGGTAGCGGCCTGCCAATGCTCGCACTCGGGATGCGTAACCCGGCCGGCCGGTGGCTATCGCGGATCGATGGGGACGGCGCGAGCCTGGAGGCGCGGATGGGCACCACCGCAGTCGTTGTCCATCGCGCTGTACTGCACAGAATCCTGCGCGACGCGCTACCTGCCGAGAGCCTTCTCGCCGGCGTGGCGACGACCGGCGTCATCGGGGGCGCGGATGGCGGGCCGGCAGAGGTTCACTTCCGGCACCTGGACCACGATGCGGTGCTGCATGCCGACCTGGTCGTGGGTGCCGACGGCGTGCACAGCTGGGTTCGCGCCCAGCGTTGGCCCGATGCGCCGGCTCCGGTCTACTCCGGATCCACGACCTGGCGCGCCATCACGGCGCCTTCGTCGGAAGCGGTAGTAACGGAGATGAGCCTGAGCTGGGGCCAAGGCACCGAATTCGGCGTGATGCCCATCGTGGACGGACGCACATACTGGTATGCCGCTGCGAACGCTGACGAAGCCCAGCGCAACCCCGACGAGCTTCGCGACCTGCGCGCGCGATTTGGCACCTGGCACGAGCCGATTCCGGCGGTCCTCGCTCATACCCCGCCGCGGGCCGTACTGCGCCACGACATCTACCGGCTACCGAAACTTGACAGCTACTACCAAGGCAGCGTCGTCCTGCTCGGCGACGCCGCGCACGCGATGACGCCCAACCTCGGGCAGGGCGGAGGCCAGGCACTCGAAGACGCAATAGTGCTCGCCGCAGCGGTCAGCCGGGCCGGCAACGTGGCTACGGCGCTCTCCAGGTACGACCGCGAACGCCGAGCTCGTACCCAGGCAATGTCCCGTGCAGCGACCTGGCAGCTCCGATTCGGCCAGCAGCTACGCTCGCCGATCGCCGTGGCCTTGCGGAACACCGCGGTCGCGCTCACGCCAGACCGCATCGCGTTGCTCGCAATCGCAAGGTACGGCAGGTGGGTCCCGCCCGCGCTTGAAGACGAGGAGCATGGCAGGCCGATGCCGGGCCGCGGTGCCGCAGCCCGGTCTCCCGGCGGCGGGACGCCAGGCGCCCCGATCAGGTCTACTTCGGCCGGGCGGTGAGCGCCAGGGGCGGGATCACCGCGATGCCCACCGCGAGGTGCATCACGATCAGCCCGATGATCGCCGACGTAGTTGTCGCCGCGACGAGCGGCAGCGCCAGCGACGCGGCCAGCGCCACCAGGGCGATCGCGACCCAGTAACGGCTGGCCCGCACGGTCCGCCGCTCGAGGACGGCTAGCAACAGCCAGCCGAGCAGGCCGGCGGCGAGGGCGACTCCTGCGGCCTGGGGGGCCGAGATCGTCTGGACCTGGCCTGCGCCGAACTGGAAGCTCAGGTGGATGCCAAGCAGCGGGACTTCGACGAGCCAGGCGAGAACGGCGGCGGCAGCGCCGCCCGCGGCGCACAGCGCCCTGGCCCGGCCCGGCCTGACGTCGTGGGCGGCCGTGGTACGTGCGGTAGCAGAGGTAAGCATCGGTTTGCTCCTTCAGGTAGCTGGCGGCATCCGCTCGTGCCGCTACTCAGCAGCCTGTCCTTCGCCATGCTCATCGGGCATCGTCCAGCGGCGGGCGGCTGAACTGCCGCAGCGGCAGTAGTGCGTACTCCCGGCGCGGTAGCCGGAAGGCCCGCACCGGGACGATGACGCGGATCGGGCACCGGATATACGCTCCCGGTGATGGAGACTTCAGGCATGGCCGAGCGGCACGGGCACTGGCGGGTCACCGCCGGGGTCGCGATGGTGGCCGCGCTGACCCTGGCCGGTGCCTACGTCGAAGCCAACCCGGCGCACCATTACGGTGGCCTGCACCTGACCAGCCACCCGCCGCTGGTCGCCTACCTGCTGCTCGCGGTGCCAGTTGTCGGCCTGTTCTGGCGCGAGAGCCGTCCGCTCCTGGTCTTCTGGCTGACGGTGGCGGGCGCGGTCGGATGGGCCTCGCTCGGGCAGATCGACGGTGCCGCGCTCGTTCCTGTCATCGTGGCGGTGTACTGCGTCGCGCTGACCAGACCGCGTCGCGTCGCGGTCGCCGCCGGGTTCGCTGGTGCCGTCGCCATCTTCGTCACTGAGGGGACGCTAGGGCCGTTCGGCTGGCTTGGCGGCCCGAACGCCACGATGTGGCCTGAGTTGCTCGCGGCCGGCGCGGTGGGCGGCTACGTCGCGGCACGCCGGCAGTGGCTGGCGGCGGAGGTTGACCGGGCCGCACGGGCCGAGCAGGCGCGAGAGGCGGAGACTCGCAGGCGCGTGGATGCCGAGCGGATGCGGATCGCGCGCGAACTGCACGATGTGGTCGCGCACTCGATGGCGATGATCAATATTCAGGCCAGCGCGGCCAGCATGCAACTGGCCACCGATCCGGCGAGCGCGGCCGAGGCGATCTCGGCGATCCGCGCGGCGAGCAAATCAGGATTGCGTGAACTGCGGGCCATTCTCGACGTGCTGCGGCAGGTTGACGGCAGCGATCCGGCCGTGCCGGTGCCAGATCTGCGGGCCATCGGCGCGCTGGTCGAGGCCACCACCGCGGCAGGCACCCCGACCACGCTTGAGCCGGCGCTTGAACCGGCCGCGACGTCAGCGTCACTGCCACCGCCCGTCGCGCTGGCCGCCTACCGCATCGTGCAAGAATCGCTGACTAATGTCGTCAGGCACGCGGGCCGGGTCGCCACCAGAGTGTGCGTGCGGCAGGAGGCCGGGTTCCTGCGCGTAGAGATCATCAATGACGGTGCCGCGGTCACGCCTCAGTCGTTCAGCGAGGGAACAGGAGCCGGGCTCGCCGGGATGAGGGAACGGGCGGCCGTTCTCGGCGGCACCCTGGATGCGGGGCCCAGAACGGGCGGCGGCTTTGCCGTCCGCGCCCGCCTGCCGGTGGCCGCCGCACGGGCTGTCGCGCCCGACCCCGCCGTCACCGCGGCTGGCCAGCCGTGATCAGGGTCCTGCTAGCGGACGACCAGGCGCTGGTCAGAGCCGGCTTGCGGGTACTGGCGGGGTCGGCGCCAGACATCGAGGTCGTCGGCGAGGCGCCGGACGGGGCAACCGCCGTCGAACTGGCCCGCTCGCTGCGGGCCGATGTGGTGCTCATGGACATCCGGATGCCAGGCACGGACGGGCTCGAGGCGACCAGGCGGATCGTCGCGGCCCCTGACCTCGGCGGCGTGCGCGTCATCATCCTTACTACCTTCGAGGCGGACGAGTACGTGTTCGAGGCGATCAGGGCCGGCGCGAGCGGCTTCCTGGTCAAGGACACAGAACCGGAGGACCTCGTCACGGCCATACGGGTGGTCGCGGACGGTGACGCACTGCTGTCGCCGAGCGTTACCCGCACGCTCATCTCCAGCATCGCCAGACGAGGCCCGTCGCGCCCGGTCGACGTGGCGTCCCTGTCGGTGCTCACAGACAGGGAGCGTGAGGTGCTCGCCAAAGTAGCGGCCGGCCTCAGCAACGACGAGATCGCCGCGGCGCTGTTCATTAGCCCGCTGACCGCCAAGACTCACGTCAACCGGATGATGGCCAAGCTGGGCGCGCGGGACCGTGCACAGCTCGTGGTCTTCGCCTACGAGACCGGGCTGGTCAGGCCGGGGGACCGCATCTAAGACGGCCAGCGCGGGCATAGGGGGGCGCAGGCGATCTGGGCGATTTGGCGGCCGCGCGCTCGGTCTTTGTCACTGGTCGATCCCCGGCGGATCGGTACGGTTCAGGGAGGCGGTAAGCAGCGCGGCGATTCCTGCCTGGAGGCGGGACTTGAGTCCGAGTTTGGCGAGGATGGCGGTGACGTGGCGTTTCGCGGTCCGCTCGCTGACGTGAAGCATGCGCGCGAGTGTCCGGTTGTCATAGCCAAGGCCGAGCAGTTCGAAGACGGCGAGTTCGCGCGGCGAAAGCGCGGAAACGCGCCTGAGGGCGTCGGCGATCGGCTCGGGCAGCGTCGACTTCAGCACGATATCGCCGGCGGGGGAGTGACCTTCATCGAGCGGGCTGCCGCAGAACGGACAGAACTCAGGGTCGGGCATTTGATGGGCGGTGACGTCGAAAATCTGGTCGCTCAGGACTGGATATGACATCTGCGCCTCTGAGATTGTCGCGACAGTCTGTCGATGAACGTCCTATAACGCGCAAACCGCCTTGTCAACCGGTCAGGAAGCTAATGGGGTTGACCGGGCTCCGTGAGACTCCTGCCGCTTCCCTATGCAGGCCGGCCAGCATGGAGCTCACCGCGTTCGTAACTGCGGGGGTGCCTGTCTTCGTTTCCAGCCAGCGCCAGTCACCGCTCACGTTAACCTCGAGAAAAATCGGAATACCTTGCGCGCTGAGAAAGTCAAATGCGCCATATTCGAGTGCCATCGCGCCGGCGAGTGCGCGGACGGCTTCCTTGATGACCGGCGGCGGTTCGATTTGCCCGGCGCTCACCAGTTCAGGCTCAAGCCAGAGCTGAGCCGGATAGTCCTTGCTGATCCTGAAGGCCGTGATTTCCCCCCTGGTGAAGTAGGCGCGGATCTCCTGATCATGCTCGACGTAGTCCTGCACCACGACAGGCGGACCGCCGGGGCCCGGGCTCGCCGAAAGGCTGCCGAGGTCGGTGACCTGAGGGAACACTCCGGTGAGCAGGCCGGGCGAAGCTTCGACGAAGTGCTGATGAACCGCCTTGATGACTACGCGAGGTCCGTTGAGTAGTTCGCGTGCCCGTGCCAGGTCGGCGGTCACGATCGTACGGGGTGCGGCGATCCCGCACCGGCGGGCGGCGACGAGCTGGTCGAGCATTCCTGGACCGCGCCCGGTCAGCTTCGACGAAGAGACCGCACCGAGCTGGTCGGCCAGTGCCTGCCAGGACTGCCCGGTGAAGATCCGCGTTGCGGCACCTTGCTGCTCCGGCATCGCGCGGGCGGTGAAGTGCCTGATCCAGGTCACCGACGGGGCGATCCAGCGGTCCGCGATCCGCACCGTCGCGCGGTCAGCGTCCACGACCAGGCCGGCGTCGGCGGCCGACTCGGCATCAAGCCGTTCGACCGGAATTCCGGCTGCCGCCAGCCGCTGCCCGACGAGGTCAAGCTCGCGGTCCGCCGCCCGGCTCACGAGCAGCACAGCCGGCTCTCCCTGAGCCCTTGCCGTCGTCCGGGCGCCGGTGCGCGCACGGCGCGCGTCGAGAACGTACCCGCCGCTGAGCTGGGCGGCGAACGGCGCCCCGCTCCCGCTCAGCGTGAGACGCCAGGTGCTTGCGCGTCCTCGTCCGCGAGCAGGTCATCGGCAGTGGCCAGGAGCCTGCTCACCGTGGATGCGATAGGTTCCCTGGCATACGGCAGGCGCTGGGTGATCCGGCTGAGCACGTCGAAGTCATCTTCCCCCGCTCTGGTGCGCCCGAGTTCGCGATGCCCGCTTCGCCAGCGCAGCCTGATCAGCAGTTCGAGGCCGAGCGCGACCTCCGTGGCCAGCAGGCCGATCAGGTCCACGTCGGACAGATCGCCCCTTGGCCTGCTGCCACGGTCGAGCACCTCGAGCACTCCAATGCACTCGCCGTTCCTGATCAGCGGTGCGGCCATGATGCTGCTCGGCACGAAGCCAGTGGACTCGGCCGCGTCACGGGCGAACTGCGGGCTGTCGTTGACGTCGTCGACGAGCATTGCCTGGCCAGACATCACTACCCAGCCAGCCAGGCCGGTGCCGCTCGGGAACCTCGTACCTACCAGGTGATCCTCGCCTTCCCCGGCGACGGCCTCGAAGACCAGCTCATCGGTCTCCTCATCGAGCAGGAACACCGACGCGGCCGCTGCGCCGAAAACGCTGCGCGCCACCTCTACAACCGATTGCAGCAGGCTGCGCTCGGTGATATCAGAGCCAGTGGTATCCGCCCCGTTAGTGCTTGGCATCGTCGCCTCCCGTGCGCTGGGTCACATTGCTGGCGGTCAGATAAAGCACAGACTTCAGCTGAAAGGGGGTAAGCATCGGGTGCTTGCTGAGAATACGCGCGCACAGCCCAGTGATGTGCGGCGTGGCAAAGCTATTACCCGTGCTGCGAATCCGCTTTCCTCCCGGCCAGGCGACGTCGACCCGCATGCCGCGTGCGAAGAAGTCTACCGGCGGCGACGGGTTGTAATAGAAGACCGTCGAGTCGGGTTCGTCGTGGCTAGCAACGGAAATTACCGACGCGAACGGCCAGGGATAGCTGCGGACCGGCAAGTTGTGTGCCGATGCGACGAGCACGCACCGGCGAAAATAGGCCTCGTCCGCCAGGTCGTGCAGGGCAAGAACGAATTGCGGTTTCCCTGTCGACAGGCTCATGTTGATGACGTCGAATCCTTCGTCGACTGCCCAGCGCAGGCCGGCGATCAGGCCGGCGCCCGTGCCGTGCCTGCCGTTGGTAAGCACCCGCACCGAGGTCAGCGATGCCGCCGGCGCGATCGAGCTGATGATTCCCGCGCACGCGGTGCCGTGGCCGGCGGTGTCTGTCGGCTCGCAATCGACGACGGTGAACTCGCCCTTGTCGTCCGGCACGATGCCCACGGACCTGGCCAGTCTGGTGACCATCGGATGCGAGCCGTCCACGCCGCTGTCTAGTACGGCGATCCGCACGCCATCGCCGTCCGAGCCGCCCCAGGCCCATTCGGGCGTGACCTGCTCGAAATCGCTGACGCCGAACTTCTCGTCACGCAAGGTGGTGGTCGGCGCCCCCCAGGCCGGAATGCCAGGAAAGTGATGCCTCGGCGGCCGGCGCCACGGCGGGTTGCCTGTCAGGTCGGATTCGCCTGGCTGGCCAGGTTCCCGCGTCAAATCACGCTCCCGCGATCAGTCGCCGTGCGCGCCCGGCCAGCAGGCTGGCGCCTTTGGCCTCATAACGGTCAACCGCCGTCCTGGCCGCCGCAGCGGCAGTGCCCGGGCGCCCGGCTGCCGTGGCCGCGATGGCCAGGTCGGCGTAACAGTCGCCCTGCAAGCATAGATCGTCGGTCTCCTCGCTAAGTTTCGTGCTATCCCCGGCCAGGTAAAGTGCCTGCGCCGGCTGCCCGCGAACCGATGCGATCCTGGCTCTGAGAGCGTTCACAATAATCCTGGAGCGCAGGTCCATCGCTGCCGCCCCGGTGGCGAGCCGATCGGCGGCCTGCTGGGCGCCGTTCACGTTGCCCTGCTCGAAAATCTCCCTGGCCGCATAGGCCTCGTACGCGAGAGCGTCACCTGAGCGGCCCATCTGGAGTAGCAGCGCGTGGCTGCGCCGGTAGCCGGCTTCGGCGCCCCGATGATCGCCGGCCAGCGAGTCGACGAGGCCACTGACCGCGGTAATGACGACCTCGGCCAGGTCGATGTGCAGGTCGGCGGTGTACTCGCTGGCCTGGCTCAGTGCGGCCTTGGCGCCAGCCAGGTCGCCGGAGACGGCCCGCAGCCTGGCCATGGTCAGCAGCACGGGCAGGAGCAGCACGCGGTTGGTCGCGAAACGCTCAGACATCTCGGCGCACAGCTTCAGGCTGGCGCCGACGGGTGCCTGCGTCCACTGCGCGAGTTCGCAGATCGCCACCAGCATCCGGTCGGTCTCGTAACTGTCCTCAACCGCCCTGGCCCGTTCGAGGGCCAGCCTGAACTCCGCCTCGGCCCTGGCGCTCGCCTCTGCTGCCTGATGCAAGTAGGCACGAAGCTGGTGCAGACGGCACCAGGCGCGATCCTCGGGCTCGCCGCTCGACCGTTCCAGGCTTTCCAGTTCGGCGGCTAGCTGACCGGTCAGCCCGGCGGTCTCTTCCGCGCTCCGCAATTCCAGCCTGAGCTCGAGGATCCCGAGCTGCACCCGGCAGACCGCCTGCCGCCTGCGGTCAGCGAGGCCGCCGCCTGCCCGCGCCAGATCGGTCGTTTCCGCGAGCACGCTGACGGCAGCGACCGCCTGCGCCGGATCGGAAAGCTGGCTCAGGCAGTCGGAGATGTAAAGCATGAGAGGGACCTGGCGCTCGTCATCAGCGGCCAGCAGCCCGCGCCCGCGCTCGAGCAGGGCGGCGGCGCTTGGCAGGTCACGGCGGTGCAAGGCCGTCTCGCCCTCGGCGATCAGGATCTCCGCCGCTTGCCCTGCGCGTTCTGGCAGTTCACTGTCGCCAGGACGCAGCTCTAGCTGCAGCTTTCTCGCGTCCTCCACATGGCGGGCCAGTTCAAGTTGCCCGCCGGCCTCGGCAAGCTGCGCGGCCAGCAGCAGATGCCAGCGCTCGCGCCTTGTCTTCGGCGAAAGCTGGTAGGCCATATCGCGCATCAGTACCTGGACGAAGCGGTAGCCGCCGGCCACGTCCCTGGTGAGGATGCGGCGCCTGACCAGGCGGTCGAGCACTTCCGGCGGGTTCGCCGGCGCGCTTCGGCCCGCGGCATGCTCTGCGTCGAATATCCCGGTGAGCGCCGTCAATGAGAAGTCACGGCCAATCGCCGCCGCGACCTCGAGCAGTTCGCGTTCGTCGTGCGGTAGCTGATCGAGGCGGGCGGTCATCAGGGCCGTGATCGTCGGCGGCAGCTTCGCCCTCTGACAGGCCTCGTCGGCGAAGACGTCGAGCATCAGCTCGGCGAACAGCGGATTGCCCTCGCACTCCGACGCCACGCGCTCGCACAGGACTTCTGCCTGGTGCGCGCTGACTTCTTCCCGCATCGCGATCTCGGCGACGAGTTGCACGCTCTCCGCCTGGTTCAGCGGCCCGATCTCCATGGTCAGCGCGCTCGGCTTGCCCGCGGCCCATGACGGGCGCGAGTCGAGCAGGTCCAGCCTGGACACGCACAAGACAAGCACGGGAACGTCGGTGAGCCAGTTGACGACATCGTCGATCATGTCAAGCAGCGTCGCTTCCGCCCACTGGAGGTCCTCCCAGATCATGATCACGGGCTTCTTCTGCCCAAGCTGAGCGAGCAGGTACCTGACGGCCCAGGAAATCTCCTCGATTCCGGCCGGCTCGGACGCGATCGGGGCTTTCCCCCCCATGATGCTGGCGAGGCTCTTGGCGGCGCGTGCCGCGTCGCCGCCGGCCGCCGCCATTTCCCTGGCCTGTTCCGCCCATCCGCTCGCAACGAGCATTTCAGCCAAGGGCTGGTAGGTAATGCCACGGCCGTACGCGGAGCACTTGCCTGCGAGGACGGTGACGTCGGCCGGGCCGAAGGTCGCGACGAAGTCGCGCACCAGCCGTGACTTGCCAATGCCCGGCATGCCGAGGAGCGTGACAAGGCAGAGCCGGTTGCGCCTGGTCACTTGCCTGAAGGCCGATCTCAGCTCGGTCAGCTCGCTTTCCCTGCCGATCAGCGGAGCAGAAACCTGCACGGCCGCGTCCTGCGCCGGTTCCCTGCCCGTGACCCGCCAGGCAGGAACCGGCTTGGCCTTGCCCTTGAGCTGAAGCGCGGGCACCGGCTCGATGCCGACCGAGGTCCTGATCATGCTGGCGGTCGCGGTGTCCACGAGGACCTGCCCGGGCGGCGCGGACGTCTGCAGCCTGGAGGCGGTGTTCGCCGGGTCGCCGACAACATGGACTTCGCCTGCCGGGTTCGTGATCGCGATGACTTCGCCAGAACAGACGCCGCACCGGACCTGCAGCGTGACCTTGTGGGTCTTCCTGAGACCCTCGCTCAGCTCACCGACGTGCTCGACGGTTTCGAGCGCCGCCCGCACCGCGCGCAGGGCATCGTCTTCATGACTGACGGTGGCGCCGAAGACCGCCATGACCGCGTCACCGATGAACTTCTCGACCACCCCGCCGTGAGCGGAGATCGCGGCGGCAGCGACCCTGAAATAGCGATGCATAATCTGGCTTAGCGGCTCGGGATCGAGGGACTCGGCCAGTGCCGTTGAGTCCACGAGGTCCATGAACAGGATCGCGACGTTCTTCCTGGCCTCGCGCGCGCCGCTGGCAGCCAGGACCGGCGTCCCGCACATGGGGCAGAACCGGCCATTGTCGCCGACCGGGGCGTGACAAGCTGCACATGTCATGAGCTGGAATCCCCTGGGGACAGTGTCACGCTACCTGACATGGGAGTCTATGCGACTTTGGTGCCAGTCGCATGCCCTTGCCGAGTTGCATCCCGGCACGAAGGCATGATTGGCTGGCGCGCCGTGACCGACCTTCTCGCGACCGCTTCCGCCGCCCTCGCGGCGCCCCTTAGCGACCCGGTCTTCCTGGTGAGCAGCGACCGGTCTTCAGTGCTGCGATGCCGGATCCCTGAGGGAACCACGGTCGTGGTCAAGACCTATCCGGCGGGCGATGAGGGCGCCGAGGGGTTCGCGGCAGAAGCGGCGGGCCTGGAGTTCACCAGCGGCACGGGCACCGGTCCTGACTTGCTGGCGAGCGATCCGTCCGCACGCCTTATCGTCATGACCGACCTGGGGGATGCCCCGAGTCTCGCCGCTTTGCTGCTCGGCTCGCCGGCCGTGGCAGCGGAACAGGCCATGCTCGACTGGGCGGCGGCGTGCGGGCGGCTCGCGGTCAGCACCGCAGGACGCGAGCATGAGTTCGAAACCGTGCTCGCCGGTCACCAGGCGGGCCTCGGAGTACGGCCGCCTGCCACGCACTGGCTGCTGCGGCGGATCTGGCTGGTCCCTGACCTGCTCAGGGAACAGGGCATCGAGGTACCTGCTGGCCTGGCCGATGACCTCGCGGAGGTCGCCGCTCTGCTCGGACCCCGCCAGAGCCTGGTGTTTTCCCCTGGAGACATCTGCCCGGACAACAACCTGGTCACCGCCGCTGGCGTCAGGTTCATTGACTTCGAGAGCGCGGAGTTTCATTCCGTATTCCTCGACGCCGCATACCTGCGGATGCCGTTCAGTTCGTGCTGGTGCGTCTTCCGGCTGCCGGCTGCGCTCGCAGCTCGTTCGGAGGCCGTTTACCGTGAGCTAGTGACCGGCGTCTACCCGAGCCTGGCCGATGAGGAGAGCTGGCTGCACGGCATGCGGCTGGCGATGACCGCGTGGACGCTGCACGGGACGACGCACCTGCTCGGGCCGTCGCTGGCCGCGGACGGGTCCATGAACCAGGCAGAGCGCCGGGCGCCGACGGCCAGGCAGTTGCTGCGCTACCGTTGGCAGTCGCTGCTGGCCGAGCTTGAAGGGACAGGGGAACTGCCCGCGATCTCGATGCTGATGAGGCGGCTGCTCACAAGCACCGAGTCGTGGCGGGCTGCCGAACTGCCGTCTTACCCGGCATTCAGGTAACCGGCCGGTCACTGCCGCGACATCGTTTCCCTGGCTTCTGCGGCCTGTAGCTGACTGGCCGTCGGCGGGTTCGTGATGATCTGCACGTCGAGCCGCTTGAGGCGGCCGCTGAACGGGAACGGGCTCGCATACCTGCGGCTGACTGGCGAGCCGTGATCGAAGCCGATGCTTGGCCCGATGCTTGACAAGATCAGCATGACGTAAGGTATCTCGACCCGGCCGCGGTCAGTGCCGTCGATGACGAGCGTTGCCTCGCCTGCGGTGCCTGCGGTGCGGCGGAACCGTACGCCTACGACCGACTCTCCTTCCGGCACCGTTACCTCTGACTCGCCGGTGAAATGGTCGCCGAAACAGTTGTAGTCGAATACCAGGCGATCGTCCTGGATGAAGACGCTGAGCCCGGAGTTCTGGTTCCCCGTGGCGAACAGCACGCCTTCCGCGCCGGCTGGCCGGTCGATCGTGGCGGACAGGTCCCAGGGACGGCCGCCGATCCTCGGGCCGGCCTGCACGGGCAGCGGCGACATGGGCGGCCGGTAAACGTAATGCCGGTCGGCGGGGTGCGGCGAGAAGTACTTGCCCGACCTCGACGCTCCGGCTCCGGCCAGGCCCGCAAGCCCGCGGCTGGTCTGGGTCGCGAGGGCGAGGTCACGACCGCCGAAGAGCTCGATCGAGCGGTCATCGAGCGGCAGCACGCCGTGCTCGCGTGCCTGTTCCCACCACAGTTCCACTAGGCCGGCGAGCCGGTCGGGATCGGACTCGGCCAGGTTCACGCACTCGGACCTGTCGGTCTCTACGTGATAGAGCTCCCAGTTGTCGGCGTCGTAAGGGGTGCCGGGCGCATGCCTGGTAACAGCCTTCCACCCGTCGGCGTAGATGCCGCGGTGCCCCATCATCTCGAAGTACTGGACCTGCTTGCGCGTCGGCTCGCTGCTTCCCGCCAGTGTGTAGGTCATGGAAGTGCCGGTGACAGGAAGCTGGGCGTATCCCCTGTACACCTCGGGAGCGACAACGCCAAGCAGGTCATAGACGGTCGGCGCGAGGTCGTTGACATGGTGGAACTGATCGCGGAGACCGCCGCGGTCGCGGCCGGCGATCCTGGCTGGCCAGTGCACTATCAGCGGCACGTGGACGCCGCCTTCATGGGTGTTCTGCTTGTACCACTTGAACGGCGTGTTGCCTGCCTGAGCCCAGCCCCACGGGTAGTTGGTGTGGGAGTCAGGGCCGCCGATGTCATCGAGTTTCGCCATCGCGGCGTCGGGCGACTCGTTCAGGAAGTTGAAGTACTTCCACTCGTGCAGCAGGCCGAACTGGCCGCCTTCCTGGCTGGCGCCGTTGTCTGACAGGAGCAGGATCAGGGTGTTGTCAAGCTGGTCGAGGCCGGTAAGCGCCTCAACCAGGCGGCCGATCTGGGCATCGGTGTGATCGAGGTACGCGGCGAAGGCCTCTTGAAGCCTGGCCGCGAGGCGCCGGTGGGTTTCGGGCAGCGATGACCATTCAAGTACGCCAGGGTTGCGCGGAGCGAGTTCGGTCTCCTGCGGTACCAGGCCCATTTCCCGCTGCCTGGCGAACCACTTTTCCCTGGCCGCGTCCCAGCCTTCGTCGAACGCGCCACGGTACTTGGCCAGGTACTCGGGCGGTGCCTGATGCGGTGCGTGCGTTGCCCCCGTCGCCAGGTAAAGGAAAAACGGCCGGTCAGGGCGGATCGACTTCGAGTCGTGCACGAAGCTGATGGCTTGATCGACGAGATCTTCAGTCAGGTGATAGCCGGGAGTGTCAGGCGGGTCGATCCTGTGCTGGTCGTAGGTCAGTTCGGGGTGGAACTGGTCGGTCTCGCCGTCGAGGAAGCCGTAGAACCGGTCGAAGCCGCGCTGGGTCGGCCACTGGTCGTAGGGCCCGGCCGCCGAGGCGTCCTCCATCTGGACCAGGTGCCACTTCCCGACCGCGAACG
>DATJLT010000054.1:0-4567 GCA_035509195.1 Streptosporangiaceae bacterium | reverse complement strand
CCACCAGCGCCGGCACGGCGCGCCGGTGCGCTTCGAGGTCAACGGCGAGCCGCGGCCGTTGTCGCCAGACGTCGGACTCGCCATCACCAGGGCGGCGCAGGAGGCCCTGGTCAACACCGCCAAGCACGCCCCGTGCCAGCCAATCGAGATGCAGCTCGATTACACGGGCTCCACCACCCGCCTGGTGGTAAGCAACCACCTGACCGAGCCGGGCGATAGTGATCTCTCACCTGCGCTCACCACGGTGAACGGCGGCTACGGCCTTGCCGGGATGCGCGAGCGACTGCTCCTCCTGAACGGCGCGCTGAGCGCCGGCCGGAAGGGCAGCGACTGGGTCGTCGAGGCTACGGTGCCGATATGACCGGGGGATGTTAATGACCGGGACCGATCTGGCGCCGGCACTTCGGATCGTCGTCGCAGACGACCAGGCCACCGTGCGCGAGGGCCTGTCGGTGATGCTCGGGTTGCTGCCGGACATTGAGGTGGTCGGAGCCGCGGCGAACGGCCAGCAGGCACTCGACCGCGTCGCCGAGACCAGCCCGGACGCGATCCTGCTGGACCTGCACATGCCGGTGCTGGACGGCATCGAGACCACGCGGCGCCTGACTGCCCTGCACCCGGAGGTCGCCATCGTGGTGCTGACCACCTACGCAGACGACTCGTCGGTCATTACGGCGCTGCAGGCCGGCGCCCGCAGCTACCTCACTAAAGACGCCGAGCGTACCGACATCGCCCAGGCCTTGCGAGGCGCCGTTACTGGCCTGTCGGTCTTGGATCCGGCCGTCCACGCAACGCTCGTCGCGGCGGCAGCGGGGCAGCAGGCCAAACCGGCTGAGCGCAAGCTGCCGGATGGGCTGACACAGCGCGAGGCCGAGATCCTCTCGATGATCGCCCAGGGCATGACCAACCCTGCCATCGCGGCCGAGCTGTACGTCAGCTCGCACACCGTCAAGAGCCACATCAACCGGATCTTCGCCAAGACAGGCTCGGCCGACCGCGCCGCCGCGATCCGCTATGCCCGCGAGCACGACCTGGCGTGACCCGCGTCGTCACTGCGGCTCGTCAGCGCTGAGGATTCCATGCCTTATGGACGAACTCCAGTCGATTGCCGTCGAAGTCGGCAACGTTGGCGGCGTAATAGCCGGGGGCGAAGTACGTACGCTCGGCTGGCTCGCCCTCGTCGATACCGCCTGCTTTGATCGCAGCTGCGTATGCGGCATCGACGGCCTGGTTACTCGTGCAGACGACCCCGAGGTAGAGGCCTGTCTCACCCAGTTGGCGCTGCCTGAGCCAGATGCTCGATCCGACCCCATTGCCAGTGCCGTAGACGTCGTCACAGAGTCCGAACAGGTCCGGGACGCCATCAGGACCGGATGCGGAACTGTAGCTGCCACACTCGTGCCAGCCGAGTGGTTTCAAGGATTCCGAGTAGAAGGCAAGCGAGTTCTCGATATCGGTCACTGAGATGTATACATGGTCGATCATCCGAGCACCATAGCGCTGCTGGTCAGCGGCCTGGGCGGCGGGCGAGTCGGCCTGTAGGCCGGGTTCTGTGCCGGGGTCCTCGCTAGCGCGGGCATAGTCGGATACGCCCGCGCGCAGCTGCGGTTGAGATCTCGACGCTTCTTGCGATCCCCCACCTGTCGCCGACACCGATGTGCCCCGAATGTGCCCCGGCAGCTGATCGCAGGCAGTCCATGTTGGCGGTTCGAGATCGCCTCGATCACCAAAACGATGACTGGAACGCTCCTGCAGCTGCTAGCGGAGATGGGACTGTTCAGCTGGATGATCTGGTCGGCCGCTGGCTCGTTGCTGGGCCGAACGGCGCGATCACTCTTCGCCGGCTGGCGACGCACACCTCCGGCTTGCCTGAGGCCGCACCTAACTACGACTTCGGCGCCGCTGACCCGCTCAATCCTCAGGCTGGCTTGACTGCTGAGATCGCGCAGGTATGCCTGTTTCCTCCGCCGGACCGATGGGTGAGGCGATCATTGCGGCCCAGCAGCCCCAGGCCGATCGACGAGAACCGTTCCCAGGCCCTCGGCTGAGCCGGTTGCGTCTCAGTCGCCAGGCCCCGTTCGCGCGTGCGCCGTTTACAATCCGTTTACAAGTTACGCCGGACCGATGCCAACGTCGTGGCCTCAGGCCGATAGCGTCCGGCGTAAGGCGCGCCCGGTTGCGACCAGGGCGACATGCGGTAGTGCCAGCATCTCGTCGGGCGCAGCGAATTCGCTGCTGAACTCGTCATAGTGCCACTTGATCTCAGCGATCTTCTCCGGCGCCTGGCACACGATGAGATGGCCAAAGAAAGACACGCCAGCGGCGGGACCTGACCACCAGTCGTCTGCCGCGACCCGGTGCTCCCACTCGACGACCTGGCATGATGCCTCGGCCAGGCCGGCTGCTGCAAGCAGGTCGGCAAGCCCTTCCGCCGTCCGCGGAAAATCGTCCTCAGGCGCGAGGAACGGCAGGTCGTCAGGCCTCGACACGCCTGCCGCCTGGACAGCACGGCCGATCAGCTTCTGCCCGCTGCCGCCAGGATGTGCCCAGATCGTCACCGCAACCCTGCCTCCCGGCCTGGTCACCCGCCGCAGTTCGCGCAGAGCCGGAAGTGGCCTGCCGACATGGTTCAGGACGAAGTTTGCGACGACGGCATCGAACTGCTCGTCGGTAAACGGCAGGCTTGGCAGCGCGGCGACTTTCACCGGCACACCTTTGGTAGCTGCCTGGGCTAGCTTCACCATGTCCGGGTCGGCATCCACCGCGGTTACCGTCGCTCCACGCGCACACGCGGCTACCGCCACAGTGCCCGTCCCGGTCCCGACATCAAGGACTTTGACCCCAGCTTCGACCCCGGCAGCATCGAGCAGCAGAGACACCGGGTAGGCGCAGATCCTGGCGTAGGTGCGCTCGAAGGCCTCCGCCGTGCCGGCCCGCATTCGACGCTCGGCATCATCGAAAGCTGTCATGAGTGCTCATCTCTGGCCGGTGGTCGTGCAAGTGGTTGGTGGCGTTAGTGATGCCAAGGGAGGGCTATCGGTGTTTCCGGCACCCGGCCGGCGATCAGTTCTGCCACAAGATCGGCAAGGTCATTCGGGTAGACGGTCTCATCGGTGGCCGCCAGCTCGGCGTGTGTCCACCAGTGATGTCCGGCGTAGTGCGTTCTTTCGAACTCGGTCAGTCCCGTGACGTCGACCTCGTGACTGGCTACGCGGCACACAAAGAAGTCATCCCTGAACAGGCCTTTGGCCCAACCGAGGTCGGCAGTGCCGGTGGCGAAGGCGACCAGGCGCAAGTCCTGGGGATCGACGGCGAGGCCCGTTTCCTCCTCCAGTTCTCGTGCTGCCGTGCTGGCTAGATCCTCGCCGTCCTCGACGCCGCCGCCTGGCGTGAACCAGGCGTGGCCGCCGTCGGGCCTGCTCGTTGAGCTGGCGGAGCGGACCAACAGAAGCCGGTCTCCTGCATCGAGCAATATAACTCGTGCCGATCTACGGGCGAACTCGGTCATAGCGGGCAACCATATGACACGGCCGCAAAGAGACTTCAGCTAGCCCTTCCTCTGCTAGCTGCCACGTCCGGCGACTCTCGGCCGGGTTCGGTGAAGGGTGGCCGAGAGGCCATCGCATCAGCGACGCGAGCGTAGCGAGCGCGCTTGGCGGGTTCTGGCCGACGCCGGATAACCGAGACAAGGAGGAAGAGCTAGCCAGAAGCAGGCCGTGTCTTGTGCGGCGGTCCGGCGCGCCCGCGCGAGCGGGGCCTCAAGCCAGAGCGCAACGCGGGAAGCGCCAGGCGCGGTTGCGCGCAGCGCAGCCGCGCCTGGCGCCCCTAAGACGATTTCCTCAGTTCGGGAAGTGCCGCTCCCCCGGTTTGTTCAGGACGCCATTACTGACCATGTTGAAGAGCTTCAGCTGGCGCCCGACCAGATCTTGTGCCGCACCCCGCGTGGCAACCTGGTGCGCCGCGATTACTACAACCGGAAGATTTGGCGCCCGGCAATCGATGCCGCCGGCCTGCCGGACGACACGACCTTTCATGATCTTCGCCATACCTTCGCAAGCACGGCTCGGCTGAAGGAGTGCCCATTTCTGAGGTTTCTCACTGGCTGGGCCGCAAATCGATCACTACAACCGTCGACTTGTACGGGCACCTTGTTCCTGAGGCAACTGGCCGGGCACGTGACGCTTTGGACAGAGCTTTCATGTCAGGCCATGTGCCCCCGATGTGCCCCGGGGAGCCAAGCGGCTACGAAGCAACGCAGGTCAGCGGCCTGGGCAGCGGGCGAGTCGGCCTGTAGGCCGGGTTCTGTGCGCCCGCTTGCGCGGGCCGGCGGCCATCCATCTAGGACTGCCGTTGCCGGCAGCCTCATGCGGTCTACCCGCGAGCATCGGGCGGGCCGCCCTCAGTCGCTCGCGCAGGAACGCACCGTTACCGGTGCCGCTCCCTCTTGACCTTGCTCCGGGTGGGGTTTACCGAGCCGCTCAGGTCACCCTGAGCGCTGGTGGTCTCTTACACCGCCGTTTCACCCTTACCTCCGGCGCTGCCGGAGGCGGTCTGTTTTCTGTGGCAC
>DATJLT010000053.1:0-3199 GCA_035509195.1 Streptosporangiaceae bacterium | reverse complement strand
CGGTACGCGAGTGGAGCCTGCGCCAGCTCATCGACCGGGTGGTCTCGGCCTACCGGCGGGCGGGCGACGAATACGGTTACTTCGCCTCGGGAGCGGACGCCGAGCTCTTCGATCACGAGCTGACGTGGATGCTGCTGCACCAGGTCTTCAGCTTCAACTCACCGGTCTGGTTCAACGTCGGCACGACGTCGCCGCAGCAGTGCAGCGCCTGCTTCATCCTGGCCGTCGATGACTCGATGGAGTCGATACTCGACTGGTACAAGGAAGAGGGCCTGATCTTCAAGGGCGGCTCGGGCGCAGGCGTCAACCTTTCCCGTATCAGGTCGAGCAAGGAACTGCTGTCAAGTGGCGGCGCGGCTTCAGGACCGGTCAGCTTCATGCGCGGCGCTGACGCGTCCGCGGGGACGATCAAGTCGGGCGGCGCCACGAGGCGCGCGGCCAAGATGGTGATCCTCGACGTTGACCACCCGGACATTGAGGAATTCATCGAGACCAAGGTCCACGAGGAACGGAAGATCCGCGCGCTCCGCGACGCCGGGTTCGACATGGACCTGGGCGGCAAGGACATTTACACGGTCCAGTACCAGAACGCGAACAACTCAGTGCGCGTCACCGATGAGTTCATGGAGGCCGTGGAGAACGGCGACAGGTTCCAGCTTCACGGCCGGCTGGACGGTACCGTGCTCGGCGAGGTCGACGCCAAGACCTTGTTCAGGAAGATGACGCAAGCCGCCTGGGAATGCGCCGACCCTGGCATCCAGTACGACTCGACGATCAACGACTGGCACACCTGCCCGGAGAGCGGCCGCATCACCGCGTCTAACCCGTGCAGCGAGTACATGCACCTGGACAACTCCTCGTGCAACCTGGCCTCGCTGAACCTGGTGAAGTTCATGGCCGCGGACGGCACCTTCCTTGTCGATCGCTTCGTGAAGTCGATCGAGTTCATCGCCACCTCGATGGACATCTCGATCTCCTTCGGTGACTTCCCGACCGCCAAGATCGGCGAGGTCTCACGCGCCTACCGGCAACTCGGCCTTGGCTTCGCCAACCTCGGGGCGATGCTGATGGCCTCAGGCATTCCTTACGACTCAGACGCCGGCCGGTCGCTGGCCGCCTCGATCACCGCGCTGATGACCGGCACCGCGTACCGCCGTTCTGCCGAGATCGCGGGGGTGCTCGGCCCGTACCAGGGTTACGCGCGCAACGCGGAAGCTCACAAGCGGGTCATCCGTAAGCACACCGCGGCCTGCGACAACGTGGAGGCCGTCGGCAGCGACAGTGCCGAGATCCTCCGCGAGGCGAGGAAGCAGTGGCAGCTCGCTGGCAAGACCGGCGAGAAGAACGGCTGGCGCAACGCCCAGGCCAGCGTGCTCGCGCCGACCGGCACCATCGGCCTGATGATGGACTGCGACACGACCGGCATCGAGCCTGACCTGGCGCTGGTCAAGTTCAGGAAGCTGGTGGGCGGCGGCTCGCTCCAGATCATCAACCAGGCCGTGCCCCGTGCCCTGCGCACTCTCGGCTATCAGGTGGAGCAGGTCGAGGCGATCGTCGAGTACGTTTCCGAGCACGGTCACGTCGTCGGGGCCCCTGGCCTGCGTACCGAGCACTACTCGGTGTTCGACTGCGCGATGGGCGAGCGCTCGATCGCGCCCATGGGTCACGTGCGCATGATGGCGGCCGTGCAGCCGTTCATCTCGGGTGCGATCTCCAAGACCGTCAACATGCCAGAATCGGCGACGGTCGAGGACATCGAGAGAATCTACTTCGAGGGCTGGCGGCTCGGCCTGAAGGCGCTGGCGATCTACCGCGACAACTGCAAGGTGGGCCAGCCGGTCGCCAACGCCAGGGCGGCGAAGGCAGCCGCCCCGGTTCCGGCAGAGACCGTGCACGAGGCTCGCCCGGTGCGCAAGCGCCTGCCGAAGCACCGCCCGGCGACAGTGACGAGGTTCTCCGTGGCCGGCGCCGAGGGATACATGACCGCCTCGAAGTACCCGGACGACGGCGTCGGCGAGGTCTTCCTCAAGCTAGGCAAGCAGGGCTCCACGCTCGCCGGCGTGATGGACGCCTTCTCGATGGCGATCTCGATCAGCCTCCAGTACGGCGTGCCGCTGGAGAAGTGGGTGGAGAAGTTCACCAACATGCGGTTCGAGCCCGCCGGGATCACCGATGACCCGGACATCAGGATGGCGAGTTCGGTGATGGACTACGTGTTCCGCCGCCTGGCGCTTGACCACCTGCCGTACGAGACCCGTGCCCAGCTCGGCATCCTGTCAGCCGCCGAGCGGATCGCTCAGCTCGAAGGCGAGGACCCGGCGGCGGCGCTCGACGCCGACGAGGTCGACACCGCTGAGCTGGCCCAGTCCGCGCCAAGGGAAAAGCAAGCACCTTCGCGGCAAGTAGCTGACCCCGCTCCCGCCAGTCCCGCCACGCAGAGCACGGTCGCCGGTGTCTCTGGTCCGCACAGCTCAACCGAGCTGATCGAAGCCCAGATGGGCCGGGTCGCCGACGCTCCGCTGTGCTTCACCTGCGGCACGAAGATGCGACCGGCAGGAAGCTGCTACGTCTGCGAAGGCTGCGGCGCCACCAGCGGCTGCAGCTAGAAGTGAGCGGTATTGCATCCGATGCAACAAGCGCTGCGTGGCTGGCAGTCGCCAGTCTGACAGGACGCCGAAGAGCATCAAGGACGACGTTGGGCGAGCGACCTTGCGTAATCACCGCGCCGCCCGAAGAAGCGGGGTGGGTGATTGACGCTGCCCTAGGCCTGCAACTCGGGCGGCTGATCGCCGCTGCGCAGGCGCCTGGCCATCACCGAGTTCAACACCTGGTACGTGGCTGGACTGGCGGCGCGCCTCCAAGGGGAGGGCGTGGCCCACTGCCGCGTCTACCGAGCGGGAATCCCGAAATGGCAGCCAGCCGTGCTCGGTCCATGAAGGTCAGACCTATGCCGTGGCCGAGATCATCGCGGGTCACCGGATCGGGTACTGGCCTCCGCCAGGTGTGCCGGATCGGCTCTCCATCCCGGCCGGACCGGGCTGCCATCACACGATCGAACGTGTCTCACCGGAAGTTATCGCTCGTTCACCGGATGCAGATGGGGACGGGCTTGCCATGCAGCCGAGTTGATCCACGGGAGGCCCGCCCAGTCCGCCCTGGCTGCCGCCAGGGCGGACCGCGGGCGGGCGCTGCGCGAGGT
>DATJLT010000052.1:0-3902 GCA_035509195.1 Streptosporangiaceae bacterium | reverse complement strand
CTCGTCGCTCATGTGGTTGCTGACCAGCCAGGTGAACCCGTAGTCGTCCTTGGTCACCTCGACGGGCAGGGCGCCGCCGCCCGGCTTGTCGGCGTCCATGTCGAGCAGTTCGCGTACGTCCTTCTCGATGTCGGCGAACGTCTTGCCTTCGACGGCACGGAAGCACACCGAGCCTGAGCCGGTCGGCGTGAACCCGCTCGCCGCCTCCAGCTGGACGGCGGCGCTCGGCAGGGCGAACAGGTCGTCGAGCTTGGGCTGGACCGGCTTGGTCCGGCCGAGCAGCGTGTCGAGGAAGCCCATGGCTGCTTACCGGTCCCTTAGCTCGCCCTGGCCGGCGAGCTGCCTGCGGACCTTCTCAAGCTCCGCCAGGCGCCGCTCCAGGCTCGGGTGCGTGGAGAAGATGTTCGCGAGCGACTGGCCGTTCAGCTTCACCGCGGGCGCGAAGAAGAAGGCGTTCAGCGGTTCGGCCTGGCGCAGGTCCCTGGTGGGGATCTGCGACATCGAGCTGCTCACCTTCTGCAGCGCGGACATCAGGGCGCTCGGCTGGCCGGTGAGCAGCGCGCCGCTGCGGTCCGCGGCGAGCTCACGGTACCGCGACAGCATTCTGATCAGCAGGAAGCTGATCGCGTACACCAGCGCGGAGACGAGCATGATGAGCGGGATCAGCAGGGCGGCCTGGCTGTTGTTGTTACCGCCCATGCGGCGGCCGCCGCCGAAAAGCTCGGAGTAGAAGGCGAACCGCACGAGCAGGCCCGCCACGATCGCCAGCAGGCTGGCGTAGGTCATCACCTGGACGTCCTTGTGCGCCACGTGGCTGAGCTCGTGGGCGAGCACGCCCTCCAGCTCGTCGGGTTCCAGGCGGCGCAGGATGCCCTCGGTGACGCAGAGCACGGAGTTCTTGCTGTTCCTGCCGGTCGCGAAGGCGTTCGGCAGGTCGGTGGGGGCGACCGCCACCCGTGGCTTTTCCATGTCGGCGAGCGCGCACAGCCGGTCCACGATCGCGTGCAGCTCCGGGTACTGCCGCGGTGATACCTCGCGGGCGCCCGCCGCGGCCAGTGCGATCTTGTCGCTGTAGAACAGCGAGATGAACGCCGAGCCGCCGCCGAACACCAGCGCGACGAGGATGATCAGGCCGGCGCTCGCCTTCGCGGCGGTCATCAGGCCGATGATCAGGGCAACGAACGCAACGAAGACCAGGCCGAGCAGGAACATCGTCGCGGTCATCCGCACGGTCAAGCCCCGGTCTGGCGCGTATCTCGTCCGCGTCGCCATAACGCACCTCCGCTTCAGCCAGGCGCGCGGCTTGTCGGGATCTGCCGCGTCGTGCCTGGTTGTCAATGGCAATCTATCTCAGTAACGCTGCCGCCTCCCCGAGGGTTTCCCGGGGGGTGCGCGGTCCCGCCTGGGGGCCGCTAACGGGCCCAAGCGAGATCTATCTCAATCTATCCGTAGAACGCTGAGCACAGGCTGAATCGTTCCGCCAAGCCGCCTCAGCGCATCAGGAAACGGTTCTGCCCACGGCGAATCGCGTGGCGGGCGCGATTCGCCGTGGGCAGCTGGTCCGGCGGGGGACGGCCTGTCCCTGGCGAAACGGCGGCTTGCCGCGGCGGAACTGCCATGGCATGACCGCTACGGCATGACTGCTACGGCATGTGCTACGGCAGGCCGATGGAGTCGCCAGGGATGGTGCCGTCCGCGAGGAGCTTGCGCACCTCGTCGAGGGTGGCGTCGGAGAACGGCAGGATGTAGTCGGCCGTCGCGATCTCGTCGGCGGCGAGGGGGGCGCCACCCGTCCTGACCAGCGACACGGCGGCATGCAGCGCGGCGGTGAAGGCGGAGGGCTGGTCATCGCGGACCGCCGCGTCCAGGTCCTTGTCCAGCGCGGTCAGCTTCGCGGCGACCTCGTCGTCGACCCGAAACTGGCCCTCGCCGAGGATGCGAACGATCACAATCCGTCACCTGCCTGGTGATCGGCGGGCTCGACCGTATCGGTCGGCTCGGCCGTGTCGGCAGGCCGGGCGCCGTTGCCCTCGATCTGCTTGGGCGCGCTGGCGGCGATCTCGCCCTTCATCCGCGCCAGGTCGGCCTCGATCCCAGCGCCGGCGCCGAGCTTGTCAAGCTCCGCCTGGATGTAGTCCTGGTTGCCGCCCACGTGGTCCTCAAGGGCGCCGGAGGCGAGCAACTCGTCGATCGCGCCAGCCCGCGCCTGCATCTGCGCGGTCTTGTCCTCGGCCCGCTGGATGGCGAGGCCGATGTCGCCCATTTCCTCGGAAATGCCGGAGAAGGCCTCGTTGATGCGGGTCTGCGCCTCGGCCGCGGTGTACGTCGCCTTGATGGTCTCCTTCCGCGTGCGGAAGGCCTGCACCTTGGCGTCGAGCCGCTGCGAGGCGAGGGTCAGCTTCTCCTCCTGCTCCTGCAGCGAGGCGAACTGGGTCTCCAGGTCGGCGTACTGCGTCTGGAGCTGCGCCTTGTTCTGCAGCGCGGCGCGCGCAAGGTCTTCACGGCCCTTGCCGAGGGCGTCCCGCGCCTGGGTGTCGCGCCGGCTGATCTCCTTCTGCAAGGAGTTCATCTGGAGCTCGACACGCTTGCGCGACGTGGCGACGTCCGCGACACCGCGGCGGACCCGGGTCAGCATCTCGACCTGCTGCTTGTAGGAATAGTCGAGGGTCTCGCGAGGGTCTTCCATCCGGTCCAGAGCCTTGTCGGCCTTGGCCCGGAATATCAGCGAGACTCGCTTCATCACGCTCATAGACGCGGCCGTCCCCTTCGTTTACCTGAGCGCCGCACCCGGCGGCACACGCCGCCAGGCGACGGCGATTCGCCGCCGGCTCACCGCAATCAACCCTACGCGCTGCCGCGAGTGGTAGCCACTTATCCTCTGCTGAATCCCCGCAGCGGCACGAGGCAAATCACCCCGCGGGCAAAGAGGCCGTCACCCGGCGGGCAAAACAGCCACTAAGCTATCCCCGTGTTCCGACGTAACGCCGGGGCTACCGAAGGCAAGGCCCAGGGTTCTCAGAGTCCGCAGGGCGCGCAGACCGCGGAGTCACCGGAAAAGAGCAAGCCGGCCGTCCAGGCGGGCAAGGGGCGGCCTACGCCCAAGCGCAGCGTGGCCGAGGCTAACCGGTACCGGACCGTCACCGGCTCCACCACCAGCGGCCGCGGGCCCGCCAAGGCACCCGACCCCAGGCGCAAGCTCACGCCCGATGAGAAGGCCAGGGCGCGCAGCGACCGCAACAGGCAGCTTCAGGCGATGCGCCAGGGCGAGGAGTGGGCGCTCGGCCCGCGTGACCGCGGTCCGGCCAAGCGGCTTGTCAGGGACTACGTGGACGCGCACCGGCGGCCGATGGAGTTCTACATGTACGCGCTGATCGTGCTGATCATCGCGCTGTTCGCCGGCAAGTCCAACACGGCGGTCGGCAGCTACATGCAGATCTTCCTGCTGGTGATCATCGCGGTCATCGCGGTGGACGCCTTCCTGCTGCGCCGGTCCGTGCTCAAGCTGGTGCACGAGCGGCTGCCGAACGAGTCGACGCGCGGGCTCGCGTTCTACGGCATCATGCGCGGGCTCCAGCTGCGCCGCTTCCGCACCCCGGCGCCGCGCGTCAAGCCGGGCGACCAGTCCTAACGCCCCGGTCCTAACGCCCCGGTCCTAACGCCCCGGTCCTAACGCCCGGGTCCTAACGCCCGTATCGCAAAGACGTGGACCGTGACCCGCCGTTGGGCACGGTCCACGTTCGTTTTCCCGGTGTCCGCGGTCAGCTTTCCGGATGCAGGGACATGGGGCCGTACTCCCTGCGGGTGTCATCGAAGAGGGTGACCTGATCCACCCCGTTGTCGAGCAGCTCGTGCCAGTTCTCGCCGAGCCAGCTCTCGGCATCCCCCTGATTGGCGAAGATCGC
>DATJLT010000051.1:0-3210 GCA_035509195.1 Streptosporangiaceae bacterium | reverse complement strand
TGCCGTCATCTGGGACACCCCGCTTCCGTCCTCGCCGTACGGCGCCGCGACGGTGACCAACGACGTCGTGTTCACCACCACCTTCAAGGGCTATCTGTACGCGCTCGACGCGACCACCGGCGCCATCTTGTTCAAGACGCCAATGTCGGCCGGGAGCAACGCCCCGGTCGCCGTCGACGGCGACTACGTCATCGCCGGCGCCGGCGCCGCACTGTCCAGCACCCAGAAGAACATGATCATCGCCTACAAACTCGGGGCGACAGGCAAGCTCCCTGACACCGTGGGCTCATAACCTGACCTGCGCCAGCGCTGCGGCAGACGCGATCACGAGAAGAATTGTGAACCGTCTGGTCCGTGGGCTAGCGCCCTTCTTGGCGTCCTCCTTGGTCAGGTCAGCGGCCCTGCCTCCCTCCCTCGCGGACCGATGGGAGTGAGGTAGGTACGGCCTTAGACTCTTGCGGATGAGGGGCTAACGGGGCGAGGAGGCGATGGGAACGGCGATGGCGCAGCAGCCCGTTATCGCCGGTGATTAGTTCGATGGCGCGTTTTGCCAGGGGAGCGGGCAACTCGCTGCCGATTTCGGGTTTAGGTTGGGTAAGTGTGCGTAGGCTTTCACGCCGGTATCCAGTCCGGGTTCTGCTTGCCGTCATGATGGCCCTGCCGGTCGCGGGCGCCTCCGCCCTCCTGTTGGCCCGTGGCGGCGGCACGCATTCGCGGTTGGCTCTGCAGGTCCATTCGGCGGGCCAGAGTTCGGTCGCGCGGGCCGCCTCGGTCGCCCACGCCGCAACCCGAACGCGGACCGCAACCCGAACGCGGACCGCTACCCCAACGCAGACCGGTACCCGAACGCAGACCGCTGCGGGAACGCAGGCGGTCTCGGTCAGGCAGGCGGTCTCGGCCAGTCAGTCCTCGCTCGCCGTCGTGGGTGGCCCTTCCCAGGTGACAGGCGCCGCTTTGGCCAACGCGGCCACCGGCAAGGTCTTGTGGAGCCTTGGCCTGAACACCGAACGGCCTATCGGCAGCATCGTGAAGGTCATGACCGCCCTGGTGGTGATCCAGGCGGGGGACTTGAGCCGGGAGATCACGGTGCCCAAGTCGGTCATCGCCTACCTGAACAGCCAGGACGGGCCGAGCACCGCGGGCCTGATCGTCGGTGACCGGCTGACCTCGCTGGAGCTGCTCGAGGCGCTGTTGCTGCCGTCCGGCTGCGACGCCGCCTATACCCTGGCGCAGGCCTACGGTCCCGGGACTGGCGCGTTCATCGCCAAGATGAACGCCGAAGCCCAACGGCTCGGCCTGACCGGAACGTACTTCTCGAACTTCGACGGCATGCCGTGGCCGAGCGAGTACTCCACCTGGTCGACCCCTGCGAACTTGATCACGCTGGGCCGGTATGCGATGAGCTTTCCGGTGTTCCGCACGATCGTCAGCCAGGTCAGCTACTCGCTCCCGGCCGGCAACGGCCACCACGGCTACATCTGGCAGAACACCAACCCGCTGATCGGTGTCTACCCCGGCGCGGCGGGGATCAAGACCGGCGACACCCTGGCGGCCGGCAACTGCCTGCTTTTCGAGGCGAGCCAGAACGGCGTGACCCTGATCGGGGTGACGCTGGGCACCCCCGGCGACGACATCACCGCCACCGGCCCGGTCGCGACCCGGGTCCTGAACTGGGGCTTCAGCCAGTTCTAAGCCGCTTCCCGGCAAAGGGGGCAGGAACGGCCGATGCCGGCGGCCCGAGCGTTTCGGTAATTGCCGCTACCGCGACCTGGCTGCAGGCGCGTCATGCCTCAGTCGCCGCAGTCGCCGCCCGGTCGGCCAGGACCAGCGATGCCGCCGCCTGCACCCGGCCTGCCGGGATCGCCGTGTCTCCGGCCAGCAGCGAACTAAGCGGAGCCTTCTTGTCTGCTCCGGTGACCAGCCAGAGCAGTTGCCGGGCACGGCCAAGGGCCGGGTACGTCAGTGTCATCCGCACCTGACCCTGATAAGGCCCAGTGACCGCGACCAGGCGATCGGTGACCGACAGGACAGGATCGCCGGGGACCAGCGATGCCGTGTGCCCGTCGTCGCCGAGACCCAAGTGCACGAGGTCGAACTGCCCGGGCAGGTCCGTCGCGTAGGCGCCCGCCGCAGCGGTCAGATCGGCGTCGTTGACCGGCATCGGCAGCACGGTCGCGGGCGCCGATCCCAGCGCCTCGGTGAGGTGGGTGAGGTTGCGGCTGGGGTCGCCGGACGGCGCTACCCGTTCATCTACCTGGTAGATGAGCACCGCGTCCCACGGAACCTCGTGGCTGGCCAGTGCGGCGAACATCGCCCACGGCGTGTGGCCGCCGCTGACCGCGAAGTGGAAGATCCCGCGATCCGTTACAGCGGCCCGGGCCTGCCCGGCGACGAACTCCGCCCCTGCCTGGGCAACCGCGTCGGGACTGGGCAGCGACGTCAGCTCATGATGCATTCCTAACCCCCCATCCGGCTCAGTCCCATCATGCCCCGCGGGCCGCGACTTGCCCGCAGCGCGGTGCCCTTCCGTCACCGCCGGTATGCCGGGCGGCCAGCCGCGCCAGGTACTGTAGGTCGCCGGCCTCAACGGCGTCTCTGGCAAGGTCAAGACGGTCAGGTCTCCTGATGGCTGAACCTGCTCACGGCCGGGGCTAGTTCGTGTTGCACTTGTCGTGCGCCGAAGCCGCCCAGCGATGCGCCGAAGCCGCCCAGCGAGAGGACCTCATGGACAGCAACGAGATCCGGCTGCTGCTCGCCGATGTCGACGGCACGCTGGTGACGCCGGACAAGGTCCTGACTGATCGAGCGATCGATGCGGTGCGGCGCCTCGGCAAGGCCGGGATCCTGTTCGCGATCACCAGCGGCCGGCCGCCGAGGGGCATGTCGATGCTGATCGAGCCGCTCGACATCACGACCCCTATCGCCGCCTTCAACGGGGGGCTGCTGGTCAGCAGGGACATGTCGGTGATCGAGCAGCGGGTGCTCCCCGAGGAACTCGTGCGGCCCGTGGCCGAGCTGATCGGGTCGTTCGGCCTGGACGTTTGGGTCTACCAGGGTGCGGACTGGTACGTGCCCGATCCGAATGGCTCGCACGTGGCGCGCGAATCGGCGACGGTACGGTTCGCGCCGAAGGTGATGACGAGCCTGGACGGGCTGACGAGCGACGTTGCGAAACTGGTCGGCGTCAGTGATGACCTGGACGCGGTCGCC
>DATJLT010000050.1:0-2602 GCA_035509195.1 Streptosporangiaceae bacterium | reverse complement strand
GCCGGTCGCCGCCGGGGTGGTCACCGTAGTCATCACTCAGGTCTCCCCTCACGCTGCCCGGCGGCGGCTGATCAGCACCACGACCAGGCCGGCCAGCATCAGCGACAGGACAATGAGCCAGCCGAACTCGATCACCTCGAACCCGCCGAAGCGGCTCGCCGGCTGGTAGGTGATCCAGGTCCTGATGTGGTGCGCGGCGAGCCAGTGAGCCGGCTTCAGCTCGTCGGCCGGGCTCAGCGGCCGGCCATCTGGCCAGCCCAGGTAGGAGCTGAGCCGCTCGATGCCGCGCGAGGCACGGAAACTTCTGAACTCTCGCGGCAGCCTGGGACCGATGAGGGGCGGCAGGTAGCTGGTGCGCAACCGGGAAGCGAGGTACGCCGTCGCGACGTAGGCGACCGCGGTCAGCGCCGCGGCGGGCAAGGTCAGCCGCAGCGCGCAGCCGAGGAACACGCCCAGGGTGAGTCCGAAAACCATCCAGCCGGCGAACGGCAGCGGGTTCAGCGCGAACCCGGCGCTGCCCGGGCTTTCGTACGCTTCCCTGACCGGCGCCAGGTACCAGCGAACCAGCAGGCCTAGGCCGCCGCCCGCAAGGCCGAGTACCACAGCGGCCGGCACGTACTGGGCGGTCAGCCACCGGATGCGGCTGACGCCCTGGGTCCAGGCGACCTTCGAGGTTCCGCGCTCCGCTTCCGCGGCGAGCAGCGGCGCGCCGAGGATCACGCCGCCGAGCACAGGCACGAACAGCACCAACAGAAGGAGATCGCTTTGCGGGGGATTAATGCTCTTTGAGCGGCTCGCCATCATGAGCGTGGCGAGAGCGCCGATGACGGCGGCGACGCAAAGGAAAGCGGTCCTGTGCTGCCGCCAGGTGACCCAGCACAGTCCGCCCCATCCATGCGCCAGCGACCGCCCCCGGCCGGTAACTGCCCGCGTCATCGCGGTCATGACGCTTCCCTGCCTGACGCCGCCGCGATCGCCGGCACGGGCATGATCGTGGCGGCTGGATCGCGCAGGTAACCGAGCACGATCTCGCTGAGGCCGGCCGGCTCGCTGATCCAGCCGGGAGGCGCCGCATCAGCACCGCAGGCCGTGCTCACCAGCAGCCGGGTCTGCGCATCCGCCTGCCTGGCCTGGATCACGGAGAACATGCGGGAGTCGAGCAATACCTCGCCGGTCGGGCCGGTCAGGACGCGGTGCCTGGCCAGCAGGTCATCGATCGCCCCGGCAATCTGCGGGCGCCCCTGATTAAGCACGACCAGGTAGTCGGCGACCGGCTCGAGCTCGGAGATGACGTGCGAGGAGAACACGACGGAAAGACCCTCTTGCGCGACCGCCGCCATGAGCGCGGCCAGGAAGTCATGCCTGGCCAGCGGGTCAAGGTTGGCGAGCGGCTCGTCGAGCACGAGCAGTACGGGGCGCTTGGCCAGCGCGATCGTGAGCGCGAGCTGGGCACGCTGCCCGCCTGACAGCGAGCCGACCTTGCGGTCAAGCGGGATCCCGAGTTCTGCCAGCCGCGCCAGCGCGACCGGGCGGTCCCAGCTCACGTTCAGGTTCTCGGCGATGCGCAGCATGGCACCGGCGGGCAGGTGCCGGTACAGCGGCGCGTCCTGCGCCACGAACCCGATCCCGGCGCGGGCGCGCTCCGAACCTGGCCGCAGTCCACCGAGCACGCTGAGCGTGCCCGAGGTCGGGCGGAGCAAGCCGGCCGCCAGGTTCAGCAGCGTCGTCTTGCCCGCGCCGTTGGGTCCGACCAGGGCGACAACCTGCCCTGCCGGGATCGCGAGGCCGCAGTCGCGCAGTGCCCAGGTACGGAGGAACCGCCTGGAGACCTGGCAGCATTCGATCACGTTCACGCGACCTCACCTGCCTTGCCGCTCGCGCCGACACCGCGCTGGCGCGTCATGGCACGGCCGCCGCGGGCAGCGCGCCCCTCGCCGCGGCGGTCAAGAAAATCCTGGAGTGACGCCGAGAACAGGGCCGCCATCCCTTCCGGGTCGAGCCCTGCCTCGTCGGCCTCGGCCAGCCAGCCGGACAGGCTGTCCCGCAGCGCCTGCTGCTCGGCGACGCCCGCCTGGCGCAGGGTCCCGCAGATGAACGTCCCCTGACCTGGCCTGCCGGCGGCCAGCCCGCGGTGCTCGAGCTCGCGGTAGGCCTTAAGCACCGTGTTCGGGTTGATCGCCAGGGACTCGACTGCTTCCTTCACGGTGGGGAGCTTGTCGCCCTCTGCGAGGTAACCGAGCCGCAGTGCCTGCTCGACCTGATGCACGAGCTGGAGGTAAGTGGGAACTCCCGAACGGTACTCAAGCCGGAACCCGATCGGCGATCCGCGCGAGTCACCCATGTCAGGCCGCCAGCCCGGCCGGCCGCTTAACCTCTTTATCTATCAGCATAGGTAAAGGGTATGAGCGGCCGGCCGGGCTAGTCAACCCGCTAGATGCCGGAGCAGAGCAGCGGACGGAAATTGATCGTCGGGCTGCCGCCTGACAGGATGTTGCCGCTGTTGCCCTGGTGCAGGTTCAGGTACCAGCCGGCCGCGGGGATCGAGGCATTAACACCGGTCAGGACCCTCTTGGCGCTGACCTGGCCGGCGCCGTTGGCGACG
>DATJLT010000049.1:0-2366 GCA_035509195.1 Streptosporangiaceae bacterium | reverse complement strand
AGCACCATGGCCCTTTGGTCGCTCCCTGTGATCATCTGGCAGAGCAAGTCGCCGTGTATGCCCGGCAGGTCCCGGTCGAGCACGACCACGTCATAACAGTTGACCCCGATCTTCTCCGCCGCCTCCAGCCCGTCGTGAGCGGCGTCCACGGCCATGCCCTGATCGCGCAGTCCCTCGACGAGCACGTCGGCTAGCGACCGCGAGTCTTCCGCGACGAGGACTCTCATGCGAGTACCGGGGCCGGCGTCGTCGCGACCGGCAGCTCGATCCTGACCGTCAGCCCGCCTCCCGGCCGCGCCCGCAGGTCAAGGCGGCCATCATGAGCCGAGACGATAGCCGCCACGATCGACAGCCCGAGACCTGAACCGTTGTCCGAGCCGGTGCGGTCCGCGCCGAACCGCCGGAACGGCTGCGCAAGCTCGCCGGCCTGCTCCTGGCTGAGCACCTTCCCGCCGTTCTCGACGACCAGTTCGGCCAGTTGCTCGTCCGCTGAACTGTAAATCGCGATCCAGCCGCCCTCCTCGTTGTGCGTGATCGCGTTGTCGAGCACGTTCTCGACCAGGCGGCTAAGCAGCGCCAGGCTGCCTGCCACCCAGGCGCCGCTGCCCTCGGCGAAGTCCTGCACGACGAGCCGCTTTTCCGCGATGGCCTCCGTGCGGTCAGCGAGAGCCGCGCTGACCAGGTAGTCGAGCGGCAGGATCGCGCGGCCGGGCAGGTCGCGATGCTGGGCACGGGCGAGCACGAGGAACGCCTCGAGCAGCGCGTCCACCCGGTCAAGCTCGGTACGCAGCCGCGCCGCGAGCGCGACCGTTTGCGGCGGCGCAGGTTCCGGCTTGGCCATCGCGACGTCAATCGATGCCCGCATGGTGGCCAGCGGTGTACGCAGCTCATGTGAGGCGTTGGCGACGAACCGCCGTTGCGCGGAGAACGCGGCTTCCAGCCGTTCGAGCAGTCCGTCGATCGTGTCACCGAGCACCTTGAGCTCGTCACGCGGACCGTCGACGGACAGGCGCTCGTTCAGGCTGTCCTCGGAGATCCGCTGTGCGGTCCTGGTCATGTCCCTGACCGGCCGCAGCGCTCGCCCCGCGACCAGCCAGCCGAGAAACACCGAGATCAGGGCCATGAATCCCAGCGCGATGAACGAGGCGGTAACGACCTGATGAGAGATGGTCCCCTGCGAGGCGGGCAAGGCGGGCGCGACCTGGCTCACGATCACGCCGTTGGCGCGCCGTGCGACGACCTGCGTCCGCGAGATCGTCACCCCGCCAGAGATCGCGAGCACCAGCGCGCCTGAGAGGACAAACAAGATGCCGTACAGGCCGGTCAGCCTGGCCCTGACCGACAGGCGCCGTCTCCTCACGACTGCCACCATGCCCTGACCCGCCTAACAACGAGATAACAACGACCGTGCCGCCCATGTTATGAGGCGCTCAGTACAACTGAGCCTCATGCAAACGAGCATTGAATGCGACGGACTGCGCAAGCGGTTCGGCTCCGCGCTTGCCCTGGACGGCATGACCTTCACGGTCAAGCCCGGCCTGGTCACAGGTTTCGTGGGCCCCAACGGCGCGGGTAAATCCACCACCATGCGCGTCATTCTTGGTCTTGACGCGCCAGACGCTGGCACCGCGCTCGTCGGCGGTAAGCGTTACGCGACGATCAGGCGGCCGATGCGCCTGGTTGGCTCGCTCCTGGACGCTGGCGCGCTTCAGCCCGGCCGCTCGGCCCGCAACCACCTGCTCTGGCTGGCTCGGTCACAGGGCCTCGGCAAGCAACGGGTTGAAGAGGTCATCAGGCAGGCCGGGCTCGAGTCGGTGGCCAGGCGCAAGGCAGGCGGGTTCTCGCTCGGGATGCGGCAGCGCCTCGGGATCGCGGCGGCCATGCTAGGTGACCCGGCGGTCATCATGCTTGACGAGCCGTTCAACGGCATGGACCCTGAGGGCATCGTGTGGATGCGCGGGTTCCTGCGGTCGCTGGCGGCGCAGGGCCGGGTTGTCCTGGTCTCCAGCCATCTCATGAGCGAACTCCAGGACGCCGCCGATCACCTGATCGTCGTCGGACGCGGCAAGGTGATCGCCGACCGCAGCGTCGCCGACCTGCTCGCGAACGCGGCAGGCGGCCGGGTCGTGGTGCGGACGTCTGCCGACGGCGCGGCGATCGAGGCGCTGCGGCGTGCGGGCGGCGAGGCTGACATCACTGGCCAGGGGCTGCTCTCGGTTTCCGGTCTGGGCAGCGAAGACGTGGTCGCTGCGCTCAACGCCGCGGCAGTGCCGTTCTCCGAGGTTTCTGCCCACCGGGCCACGCTCGAGCAGGCCTACCTTGAACTCACCAAGGATGTCGTCGAATACCGGCCGGAGGCGATCAGG
>DATJLT010000048.1:0-44585 GCA_035509195.1 Streptosporangiaceae bacterium | reverse complement strand
AGGTGAGGGTGGGTAACTTCAGAGTTCGACTTCGGATCTGAGCACGCTGTACACGGCCCCGTCGTGCCAGCGGCCGCCTTGGAACCCAGCTCCGCGCATCACGCCTTCGCGGGTGAAGCCGGCCTTCTCGAGGGCGCGTTGCTCGGCTAGGTTCCCGATCTCGGTGCTGGCCTCAATCCGGTTGACCTGCGTATGCAGGAACAGGTACCTGACCAGCTCACGCTGGGCAGCCGTACCGTAACCGTGGCCACGGGCCTCAGGCAGCAACGCGATGCCCATGTTCCAGCAGAACGAGGTCCGCGCGGTCCGGCGCTTGGACCACGACACGAACCCGAGCACTTCGTCTTCATGCCCGACCATGAGGACCCCGCCATCCTCCCCGAGCATTCCATCGGCCTCCCACCTCCGCCGGTAATGCCAAGGGTCCTGCCAGCCGAACCACTCGTGCTCACCGGTCGCCTCTGGTTCGCTAGTCAACCGGTAAATGACGGGCAGGTCGCTTTCCGCGACCGCCCGAAGCACAATATCCATGGGGAAATCTTACTTCCGCCCTGATAGCGCCTTGATCATGATCAGGCAGGGGTTAGTTGGCCAGAAGTCAGGAATCTCTTCAAGCGGCAGAAAACCCATTGCCTCGTAAAACAGCCGGGTTTTGACGTAGCCGGCATCTGGGTGGCTCGGACCGTTGGTCTTGACCTGCAGAAGAGAGACGCCGTCCGCAATCAAGTCGGCCTCGAACGCCTCGACAAGTGCCCGTCCGGCTCCTTGGCGGTGCACGCCAGGGGAGACGGCCAGCAAATAGATCTCCGCCGCAGCAGGAAAGTGCCTGGCAGCGAGCAGTACCCCCGCAGGCGCAGCATCAGCGCTGCCGTCCGGCCTTACCAGATACGTCGGCATATGCCTAGCGGACTCCACGTAACCTCGGTTCGACTCCTCGACGCCGAACCATCCGGGCAACTCCCCGAGCAGTCGCTCAACAACGTCAGGTGCTTGCTCACCGAACGTCACCGCCCACGAAGGCACGGCCCAGGCCGAAGGCTGCCGCACGCGACGAGAGTAACCGGTGCCTTTTGGGTGCTCCTAATCATTTTCCCCGCTGGCCTGGCGCATGCTTAGGTACATGGACGCAGCGACGGTAGTCACGGAACTATGGACAAGGATGCAGGCAAGGGACTGGGCCGGCGTCACCGAGCTGATCGCGCCTGATGCGATTATCGAATGGCCGGTCAGCGGCGAGCGTTTTACTGGACGTGCCAACTACGTCGAGATGAACAGGACGTACCCGGAGGGCTGGGAGATCAGGATCCTGCGCGTCATAGGCGCTGGCGATGAGGCAGCCTCTGAGGTCGAGGTACCGCACAAGGAACTCGGCGTTTACCGCGCCGCCTCTTTTTTCACGATCAGGGACGGCCAGATAGCACGGGGTACTGAGTACTGGACAGCTCCGGGCTCGGAGGAGCCAAGACCTGACCGGGCGGCTTACGCCGAGCGCATCTGACGCATTGACGTGCGGCGGCCCGCCCGAGCAGACGGCGTTGCCGGCCCGGCACCCGTCAGCGCACCGAACAGCATCAGCGGGCCACCGATGTCGTTGCCCGCCCCGTGGCCAACCGCAACGGTGGCTCCCCGATGTCACAGGAAGAGCATCGAGGAGCCACCGTTGCTGCTGGCCCTCGCCCGCGAACGACAACGGCGGGCCACCGATGCTGCTCAGTCTGGCGAGATGCCGGGGATGCCCGAAACGCCGGATGCCAGGCCGGACGCCAGGCCGGACGCCAGGCCAGATCCCGGGCCGGACGCCGAGCCCGATCGCGGGCCGGGACCGTGCAGGCGCACGTCAACGAGCGGCGGGCCGATTACCTGGACAGGTAGGCCGACTATCCGGACGACTGGCAGCAGGCGGCCGGCTAACAACCAGGACGTGGTCTACGTGACCGCCGACGAGCTTGCCGAACTGCGAGCCAAGATCAACGGGCTGCTCGACCAGTACCGGCGGCTACGGCCAGAGGACCGGCCCGCGCAGGCGCACCGCGTCGGCGCGCTGGTCGAGTTCACCCCCTGGTTCGCACCCGACGAGGCGAGTTGAACACCCGGCCATGGGCGGGAACGGGCGGACCGCTCGCCGTCAGGAACTTCCGGCTGCTCAGCGCCGGTCAGTTCGCCTCGACCGTGGGCGACTACTGCTATGTGATCGCCTTGCCCTGGCTGGTCTTGTCCGATCACGGCAGCACGGTCACGCTCGGCATCATCTTGGCCTGCTACGGCGTGCCGCGCACGGTCCTGATCCCGGCGGGCGGCGTGCTGGCGGACAAGCTCAGCCCGCGCCTGGTCATGCTGGCCGCGGACGCGGCCAGGTTCCTGCTGGTCAGCCTGCTCGCCATCCTCGCCGCCAGCCACACGAGCACGCTCATCGCCCTCATACCGATCGCCGCCCTGCTCGGCGCGGGCGAAGGCCTGTTCCTGCCGGCCTCGTTCTCGATCATGCCGACTCTGCTGCCCGGCGAGCAACTCGCGAGCGGGAACGCGATCTTGGCCGCGCTCGTGCAGATCGGCTCCCTGACCGGGCCAGCGCTCGGCGGCATCCTCGTCGCCACTGCGGGTCCGGCGCCCGCCTTCGCGGTCGACGCCTTGTCGTTCGCGATCTCAGCGGCTGCCCTGGCCCTGATCAGGGGCCACGCCCTCAGCGCCGCCGGCGGAGGACAAGAAGACCGGCCACAGGAAACTGTCCGCCACTTCCTCAGGCACTCACGCGTGCTGCTGATCATCATCGCCATGTGCGTGATCGCGAACTTCACTGGCGGCGGCACCTTCGGCGTCGCCTTCCCCGCGCTGGCCTACGCCAGGTACGGGGCCTCAGGTTACGGCTGGATCGAGGCTTGTTTCGGCGCCGGAGCCCTGGCGGGCACCATCGCAGCGGCGCGCGTCAACTCCATCAAGAAACCGGCACTCACCGCGTACGGTGCCTATCTCATCGAGGCCGTCGCGATCGGCGCGGTGCCCTTCCTCGGCGGCCTGCCAGGAGCGGCCGCGGCGATGACCGTCGCGGGCTTGTCCAACAGTTACGGCAACATCGTGTTCACCACGCTGGTACAGCGCTGGGCGCCGCCCAGGCTGCTAGGAAGAGTCATGAGCCTGCTCATGCTCGCCTCGTTCGGCACGTACCCGGTCTCGGTCGCCGTCGCGGGTGTGCTGGTCAGGCACCTGCATCCGCCCCCGTTCTTCCCGGTCGCCGGGGCTGTGCTCGCCATGTCCATGCTCCTGCCGCTTACCCAGTCAGCGATGCGCGGCTTCGGCGCCGCCCAGGTGAGAGATCAGGCGGCGGTCGACGCCAGGTAGGTCGCCCACTGAGGATCGCCGTCGCGGGCCGCGCCGATCAGCCGCCAGTGCGTGCCGCGGGGTGCGAGCGGATCCCACCGCAGCGTCCAGCCAAGTTCCTCGATCAGCCGGTCGGCCTTCCTGTGATTGCACCTCGTGCAGGAGGCGACGCAGTTCTCCCAGGCATGCGCCCCTCCGCGGCTGCGGGGAATGACGTGATCGATGGTGTCGGCGGCCGCACCGCAGTACGCGCACAGGTACCCGTCCCTGCGCATCAGCGCGGCCCTGGTAAGCGGTACCCGGTTGCGGTGCGGAACCCTGACGTACCGCCGCAGCCTGATCACCGAAGGGACCGCGAGCTTTACCGACGCCGAGTGCAGCACAAGACCTGAGGCCTCGTTGTGCAGTATCTCCGCCTTCTCGGCGAGCACGAGACCGACGGCCCGGTGCAGGGCAACGGTGGTCAGCGGCTCGTACGTCACGTTGAGCAGCAATACCCTGCGCAATGCCCACCTCCCAGGCTGGGTTGCCCGCTGGCTGCGGGGCACCCGTGACCAGTGTGACTGGATGACGGCCCGACCGCCAACACCAAATTGCCACCTACTGGTCTCCGGTGTCTCGAACGACAGGCAAACCGCAGGTGACATCGCACTCTGAGTTACCCTGTAACACGTCATGAACAGCCCAAAGGAATCAGCGCAGACCTTCTACGAGGCCGTCGGCGGCGAGGAAACTTTCACCCGCCTGGTGCACAGGTTTTACGCGGAAGTGGCCGCCGACCCTGACCTGCGCGCCGTTTACCCGAGCAAGGATCTCGGACCGGCTGAAGAGCACTTGCGGCTCTTCCTCATGCAGTACTGGGGCGGGCCTGGCACCTACAGCGAGCAGCGCGGGCATCCCAGGCTGCGGATGCGGCACGCGCACTTCGAGATCGGCGAAGCCGAGCGTGACGCCTGGCTGAAGCACATGCGGACGGCTCTCGACGACCTCGCGCTTCCGGCAGAGTTTGACGAGGAACTCTGGCGTTACCTGGTGATGGCCGCGCACAGCCTGGTCAACGTGGAGCCGCCGCATGGCCGCGACGACCTCGGCCTCCGCCCGGCCTAGCCCCAGACCCGCTCGGGCGTGATCAGCACCGCCGCCCGCCGCTCGGCGGCCATCACCCGGTCGTACTCCTCGAAGTCGTCATGCGTGCCACCAGCCGCGGTAAATATCTCGCGCAGCAGCAGTCTCAGCCGTTCCGGCCCTATCTCTGCCGCCGGGTCGTCGGGCCCGATGATCTCGGCGGTCCCGTCCACCGCAGCCCACTGCCAGCCCGCCCGCAGCACCACGCTGATCTCCGGCCGCTCACGCAGAAAGACCAGCTTCCGCGCCCGCCCGTGAATAACGGCCCCGACTACGCGCTCGCCGGTGACCGGGTGATCGAGCACTCCGACATTCACCACCGAAGGCCGCATCCGCCCGTCAGGCCCGATGACGGTCATCACCGCGAGCCCGTGCTCACGCGGCACGAAAGCCTCGAAATCGGCCAGCTCAGCCATTCACCCTCCCACCCGTTTACCTGACGGATCGTACAGCGGCCGCAGTGAGGTCCTGGCTTTGTACTGCGCGGTCCCGATCTGGACGGTCCACTCGCCATCATCCAGGTACCGCTGATTGATCGCCTCGTCGGCGTCTATCATCGCCAGCCCGACCGCTCCTTTGAGCGTGTGCCCGTAAGACGCGGCCCGGATATACCCCGCTGGCTTGCCATTATGTGACACCACTTCAGCATGGAAAAGCAAAGGCTCAGGATCTTCCAATAGGACCTGCACAAGTCTTCTCCGCAGGGGGGTCGCCTTGCGGGAGAGGACCGCGTCCCTGCCGATGAAGCCGCCAGGCTTATCAAGCGCGACGGCGAATCCCAGGCCGGCTTCGAGCACTGAGTCTGTGTTGTCAATGTCGTGGCCGTAGTCGCGGTAGGCCTTTTCCATCCGGAGGCTGGCGAGCGCCTTCAAACCTGCGTGCCTCAGCCCGAGCGGCTCTCCGGCTGTCACCAGCCGGTCGTAGACCGCCATCGCCTGCTCGGCAGGGATGTGCAACTCGTAGCCGAGTTCCCCCAGGTAGGTGATGCGGATGCAGAGCACTCGCGCGAAGCCGATGTCGATCCATCTGGCCGCGCGGAACGGGAACGCCTCGTTGGACAGTTCCGCGGTGGTTACTTGGCTGAGAAGCTCTCTTGATTTTGGCCCTTGCACGTTGAGCTGAGCGAATCCTGACGTGACATCGGTGGCGAACGCGCGGGCGCCAGACTCAGCGAAATGCCGCCGCATCCAGGCGTGCGCGTGCCGGTGCGCAGTGTCTCCGGCCACGACGAGGAACTCGTCCTCATCGAGCATGGTCACGGTCAGGTCGGCCTCCAGCGTCCCCCGCTCGTTCAGCCACTGCGTGTAAGTGATCCTCCCCTTTTCCGCCGCGACCTGGTTGGCCGAGATCCGCTCGAGTTCTTTCGCGGCGTCGCGACCCTGGACAAGGAACTTCGCCATGAACGACATGTCCATGACGATCACGCCCTCCCGCGTGGCGTGATGCTCGGCCTCCCAGTAGCCGAACCAGTGCGGCCTGCCCCAGGACAGCTCGCCTGGATCGGGCGCTACGCCAGGCGGCGCGTACCAGTCGGCGCCTTCCCAGCCGCTGACGTCGCGGAAGCAGGCGTTCCTCTCGGCGAGCCGCGCGTGGAACGGTGAGAGCCTCGCACCGCGTGCTGTCCTGGTCGGGCGGTTCGGGTAGTGGGTGGCGTAAACGAGACCCAGCGACTCGACCGTCCTGGTTGCGCGGTATTCCGGATTGGCCTGGTAAGGGTGAAGACGGTCGATGTTGATGCCGGTGACGTCGATGTCTGGTGTGCCGCCGACGATCCACTGCGCGACGGCGCGGCCGATGCCGCCGCCGGTCAGGATGCCGATCGAGTTCAAGCCTGCCGCGACGAAGAAGTTCCGCAGTTCTGGTGCCTCGCCGACGATCGGCAGGAGGTCAGGGGTGAAGCTCTCAGGGCCGCAGAAAAACTTCTTGATCCCCGTCCGCTCGGTGACCGGGACCCTGGCCATGGTCTTTTCCAGGTACGGACCCATACGGTCCCAGTCGGGAGGCAGCTCGCCGAACGAGAAGTCCTGCGGGATGCCGCCGACCCGCCAGGGCGCGCATACGGGCTCGAACATCCCCAGCATGAGCCCGCCACCCTCCTCCCTGTAGTACCCGTAAGACGCGGGATCCTCAAGGACGGGCCAGGCCGGGTCGACGCCCTCGATCGGCTCGGTGATCAGGTAGTAGTGCTCGGCCGCCTGAAGCGGGATCGTGACGCCGGCGAGCTCGCCGAGCTGGCGGGACCACATTCCGGCGCAGAGGACGACGTACTCGGCTTCGACGTCGCCCTGATCCGTCTGGACCCAGGTCACTTGCCCGCACTTGGTCCTGAACCCGGTGACGGGCACGCCTTCCCTGATCGTGACGCCGCGCATGCGTGCCCCCTTGGCCAGCGACATCGTCACGTCTACGGGGTTCACCCTGCCGTCAGCCGGGATATAGAAGCCGGCCAGCACGTCGTCGGTCCTCGCCAGCGGCCACAACTCCGCGACCTCGCGCGGCGAGATCTCGTGAACCTCCACGCCGAGGTGCCTGTTGAACGCGGCAGTCCGCCGGTACTCCTCCAGCCGGCCTGGCTCGGTCGCCAGCTCGATCAGGCCGCATTGCCGCAGGCCGGTGGCGAGGCCGGTCTCGGCTTCTAGCTGGCTGTAAAGGTCCCAGGTGTACTGCCTCAGCTCCGTCGACGTCTGCGACGTGGAACCGAACGTCGCCATCAGCCCGGCCGCGTGCCACGTAGTGCCAGAGGTCAGGCGGTCCCTTTCGAGCAGCAGCACGTCTGACCAGCCAAGCTTGGCCAGGTGATAAGCCACGGACGTCCCGATAACCCCGCCGCCGACCACGACGACCCTGGCCCTGGACGGCAGCTCTTTACCTGACGCGGTGGTCATCGGAAGTACACCTCGAGTTCCGGTTTCGGCTAGTTATCCGGCCCGCTGAGCATATGACGGCCAAGTTTGCGGCAGTAAAGGAGAGTGAACACGATTGCGGTGCTCGGCGCGGGCGGCATCATGGGCCAGGCCATGGCGGCGAACCTGGCCAGGTCAGGCTTCGACGTGCGTGCCTGGAACCGGTCCCGCGCCAAGGCAGAGATCCTCGCGCTTGACGGTGCCTTCGTGGCAGGCACGCCGGCCGAGGCCGCCGATGGAGCCGATGTGGTGCTCACGATGCTGGCCGACCTCGAGGCGGTCGCCGCCGCCATGGACGGCCGCCACGGCGCTATCGCGGCAATGGACCCCGGCTCGATCTGGCTCCAGATGAGCACGATCGGCGAAGCCGGCACCGGCAGGTGCGCCGAGCTGGCAGCAAAACATGAGGTCGCCTTCTTCGACGCGCCGGTACTCGGCACCCGTCTGCCCGCTGAGCAGCGCAAACTCGTCATCCTCGCCTCAGGCCCCGCGACCTCGTCCTTGCGTGACCTGGTTCAGCCGATCTTCGAGGCGCTTGGCCGCAAGATCCTCTGGCTCGGCCCGGCCGGAGCGGGCAGCCGCCTGAAGCTGGTGCTCAACGCCTGGGTACTCACGGTCGTGGAAGCCGGCGCCGAGATCATCGCCCTGGCTGAAGCGCTCGGCCTCGATTCGCACCTGATCTTCGACGCGCTCGAAGGCAGCAACCTCGACCTTCCCTACCTGCGCCTCAAAGGCGAGTCCATGACCAGGCGCGACTTCGAGCCCGCCTTCCGCCTCAGCCTGGCCGCCAAGGACGCCGCGCTCGTCGACGACTCCGCCCGCCGCGCGGGCCTCGACCTGCCCCTGCTCAAGACCCTGAGCGACCGCCTCGCCGAAGGCGCCAAGCAGCACGGCGACAAGGACATGAGCGCCACATACCTCACCTCGGCACCGAAAACGCCCTAACCCGCCGCCCCGATGGTCAGGTTCTGGTGCCGGCTGCGGGGCGCGCGGTCCACGAGCATTCCTGGAAGGCCTGACCGGGCAAGGCGCCGAGGTCTTGCACCTGACCTGGATCAGCGGGCCGCCAGATCCCGACTCGCCGTTGATTGCGGGTGACCATCAGGAGTTCGGTGCCTGCTGGGTTCCAGCAGCCCGGAACCCAGGCAGCGGGCAGCATCCTGATGACCCGCCCTGACGGGCTGAGGAGCTCGCTTGGTCTGGCTGAGAAGTAGCCGATTGCCAGGCCATGTATCCCCCAGGCGTACTCGTCGGGCCCGGTGCCGCGTAAGGTCGCCATCTGGCGGAGGATCTGGCCTTGGGCGCCAGTGGTGAATAGCTGGGTATAGGCGCCGTCGTCTGGTCCGTTGATCAGCAGAATGCGACTGCCGGAGGGGTTCCAGGCAATGGTCGCGAGATTGCCTGGTTTGGTCTGATAGATCCGCCCGGTGAGCAAGCGGCCAGTCCGAGCATTGCGGCACAAGTGGCCGCCCGTGCCAGGTCGAGGCGCCGCCAGCCACCTGCGCTCATCGTTTCTCCTCAGGTCAGTTGAATTTCTTGCACGGCAGGCCCATGGGTTTCGCGCAGAGGGCCTCGATATCTGTGGCCGCCCCGTACTTGAAGTTCACCGTGCCGCCGGTGTCGAACTCATAGAGTGCGTGGCCGACGTCGCGCGCGCTGAAAGCGCCGACCAACCAGGGCTGATCAGGTCCGAATACCCGAACTATTCTGGCACGCGCGCCGGCCAACGACATCGTTGGCTATTTGATGCTGTTCGGGCTGGTCCCGCTACGACAACGCTGGAACTTTGATGCTGCGGGGACAGCATTGAAGTTCCACTGATGCGGTAACTTCGGTGCGGCGAACAGCATCAACGAGCCAGCGTTGCGGTAACGGCAGGCACTTTCGGTGATTTGTCCGCCGCCGGCAGCCCGGCCACGGATGCCCCGGCACGGGCGACGTCGGGGTTCGAGATTGACGCCCAGGTCACGCGCCGATCCTCCGTAGGCCCCCAGACCCCACACCGTGCCAGCGTTGTGCCTCGTGCGCCGGAAGCCATCCCTCACGCCGCGCCAACGCGGGGCTCGCTGCCGGAGCCGCGGCGCCGAGGCAGCCCTCGCCCAACGGCCCCGCGGGCGGGGTCAGCCGCGGGTGAGTTTGCGGTATGTGACGCGGTGCGGGCGGGCGGCTTCCGCGCCCAGGCGCTCGATCTTGTTCTTCTCATAGGACTCGAAGTTGCCCTCGAACCAGAACCAGTTCGATCCGCCCTCCCACGCCAGGATGTGGGTCGCTATGCGGTCAAGGAACCAGCGGTCGTGGCTGGTGATCACGGCGCAGCCAGGGAACTCAAGCAGCGCGTTCTCGAGTGAGGAGAGGGTCTCGACGTCGAGGTCGTTGGTGGGCTCGTCGAGCAGGAGCAAGTTCCCGCCTTGCTTCAGCGTCAGCGCCAGGTTGACACGGTTACGCTCGCCGCCAGACATGACTCCGGCCAGTTTCTGCTGGTCACCGCCCTTGAAACCGAAGGCTGCGACGTAGGCACGACTCGGGATCTCCAGCTTGCCCGCGCGAATGAAGGACTCGCCGTCTGAGATGACTTCCCACACGTTCTTGTCCGGGTCGATTCTTGACCTGTTCTGGTCCACATAGGCGATCTTGACGGTCTCGCCCACTTTGATCGTGCCGGCGTCCGGCTGCTCTTCGCCGACGATCATCTTGAACAGGGTCGTCTTGCCGACGCCGTTCGGGCCGATGACACCGACAATGCCGTTCGGCGGCAGGCTGAAGCTGAGGTCCTCGATCAGCATTCGGTCAGCGAAACCCTTGTTGAGGTCGTCGACCTCAACAACCAGGCTGCCCAGCCGGGGGCCCGGTGGGATCTGGATTTCCTCGAAGTCCAGCTTCTTATTCTGATCGGCCTCGGTCGCCATTTCCTCATAACGCTGGAGCCTGGACCGGCTTTTCGCCTGCCTGGCCCGCGGGCTTGACCGGACCCATTCGAGTTCTTCCTCGAGCCGCCGCCTGCGCTTGGCGTCTTTTTGGCCTTCTACCTTCAGCCGCGCGGCCTTCGTCTCCAGGTACGTGGAGTAATTGCCTTCGTACGGGTAGGCGTGACCACGGTCGAGTTCGAGTATCCACCCCGCGACATTGTCAAGGAAATACCGGTCGTGCGTGACGGCTACGACCGTGCCGGGATACTTTTCCAGGTGCTGCTCGAGCCACTGCACGCTTTCCGCGTCCAGGTGGTTCGTCGGCTCGTCAAGCAGCAGCAGATCCGGCTGGGAGAGCAACAGGCGGCACAACGCGACCCGGCGCTTCTCGCCGCCGGAAAGCACGCTGACTTCCGCGTCGGGCGGGGGGCAGCGCAGCGCGTCCATCGCCTGCTCAAGCTGACTCTCCAAGTCCCAGGCATTCCGGTGGTCAAGCTGCTCCTGCAACTGACCCATTTCCTCAAGCAGTTCATCGGAATAGTCAGTCGCCATTTGCTCGGCGATCTCGTTGTACCGGTCAAGTAGCGCCTTAGTATCCGCGACTCCCTCTTCAACGTTACCGAGCACGGTCTTGCCCTCATCGAGCCTCGGCTCCTGATCGAGCAAGCCGACAGTAAACCCTGGCATCAGGCGTGCTTCGCCGTTCGACGGCTGCTCAACGCCGGCCATCATCCGCAGCAGGGTTGACTTCCCCATGCCGTTAGGCCCCACGACGCCGATCTTCGCGCCAGGCAGGAACGCGAGCGTAACGTTGTCGAGTACGACCTTGTCGCCGTGCGCCTTGCGCACGGCGTGCATCTGATAGATGAACTCAGGCATGCATCAAGCCTAGGGGCAGCGAGCCCGCGCTTTGCACATCGGGAGCCAAGCGGAATCAAAGGCGCCGCCTGGCTCCCGAGCGGACTTACGCAAACAGCTTCCAGCCGGGGTGGCACCGCTAGAACGGCACCGCTACCGGCTCGGCCTCGCGCTCGGTCCCGCTTCCTGCCTCAGACTCGATCCGCGGCTCGGCTTCAAGGTCGGCCGCGGGACCGGCACTTGAATCGGCGCCTGCCACGGCACCGCTGAGCCGGGGATCGTCGAGGAACGGGTCGTCCAGGTCGGCCGCCGAGCCTGGCGGCCGTAGTTCCGCAGCGCCGGCCCTCACCGCGTCGTCAAGTTGCCCGTCAAGCTTCCGTGCGGCCGCTTCGATCTCGGCGCTGGCGCCCCCGGCGGCCGCGCTCGCGAGTCCGGCTCCCGTGCTCTCGCCATTGAGAGCGGCATGCTGGGCAGCGGTCAGGCCGGGCGACGGCCTGGTCCGCTGGAAGATCGCGACGCCGCGGGAAAGGTCGTGTCCGACCGAGGTGGCCTCGACTTCGACTGAGATGCGCCTGACGCCGTTCTTGTCATCATAATTCCTGATCGACAGCCGGCCCCTGACCATCACCGGATCGCCCTTGCGAAGGGAGAGAGCGGCGTGAGTCGCCAGTTTGCGCCAGCAGATAACGGTCGCGTAGGACGTATTGCCGTCGACCCACTCCCCCGTCTCCCTGTCCTGCCTGCGGGGCGTCCAGGCAACCCGCATCGACGTGTAAACCGCACCGGAAGTCACCGATCTGACGGTCGGCTGCGTAGCGACGTAGCCGGTCACGCTGATCTGAGCCTCGTTCAAGAACATCGCGATCCTCTCGGACTTATCTCCAGGACTGGAGCGGAAGAAGCGCGCCAGCCACGCGAGGACTGCCGCTCCCGGCGACTGCCGTCGCCTTGTGGTCTCAAGAGTCGCAGTGCCAGCCGGGCCGGGCACTGTCTCGCGAGTTGCCTGTGGAAGGGCCGGGACCAGCCGGGATCGCTTGTGGATGGAAGGGAATCTAGGTGCTGGCCTCTTTGGAGGCGACAGCGTATTCCTCGCGGTAGCGGTCGAACTCAGAAAGTTCCTGTTCAACGGGAGCGACCGCCATCTCCTTGGCGATGCGCTGAACTCGCTTCCTGATCTCGGCGAGTACCTCGACGTTCTCGGCCTGAGCCCGCTTCTTCACCACGTTCATGCTGACCGAGGCGGTACCGATGCCGAGACCGAGTGCTGCTACGGCGAGAAGCACCGCCCAGAGCATGCTCAGCGGGTCACTGAGCAGGCTGGGCAGGCCGCTCACCGCATTGAACACGCCGAACACCACGATCGCCGCGAACCAGGCAAGCGCGACGGCTGCCGCACCGAGCAGGACGCCCTGCGCCAAGCCGGCCATCCGCCACCATCGTTCAACGCTGTCCTCAGCGGGCAGCGCCGCACCGATGGCTTCGCCGACTGCCGGAGGGATCGCGTCCGCCCGTGACCTGGCCGCCGCCCGTACTGTCTGCGACCAGGGCTTGATCAGTGGTTCTGCGACCTTGTCACCGAACTCGGTGAGCGCATTGTCAATGCCGGCCTGCTGGGCACCAGCCGGCCCTGACGACACCGCGCGCAGGTCGTTCCACAGCAAGCCGAGCCGCACCTGGCGCAGCGGATCCCTGCCGGTCAGCCGCTGCATGATCCAGGCGACCGGCCAGCCAACGAAGTCCGCCGCCCGCAGTTCCCTTGCGCTGCGCAGAGCGTCCCCTACGGCCGTGACCCCGGCGGCGGCGTAGAACTGGTCGACTAGTTTTTCGATGCTGCCGGCCAGAATGAGCTGAGCGGGCCCGCTGCCCTCATCGGCCTCGCCAGCGTAAGGAGCGAATCGCTCCACCACAGTGCTCACGTCAGCCGAGATCCGCGCCGCGGCCGCCCGGCGGGCCGCGACTCCCTCGGCGAGCAACCTCCGCAGCTCATCGAGCCCGGACCCGGTCACCGCCGAGGTCACGAGGATGGGGACGTCCTGAAGGTCCTCCGCGTCGAGCAGGCGGCGCAGGTCACCTACGCAGTCGTCGATCTGGGCCGCGGTCAGCAGGTCAGCCTGATTCAACACGACAGCCTGCACGTCCGAGTGCCCGGCCAGCGGGATAAGGAACCGCTGGTGCACTGCCGCGTCAGCGTACTTCTGCGGGTCAAGCACCCAGATCATCACGTCGGCAAGGCTCACCAGCCGGTCGACCTGGCCGGTGGCGTGTCCCATGACCGAATCATGGTCGGGCAGGTCGAGTAGCACCAGGCCAGCCAGCCCCGACTCACCGCCGTCAAGTGCGCTCGCTCGCGAGTAACGGTAACGCTGAGGTACGCCCAGCCATTCGAGCAGCGCGCCTGACCCCGAGTCGTCCCAGATGCATGCGTGAGATTCCTTAGTGATCGGCCTGGTCACGCCGACAGTGGAGAACTCCGCTCCGGCCAGCCGGTTAAACAGCGAGGACTTGCCGCTGCCAGTGCCGCCCGCCAGCACGACCACGGTGTGCGCAGACGACAGCCGCATCCGCTCCCCTGCCCGGCCGAGCACGTCTTCGGCCTGACTGAGCAGTTTCTTGCTGAACCCGTCGCGGCCGCTGCGCGCGGTCCCGATCTGGATCATGCGGGCGAGCGCCATCAGCCTGGCTGACAGTCCTGCTGCCTGCTCCGTCGCGTCAGCGTCAGACTCCGTAGCCCAGGCGGCAGCGGTTGCGCCACCTGCCGCGGCGCCACCTTCGCCACCTGGCCGCGAGGACTTGCTGCCGGCCCTGGCACCGCCGCGAGACGCCGCACCCGAGCCACTGCCAGAACCCGCCCGCGCCCGGCCGCGCTGCTTACTCGCCGGCACCCGCGTAGGCAGTGCACCCCTTCCGCCGGCCACCGCACCGCCCGCGGCGGCCGCAGCAGCACCAGCACCAGCACCAGCACCAGGCTCGGCCGCGGTCGGGGTGCCGCTGGTGACTTCCGCCACGGTTGCGCTCCCTGCGCCTGCCTCGGCCACCTGGCCAGGCGGCGCCTGCCGTCGTGGACTCATCGCGCGGACTCCAACGAGTAACTTGCCTGATAGAGATCGGCCGACAGGCCCTCGTCCAAAGGTCCGACGGCATCGACCAGCGCCTTGAACCGCAGCGCCTCTTCGGAGTAAAGCACGCCGATCCGCTCGTGCAGGTCCTGCCTCGCCTGTCCGCCAATGTCCCGCATAAGACCCGCACCGAACAGGGAGGTAAGCAGTTGCTGCGGCACGGCACTCGCGCCCTCGCTGACCACGAGATCGCCGGCTCCGTAACCGAGCACGCCGATCGTAAGCACGAGCGCGAGCGCCTCAGGGTCGAAGGAAGCGACCCTGGCGATCGAGCGCTTGGTGATGTTCTCTGTCTGCACCAGATGCAGCAGGTGGTCCTGCCAGGCCGCCACGGCCCGGCCAGCCCGCGCCACCAGGTCCTCAGAGGACCTGGCCAGCGCATCAGTGCCCGCTTGCGGCAAGGCCGCCGCAAGCTCGGCTTGCCCGCCGGGGAAACCCCAGCTCAGCTCGCCCTCCCATTTGCGCAGCGAAGAGTAGGCCGGCTCGCCGTCCCCAGGAGAACCCGACTCATGGGCCTCCTCCGCCCGCACGAGCAGACCAGCGCCAGGAGGGCTCGATTGCCACCGCTCCATAGCGTCCTCGGCCGCCCGGTCGGCGAGAGAGCCGACCAGCGCCTCAACGCTCGATCGCAGCGCGGACTTGAGTGCCCGCGTGCGGCCGGGAGTGGCGGCGTGCCTGCGCGACTTTCTTTTTTCCTGGCGCCCCTTGCGGATCTCGAGAGTGCGCAGAAGATCGCCGGTCCCCGCGAACTCCTGCCAGCGGGCAAGTACCTCGCCGCGCAGCAGCGAGCCGTTCCTGATCGCCTCGTCGAACTCGGCAAGCCCGGCCGAGTAAGCCGCCTCGGCAGCCGAGATCAGCTCGGTGCGCAGCGCGATCTGCGTCTGCGCCTGCTCGGCAAGCGCAGGAATCCTGGTCTCGAACGTGTCGAGCACGCCGGACATGGTCTGAGTCAAGATGGCAGTACGCCGCTCATCCCTGCGCGCCGTGTCCGCCAGCCAGGAACTCACCGGCTCGGACACCTCGACCGGCAGCCTGGCATCGGTAATCGTGGTCTCCGGGATCACGAAGCGCTGCACGTCTCCGAGCCCGTTGGCGGCCAGCATGGCGTCGAAGTGAGCGGTGAGCTGCTCGTCCGCGGCCGGCGGGACTCTGGACAGGACGATCCCGAGTGACGCGCCCCTGTCTCTGGCGTCCTTGAGCATCTCCCACACCACCGCGTCGGCGTAGCGGCGGGCGGTGGTCACGAAAAGCCAGAGGTCAGAGGCGTCGAGGAACTGCCGCGCGAACTGCCGGTGCGCAGCGACGACCGAGTCGATGTCCGGCGTGTCGAGCAGCGCGACTCCTGGCGGCATGCCCTCGCTGGTCGCGAGGACGAGCAGCCCGTCGCGGCCAGGCCTGGCCAGGCCTTCCTGCCTGACCCTCGGCAGCGTGGGCAGGAACACGTTCTCCGCGAACCACTTCTCGTCGTCTGGGTGACAGGCGAGCACAGGACTGTTCGTCGTCGGCCGCCTGATGCCCGTCGCGCTGACCGGGCTGCCGACGATGCTGTTCAGCAGCGTTGACTTTCCTGCCCCTGTCGAGCCGGCCATCGCGATGAGAATCGGCGCGCCCGACTGGCGCAGCCGCGGTAGCAGGTAATCGTCGATCTGGCTGATGAGCTGCTGACGCTCCGCCCGCGTCGCCTCAATGCCAGCGTAATCAAATAGCAATGAAACCCGGGCGACGGTCTCGCGCAACTCGGTCAGCGCCGCCTGAAGCTTGCGTGCGTCCACCCGCACATGCGGCTCATCGCTCTCATCCTTACCGGCACTTGCGAAGGCGACCGCCGCAGGCGCCGCAGCGGCAGCCGCAGCCGCGGCCGCAGCCGCGGTAATCTCCCCATCGTCCGCCCCACCCCAGCGCAACGATGCAGGCACCACTCCCTGACCCTCTTTCATCCTCCGGGCCTCCGCTAGAACAAACTGGTGGTCGAAGCACCCATCCAACCAGGTCAATACCTCGATGCGAGCAAGTCGCTCAGATGCGGGCCGCAGCGAACATGACCTATGCGGCAATTGTGCGCCGCTACCGCAGGGTACCGCCGACAATGAGCAAAACAGACCCGAGGCATCTCCGATTGACTACGGTGCGTAGCCGGTATAACTCTCTGCGTATGACCCGGTCGGCGGAAGACGCATCCGGGGCGATAGCACGAAGGTCGACCGATACACTGACGAGGCAGCTATGCACCTGCCCACGGTGAGCTGACGCGAGGACTGAACGGTCTCTGACCGCGAAGCGGGGGATTCAGTCACAGCTCGGGCGGTTCAGGAAGCTTTTAACAAGATGTAACCAAAAATACTATCCTGTTCAAAAGCCACGACCATGGCCATTGAACACGTAGCGGCTAGGAGCGCTCATGTCGGATGGGAGTCCCTCCCAGGTACTCGTGACAGGCGGCGTCGGGTTCATCGGGCGCCGCGTGGTCCGCGCCTTGCTTGACGACGGTCACAAGGTCACCGTCGTGGACCGGCACGCGTTTCCTGACGAGCGAGTGCGGTCCGTGCCCGGCGACCTGTGCGACCCGGCCATCATCGGCGAGGCCATCGGAGCGCACACCGACGTCGTCATCCACCTGGCGGCGATCACCTCGGTGCTGAAGTCGAAGGAAGACCCGGAAGGCACCTACAAACTGAACGTCGAGGCGACGTTCAATCTGCTCGAACGGTCCAGGCATCACGGCGTGAAGAGCTTCCTTTTCGCATCGACCAACGCCGTCACCGGCGATGTCGGCTCGTCCACGATCAACGAGCGCATGCCGCTGCGCCCGCTCGTGCCATACGGCGCCACCAAGGCCGCGGCCGAGATGCTGCTGTCCTGTTACATCGGCAGCTACGGCATGACCGGCGCCTCGCTGCGATTCGCCAACGTCTACGGCCCTGGCATGGAGGCCAAGGACAGCTTCGTCCCCCGCCTGATGCGCGCCGCGCGCGACGGCACCGGCATTCAGATCTACGGCGACGGCACCCAGATCCGCGACCTGGTCCACGTCGACGACATTGTCCAGGGCATTTTCGCCGCCTGGAAAGCCGGGCACAACGGGCCGCTGATCCTCGGCTCGGGTGAGTCGGTCACCGTCAATGACATCCTGGCAGCAGCCCGGGCGGTCACCGGTGCGGAGATCCCGGCGGAGCATGTCCCGCCCAAGGCCGGGGAGATGCCAGCGGTCATCGTCGACATCTCCGCAGCGAGGGCGCTCGGCTACGAGCCCAAATATGACCTGAAGGCAGGTATCGCCACCGTGTGGCCTGAGTTCTCGGAGCAAACCAAGTGACATCCGAGCCCGGTACTAACGAGCCCAGCACCAAACCCCAGAGCAAAGGCAACCGGGTCGCGCGGACGCCAGAAGAAGACGAGGTCATTGACCTTAGCGCGCTTGAGGCGTTCACCAACCAGTACGGTTCGCGCGCCACGGAGATGCCGCCGCTCGCGATAGTGATCGCGGCGTTCAATGAGCAGGGCTCGATCGGCCCGGTCATCGAAGCGCTGCCCGCGGTCATTTCCGGACTCGACGTCATCAAGATCGTGGTCTCCGACGGCTCGGCCGACGGCACGGTCAAGGAGGCCGACGCCGCGGGTGCGGTGGTCTGCGACGTCCCTGTCAACCGTGGCCAGGGCGCCGCGCTGCGCCTTGGCTACCGCCTGGCCCGCGAGGGCGGCGCGGAGTACATCGTCACTACTGACGCCGACGGCCAGTACAACCCCGCCGAGATCCCCGCGCTGCTCGCGCCGCTCCAGGCGGGAGAGGCCGACTTCGTCTCTGGCTCGCGCACCCAGGGCAGCGAGGAAACCAAGGACCCGGTGCGCAAACTCGGCGTCAGGGTCTTCGCGCTGACGATCACGATGCTCACCGGCCAGCGCATCACCGACCCCTCGTTCGGCCTGCGCGCGATGCGGTCAGAGGTGACCGGTGCCGTGCGACTGCTTCAGCCGCAGTACCAGGCGGCGGAACTGCTTATCGGCGTCATCGCCCACGGCTACAGGGTCACCGAGCGTCCCGCTACCATTCACAAGCGCCAGGTCGGCACGAGCAAGAAGGGGCACAATGCCCTGTACGGCCTGCATTTCGCGAAGGTAATCGCGGGAACCTGGTGGCGTGAGCGCCGGCGCAGGAAGTCAAAAGCTTCATGATCCGCCAGTAAGCACCAGGCGGCTAATGCTGCTCGCCGGACTCATCGGTCGAGGACACGGGGACGCTGACCGGGGAGAGCGACTCGTTCTCGATCGGCCCGACGGGCTGGTTCTTGTCGGCGAACAGCACGTAGTGGAAGATCAGGAACCTCAGCACGAAAGTAATGCAGTTGGCAATGAAGTAGACACCACCCACTACCAGGTGCCTTTCGAAGTGATGCAGGTCCATATCGCGCGCGATCGCCACGCCGAGCTTGGTGGCGAGACCGAGCACCAGCCACGCGCCGACTGACACCAGCCAGAACGGGATCGTCTCGCGCAGCACATTCGGGCGGCCCTTGCGCTTCCAGGCCCAGCGGGACAGGAAGTAGCTCACGATCGCGCCGGCGATCGCGGCGCTCACCCCGGAGGTGCCCGCCGTGACGTGCAGCGGCCCGATCAGGATCGCCAGCGCCAGTTCGCTGACTCCCAGCGAGACGACCGCCACGACCACGAACCTGAGGAAGTGCGCGCCGAATCTGGTCCTGAGCTTGCTCGCCAGGGCGGCCGGTAGCCTGTCGATGAGCTTTTGCATTGATGTCCTCGCTGCGGAAGCATGCTCGTGATGGAGACACCTATACAGTACGGGAACCGGCCAAAGCCGGGACGAGAACGCCCAACCATGGTCGCTGCCCTGGGACAGGGTAGTACCCGCTGGGCACTGGTCGATGCCATCTCTGTTCAGGCATTGGGTTATCGGGAGCTAGGCCGATGAAAATTTTGGTACTTGGCGGTGACGGCTACCTGGGCTGGCCAACCGCGCTGCATTTGTCCGAAGCCGGGCACGATGTCGCGGTTGTCGACAACTTCGCCAGGCGCGGCTACGACTTCGAGATGGGCACGGACAGCCTGGTGCCGATCGAGTCGCTCCAGACCAGGATCAGGGTCTGGCGCCAGCTAACAGGTAAAGCCATAGGCTGCTACGTCGGCGACCTCACCGACGCTGACTTCACTTATCACGTGGTCAGGGACTTCCGACCTGACACGATCGTGCATTACGCCGAGCAGCGCGCCGCTCCCTACTCGATGGTGGACCGCAAGCACGCGGTCTACACGCAGGTGAACAACGTTGTGGGCACGCTCAACGTGCTGTACGCGATCACCGAGATCGACCCTGAGATCCACCTGGTCAAGCTGGGCACGATGGGTGCGTACGGCACGCCGAACATTGACATCGAGGAAGGCTGGCTGGAGATCGAGCACAAAGGGAGGAAAGACCGCGTCCTGTTCCCCAAGCGCCCCGGCTCCTACTATCACCTGTCCAAGGTCCACGACAGTCACAACATCGAGTTCGCCTGCCGTATCTGGGGCATCCGCGCCACGGACCTGAACCAGGGCGTCGTGTACGGGCAGCAGACCCCTGAGACCGCGCGCGACGACCGGCTGGCGACCCGCTACGACTATGACGCCGTCTTCGGCACCGTGCTCAACAGGTTCGTGATCCAGTCGGTGCTCGGCTTGCCGCTGACCGTGTACGGCAACGGCAGCCAGGTGCGCGGCATCATCGAGATCAGGGACACGGTCCGCTGCCTGCAGCTCGCCTGCGAGAATCCGGCCGACCGCGGCGAGTTCCGCGTGTTCAATCAGATGACGCAGTCGCTGTCGATCACCTCGATGGCCGATACGATCAGGCGCGTCAGCCCCGAGCCGGTCACGATCGAGCACCTTTCCAACCCGCGCGTTGAGGAAGAGGGCCATCACTACAACGTGGTGCATTCCGGCATGCTCGACCTCGGCCTGGAACCGCACCTGCTGTCTGACACCCTCATCGAGTCCCTGTTCGAGATCACCAAGCGCTATGCCTACCGTGTCAGGCCAGAGGCCATGATCCCGACCATCGACTGGCGCCAGTCGACGAGCCCGATCGGCAACTAAGTCAGCTTCACCGGACGGGACCAGTTCCTTCCGGTCAGCCCTGACGTCCACTGCGAGCTGCCCCGGCCGCGCCAGAACACCTGAACACCCGGATCGCCCGTCGCAGCGAACGGCGGCGAGGCGACCCGGCCCACCTTCGCTGGCGCGGGCTCCTGCCAGGCGAGCACGTTCCAGTCGGCGCTGCCTGCCCGGTGCCTGGCGTATCCGAGGCGGTGCCCTGACGCCCGCCAAAGGACGCTTACCGTGCCGGCCGCGGTCACGGGCCAGGGCTGCGACCTGACATCGCCGCCCAGGTCACGCGGCCCGTTCCAGCCGCGCGCCGGCGTGCGGAAGGCTTCCCACAGGTACGGGTTGCCAGAGCCTGCCCAGTAGACCTCGACGTCCCCGTTCGCCTGCCCGGTCGCCTGAGGCGCACCGCCGAGCGGTGCCATGCCAAGGTCACGAGGTGGTGACCAGCGACCTCCGAAGTCCCTGGTCATCACCCAGAGGGCGCTGTTCGTGCCTTTCCAGAAGACCGAGGTCAATCCGGGCGACGAGGTCACGGGGGCGGGGCCAGACGCCAGGTCGCCACCTAGGCCCTGCGGCCCGTTCCAGCCGCTGCCCGGTGTGTACTGGGCGTGCCAAAGATGATCGTCGGCCGAGCCGCGCCAGAACACGTCGATGACACCGCCCGGCTGCGCGATCGCCCGGGGTTGTGACCCGAGCACGCCCATCGCCGCGAGCCGGCGGCGGGAGATCAGCGTCCCGTCGGGCAGGTAGCTGGCCGTCCATAGGTAGCCGCCCTGACCCTTGTAGAAGACCGCGATGCGAGAGCCCGCCCAGACGGCCGAGGGCGCGGAGGCGGCACCAGCCGCCGCCAGTGCCGCCGGGCCCCAGCCGCCAGGCGAGGAGTAACGGTCGAGCAACAGCCGGTCACGCGGGCCACGGAAGAACGCGACGACCGCGCCGCCTGGCACGGCCACCGCAGGTGAGGACTGCGCCGTAACGTAGGGCGGGCTGACCCGCACGTTGAGGAAGTCCTTGTCAACGTTCATCGTCGCGCCGCCGAACTTCTGCGTCACGTTGCCGCTGTACTGATGGATCCGCCTGTGCACCGGCCATGGCCCGTCGAACATTCCCCTGCCCGTCGTCGAGGCCGACCCGTTCCAGAACGCGTCGAAGATCACGTCAGGCATGGCGAACCTGTGGCGCGAGTACTGGCGGGCCAGGTCCACGATCCCTGAGTCTGCGCTGCTGTACACGCCCGAGATGTAACCGAGGCGGTGCAGGCGCCTGGTCCAGGCGGACAGGAAGCGCAGCGCGGACAGCCGTGACTTCGGCCCGTACGCTTCCATGTCGTAGTAAAGGGGTGTACGCGGGCCGAAACCGAGCCGCCTGGCCTGCACTACCGCGTCGGAGGCGGCCGCCCTCCCCTCCCGCAAGGGATGCCTGAGCTGGCCGAAGACCGCCTGCGGCCCCGCGTAAAGCGGCATGAACCGCCAGCCGGCCCGTGCTTCTGCCTGCACCCAGCCCTTCGTCAGATTCGGCTGGGCGCACGCACGGTCAGCCCCCCCAATGTAGATCCCGATCGCGTGGTACGGGGAGTGGCGCCGCCAGGCACGCATATAGCGACGGCTCGGCGCCGCGCAGGCGTCGAAGCCAAGCCCGTTGTAGCTGGCCACGGTCGCCGGCAACGGCGGCGATGCCATCGGGTAGTGCATCCCGGCCGACAGCCGCCTCGCGTCACCCTCGGTGGCAGCGGCAGGATCTGGCGCGACAATCGCGGGAGACGGCAGCCCGGCGCTGGCCAGGATCCGGTAGATCAGCTTCGGATCGGAATCGAACGTCGCAGTGAGCTGGATCCTGGCCGCCCGCACGGTGATCTGCCTGGCGACCGGGTCTTCAGCGGACGAAGTGATCGCTTTGCCTGGACCCGGCTGGATAAGCACCGATTCAGTCGTCCCGAGGAGCCAGCTCGGGCAGAACTCTTCGCCGCTCACCGGCCCGAGATAGATCGCGTGCTGGTCAAAGCGCACACAGCCACGCGGATTCTTGCTGTCGTCAATAACCGGCCAGGCCTTCGGCACAAGAAAGCGATACCCCAGGTAGCCAATGGCCTTCTCTTGACCGGAGTTGGCACTGCCCGCAAGCTGGTCAGCCTGCGAACTCTGCGACTGCCAGCCAAGTCCGCACAGCACGGCAGCAGCGACCGCAAGCCTTGGAACGAGCCAGGTAGCTCGCATGACGCCTGACGCACCCCCCGGTACCGCGCCCAGATCCCCCCAGCAGAATCTAGGCGGCACTACCCGGCCAGGCCCGTCACCAAAAACCGTATTTGCCATTCCCTGACGCCATGACGCCATTCAATTTGCGGGCCGAGCTTCCCGAGCACGGCCGCACGTCACCCGTCGCGAGAAAGCTGCCAGCGGTCGGCATCGGGGTCGTAGCAGAGCCGGAAGCCAACCGGGGGCACGTTCTTGCCAGGCGCCGCCGTCACCCGCCAGCAACGCCACCGGCCGGAACCGCCCTCAAGGTCGTGATCGTGCTCGTCTGACGCCGTGCTTTCGCCTGGACGCTGAAGGATCGCGAGCACCGTGTAAAGCCGCCCGCGCCATACGAACCGTCCTGGCCGCCCATCGTTCATCTGGACCTGCGCCGGTTCCGGCCGCATTGCGCTCATCTGCCCGCTTCCCCGCCTCCGGCGGCGAACCGCCGCTCGTGCGCCACCCCAGGGGAAGACAGGCAGCCCTACAACCTCCATTCGAACGTATATTCGGATAGAAGAGATGGCAAGCCAAACCGAAGGAAAGGTAGTTCGATTACGTCACGCTATTGGCGCGAAACCGGGCATCGGGAAGTCGGCGAGCAGATCGCGGACATCCCCGGCGACCCGCTCGATAACGGCCTCGTCATCCTTTTTCGCCGCCGTGATCGCTTCGTCCATCCAGGCGGCGACCTGCGGCATGTGCCCGGGCGTCAGACCGCGTGTCGTGATTGCGGGGGTGCCGATGCGCAGCCCGGAAGGATCGAACGGCTTGCGCGGGTCGTAGGGCACTGTGTTGTAGTTCACCTCTATGCCTGCACGGTCGAGCGCCTTGGCGGCCGGCTTGCCGGCGATCTCCTGCGAGGTCAGGTCGATCAGGATCAGGTGGTTGTCAGTGCCGCCAGACACCAGGTTGTACCCGAGGTCGGTCAGGGCCGTAGCGAGCGCCTTGGCGTTGGCCACGATCTGGTGCGCGTAAGCACTGAAGCCAGGCGCGGCCGCCTCCTTGAGCGCGACCGCGATCGCGGCCGTCGTGTGATCGTGCGGCCCGCCCTGAAGACCAGGGAAAACCGCCTTGTCGATCGGCGAGGCGTGGGCCGCGTCGCACATGATCATGGCGCCGCGAGGGCCGCGCAGCGTCTTGTGCGTGGTCGTCGTGATAACCGGGGCAAATCCGACAGGAGAGGGATGCGCACCGCCCGCGATCAGTCCGGCGATATGCGCGATGTCGGCGACCAGAACCGCGCCTACCTCCTGCGCGATCGACGCGAACGCGGGGAAGTCGATCGTGCGCGGTATGGCGGTGCCGCCGCAGTAGATCACCTTCGGCCGCTCGCGGAACGCGAGGTCCCTGACCTCGTCGAAGTCGATCCTGCCGTTGTCGGCGCGCACGTTGTACTGTACCGACCTGAACCATTTGCCTGTCACCGATACCGACCACCCGTGCGTCAGGTGCCCGCCCATTGGCAGCGACATGCCCATCACCGTGTCACCGGGCGACAGGAACGCCAGGTAAACGGCGAGGTTAGCGGGGGAACCCGAGTACGGCTGCACGTTGGCGTGATCCACGCCGAACAGCGCCTGCGCCCTTTCCCTCGCGATCGTCTCTATCGGGTCGACGAACTGCTGGCCCTCGTAGTAACGGCGGCCCGCGTAGCCCTCCGAGTACTTGTTGGTCAGCACGGAACCGCTCGCCTCCAGCACGGCCAGCGAGACGTAGTTCTCAGAGGGAATCATCCGCAGCTTGGCGAACTGCCGCTGCGCCTCGCTCTCGATGAGGGCGGCGATCTCTCGGTCCGTTGCGGCGACGTGCGGTATCGGCGGCTCATGCATGAGGACAGAGTAACCGGGTTGACCTGCCCGGTCACCCCGGCCCTGCGACCTGCGGCTACCCTATGTGGGACTTAATCGAGATACGGGGGCACATGCGCATCGGGCGGGAGCTTGCGTAATCGCATCGCCATCGACCTCACCCCGCTGCGCGAGAGCCGTGACTACCGGCTGCTGTTCACCGGCCGGTGCGTGTCGACAGCGGGAAGTCAGATCGCGACGACGGCGGCAAGCTGGCAGGTCTACGGCCTGACCCATTCCTCGCTGGACGTCGGCCTGCTCGCGCTGGTGAGCGGGGCTGGCCAGTTCACCGGCTTCCTCACCGGCGGCATGCTGGCCGACCAGCACGACCGCCGCCGTGTCGTGCTCGCCACCACCGCACCGCTCGTCGGGGTCGCGGCGCTCCTCACGGTCAACAGCCTGCTAGCGCATCCTTTCCTCTGGGCCGTCTACCTGCTCGTGCTCGGCACAGGGCTGCTGTCAGGCCTCGGCTCCCCCGCGACGACCGCTGCCGTTCCCGCCGTCGTCGGCGAGCGGCTGATGCCGGCCGCGGCCGCGCTCAACGCGATGAGCGGGCAGGTCGGCAGCCTTGGCGGCCCGGCCCTGGCCGGCCTGCTGATCGCCGGACCAGGACTCGCCGCCTGTTACGGCCTGGACACGGCTTGCCTGATCGTGTTCGGCGTCACGCTCTGGTTCATCCGTCCGCTGCCGCCCACTGTGCGGGGCACGAGGCCGGGCCTGCGCTCGATCGCCGAAGGGTTCAGGTACGTCACGAAGAACAGCGTGGTCGGCGGCATGCTTGCGGTCGACACCAGCGCGATGATCTTCGGCATGCCGAGCGCGCTGTTCCCGGCGATCGCCCGCGTGCACTTCCACGGGGGAGCAGCCACGTTCGGCCTGCTCACCGCGGCACCGGCCCTCGGCGCCCTGATCGGTGCCGCGACGAGCGGCTGGACCGGCAGGGTCCGCCGCCCGGGCATGGTCGTGATCTTCGCGGGCCTGGCCTGGGGCGCCGCGATCGTGTTCTTCGGCCTCAGCGACAACCTGGCGCTCGGCCTGTTCTTCCTGGCACTCGCCGGGATGGCCGACCTGTTCTCCGAAGTGCTGCGTAACGCGCTGCTGCAGCGCTACACGCCAGACGAGCTGCGCGGACGGGTCTCAGGCCTCTACCTGGCCCAGGTGACGAGTGCCCCGGCGCTCGGAAACGTCGAGGCCGGCCTAGTCGCGCAGCTTTTCACGACCACGATCTCGGTCGTCAGCGGCGGCCTCATCTGCGTCGCCGGTGCGATCGTGCTCGGCGCCGTCAACCCGGCGCTGCGCCGCGCGAAACTCTACGGCGCCGGTCCCGCAGAACCTGCCGGGACACGTTCCGTCCGGGAATCCCCGTAACCCCTCCCCCGCCGTGCGTCGCCGAGCCGGCCTGGTAGAGCCCGCGTACCGGCGTCCTGAAGTCCGCGTATCCGGCAGCGGGCCGCCCGTGGAACATCTGGCCCATGGTCAGCTCGCCGTGAAAGATGTTGCCGCCGACCAGCCCGTACTCCTCCTGCATCTCATGCGGCCCGATCACCTGCCTGTGCAGCACGGACCCGGTGAACCCAGGCGCGACCGCCTCCATCCGGTCAAGCAGCCGGTCGGCGTACTTATCAAGCGCGGCCCGATCGGGCTGGTCGGCATACCCGGAGGGCACCCACTGCGTGAACAGCGACATCACGTGGTGCCCCGCTGGCGCGAGCGAGTCGTCGAACACGCTGGGGATGCAGATGTCCGCGAATGGCCGCTCGGACGGCCGTCCCGCGACGGCGTCCTGGAACGCCGCCTCAACGTCGTCCAGGCTCTCGGCGAGCACGATCGTCCCGCCGTGCACCTGCGGGTGGAAAGCCGGGTGGCTGGCGAAAACCGGCAGGCGGTCAACGGCCAGGTTGACTTTCACTGTGCCGCTCCGGCTTTGCCACCTTTTAATATCCGCCAAAAAATCACCTGGCAACTCGCCCTGGTCGACAAGCTCAAGAAACGACGTACGGGGATGTGCCGTCGTGACGACAGTCGCGGCGGTGATCTCCTGCCCGTCTCCCAGGGCGACTCCTGTTACCCGCCCTTGGCGGATAGTGATCTTCTTTACCTCGGCTCCTGTCCTGATCTGCGCACCGAAAGACCGAGCCGCCTCGGCGAGCGCCTTGGTCACCGCCCCCATACCGCCCCTCGGGAATCCCCACGCCCCCGCCTGCCCTGCGGTGTCACCGATGTGGTGGTGCAGCGTGACGTAGCCGGTCCCTGCCGACCTCGGGCCTGCCCACATCCCGATGACGCCTGAGACCGACAGGACGCCGCGCAGGGCATCGCTTTCGAAGTACTGGTCGAGAAGATCGGCGATGCTGCCGGTCAGGAGCCTGGTCAAGTCGACGGCGCGGCGGGTGTCGACCTTTCTGAGGTACCTGAGCAGGCCCGCCTGCCGCAGGAGGTCGCCGGGCCGGCGAGAGCCCAGCCTCGGCGGGATCTCGGTCAGCATCGGGCCGAGCACCGCCGCCAGGGTGGCAAGGTCGTGTTCATAGCGCTCGTAGTTGTCCGCGTCCTTCACGGAGAACTTGGCGATCTCCGCGTGGCGCTCGGCCGGGTTTTCAGGCATTCGCAGGTAGCGGCCGTCGGCGCGGGGGGCGAAGTAGCCGCCCTGCGGGTAGACGTGGTAACCGAAGCGGTCAAGGCCGAGTTCGGTGACCAGGCTCGCCGGGAGAAGGGATACAACATAGGACAGCGACGTGACCGTGTAGTCAGGGCCGAAGGGATGCTCGCTCACCGCGGCGCCGCCGACGACGTCCCTGCGTTCGAGCACGAGCGTGTGCAGGCCGCGTTTAGCTAGGTAAGCGGCGGCGACCAGCCCATTGTGCCCGCCCCCCACGATCACGACATCCCACCGGTTGTCAGATACTGCGAAGACCATGAACCTATGGAATCGCACAGCTTCCCGGCGAGTCGCACCGCGGCCATTCGTCGCCGGCGTCGATCGCCTGGCGTGCGCCGTGATTCTGGCCGCCGCCACGCTCGCGCCGGCCAGGGTCGGCGCCGCGCCCTCACCTGGCACGCGCACCGTGATCACGCTGAACGGCCAGCAGCGGGGCGCGGTCTTTGACGGCATCGGCGCGATCAGCGGCGGCGGCGGAAACTCCAGGTTCCTGATCGACTACCCGCGGAAGCAGCGCGCGCAGATACTCAACTATCTGTTCGGACCAGGCGGTGCCCACCTCCAGCTACTCAAGCTGGAAATCGGCGCGGACAGCGACACGACCGACGGCTCAGAGCCCTCCGTGGAACACAGCCCTGGCGTGATTGATTGCGGATCGGGATATGAATGGTGGCTGGCCAGGCAGGCGCTGGACCGCGATCCGGGGATCAAGCTCTACGGGCTCCAGTGGAGCGCACCCGGCTGGGTCGGCTCGATCTGGAGCCAGGCCGACCTCGGCTACGTGATCAAGTGGCTGAACTGCGCACGCTCGCACGGCCTGCACATCAGCTACCTCGGCGGCTGGAACGAGCACTTCTTCAGCGTGGGCTGGTTCATCGCGATGCGCAGGGAACTCAACGCGCACGGCTATCAGTCGGTGAAACTGGTCGCGGCCGACGGCCACGCGCTGGAGAACCCTTACCGGCCGGCCTTCGCCTGGGCAATTGCCCGGCTGGTGAAGCGTCATTCCATGCTGCGGCGGGCGCTGAGCGTCCTCGGCGCCCATGACACCTGCGGCGGTCCGACCAGCGGCTATTCCTGCGAGTCGACCCGCGCGGCCAGGGAGACTGGCCTGCCGCTATGGGAAAGCGAACTCGGGGCAATCGATGCCAACCTCGGCGCGGCCGCGCTGGCCAGGTCGATCAACAACAGCTATATCCAGGGACACCTGACGGCCCTGCTAACCTGGCCGCTGCTTGACTCGATGCCCGCTTACGCGCTGCCATGGGAAAACCGTGGCCTGGTCACGGCCGACCAGCCATGGAGCGGCAACTACCGCGTCAACCGCATCACCTGGGCCATCGCGCAGACAACTCAGTTCGCCTCGCCGGGCTGGTACCACCTGGCTGGCGGCAACGGCTCGCTCGGCGACGGAGGCACTTCCAACTCCTACGAGTCGCCAGACAGGAAGAACTGGAGCCTGGTCGCGGAGAACACCGGCCACCGTCCTCGCCAGGTCATCCGTGCGCACACCGTCACCGTGCACCTGACCGGCGGACTCGATGACAAGATCGTCCACGTCTGGTCGACCAATCTCGAGTCGGCGTCACCGGCGGCCTGGTTCGTGCGGCAGCGCCCCATCATCCCGGAGCACGGCACGTTTTCTTACGTGATCAAGCCCGGTTACATCGTCAGCTTTACCTCGACGAACACGCAGTCGCACGATGACCCGGGCGCGCCGCCGGGACCCGCGCCGATGCCGCTGCCCTATCGCACCCGCCCAGACGGAAGCACCGAGGCCTGGGGCCTTGACAGCATCGAGGGTGCGTTCCTCTATCGCCGCTGCCTCGGCCGCCGGCCTGGCCGGTGCCTCGAGCAGGTGGCGCCGCGTCACCCGATCTGGTACCTGACGACCAAGCAAGGCGACCCGTCACCTTACGCGATCACCGGCGATCCGTCCTGGGGTAACTACACCGTTTCCGCGAGGGTGCTGTTCACTTCCCGTGCCGGAGCAGCTAGCCTGATCGGCCACCTCGGCGAAGTAGGCAATGACCCGGCCCTCTTCAGCGGCTACGAACTGACCATCCAGGCAAACGGGCACTGGCGACTGCTAAGAAAGTCGCAATTTTACCGCCAGAAGACACCAAGCACCCGCACGCTGGCAGCAGGCAAGGTCGCTGGCTTCACGCCTCGTACCTGGCACTCGATCGCCCTCGGGCTGCACGACGGCAGGATCACCGCGGTTATCGGCCGACGGCAGGTGACGTCGGTACGCGACACCACGTACCGCGCCGGTCTCGCCGGGATCGGCTCGAACTGGAACCTCGTCCAGTTCGCCGGCCTGAAGGTCAGCTAGGACCCGCGTAAGAACCGCCCAGGAGCCGCCCAGGAGCCGCCTAGGAGCCGCCGCCGCTGTCGCAGTGCAGGTCGGTGGACGGGGCACCCTTGGCTACCCAGGGCCATGACGGACCGCAGAACGAGACGTACTGCACGCTGGGCAGCAGGTTCTTGTTGTAGACCATCACGAGGTAGTTGCCGACGGTGTACGTCTTCGCGGGCGGGCCGAAGGCACCATTGAGGCCCTGTTTGGTCAGGCACATGTTCCCGCAGCGGTTGTGCGTGATCCAGATCACGAAGTTGGCGTGGTGCTGCGTCGGGTCATACCAGGTCTTGTCGCTTTCGAAGTTGGCGACAACTACCTGGCTCTGATACGTCCGCACCGGCCTGACCTGGACCTTGCCGCCGGTCTCCGCCGTGATGCTGCTCGCGTTCCAGTAGCCAGCGAGGCCGTAGGTCAGGTGATGCTGCTGCAGCCAGGTCGCGACCGTGACGTTCGGGTTCACGGCGGGCGGTTTCGCGGCGTTGCTCAGCAAGAGTCCCGCGCAGATCACGAAGACCGCGCCGAGTGCGGGCACCATGCCTGTCCTGATCACCTTGGGGCCGAGCGCCCGCCCGGCAAGCACGGCTCCGATCGGCAGCAGGCCGACGATCTCGTTGGAGTCTGGCTTAGTGCCGAGTATGTAAGCGGCGAGCACGACTACGAACGCCACCGCGAACATCTGAAGGATCTGATCTTCCTCGACGTAGAAATGCCTGATCACGTACGCGAGCGCCCAGACCACCAGCGCCACGCCTACGAGATGGATGAAGGCGATGATCGCGTTGCCGCCGAGGATCTGCCCGAAGAAGTCGGCACCGTAGATAAGCAGGACGTTCTCGATCTTGGTCCAGAACAGGGAGGTGATCTGCGCGGGAGTGCCGAAGGCCGCGATCGGGGTGCGCACGTAGAAGCCGCCGGCCTCCTCGACGAGCTTGAGCACGATCTTGGCGAAACCCGCCGACAGGAGAGCGCCGACCACTAGCGAGGCGTCGTAGACCTGCCCGCGCCATGGCCCGCGCCGCCGGTACATCCGTACCGCGCAGACCAGCGCGATCGGAAGCGCTCCCTCAACCAGGACCAGAGTGTCGGCGACCTGAGCCCAGGTCAGCAGCACAGTGATCACGATAGGCAGCCACCACCGCGGCCTCACCCTGTCAAGCACCAGATAGATGAAAAGCAGCGGCACGTGAGTGCCCGTGTGATCGGGGCTGCCCATCAGCAGCGAGGTCGCGGGGCCTATCGTCGGCGCGAGCATGATGCCGACCGCGATCAGGGACCTGACCCAGCCTTCCTTGCCTGTGGCCCGGCCCCTGGCGAGGAAGCCGGCCAGTACGACCTGGCCCCAGTAGCTGATCGCCGCGGCGATCGCGATCGTGTTTCCGTTCAGCCCTCTGATGGCCTCGACCAGCGCGTACTCGGGTACTTCCGTTGTCCAGAACGAGACGTCCGACAGTGACCATCCGTGCAGCAGGAAGTTCCCGTGCAGCATGTCCCAGCCCTGCAGGGCCTGGGACGCGCCCTCTGAGATGGTCGGGATCGTCCTTGCCTGCGCCAGGTAGGCAATGCCGAGCAGCAGGATGCCGATGACCACCACGACGGGCTGGACATATTTCGAGTCAAGCAGCGTCGCACGGCCAGAGCCGGAGACCTGCGGCGCGCGGTGCGAGCCCGGTGAGCCAGCTCCCTGCGTGGCCTCCTGCCGCGGCTCCTGCTGTGACTCCTGCTCGGCTGGCTCAGGAGAGCCAGAGGCTGCCTGACCTGGTACTGACGAGCCCTGGCGGTCGGGCTCGCCCGGTGGCAGATCCACCTCGGAGGATGTGGTCACGACTGTCCCTGTGTCTGCAACGGAGCCTGTGTTTGCGACGGAGCCTGGTTTCGCAACGAGGTGCGGAGCGCCTGCACCCCCGCGTGACGGCACTGAACTCGCGCGGGCGCCGCCTTGCGCAGGGCTTATCGGGTCCACATCATACTCATCAGGTTCGATGACTTACATCCTTCTCGCTACACCCCATATCGAGCCGGGGAATCTGCACGCGGATATGGCGGCCGGCCGAACGGCGGCCTACCCGCGCTCTGGCACAGAGAATCCCGCACTACTGGTAGAGTTCTCACCTGGTGCCGGAGCCGACCGGTTGGGGTCCCGTGTTCCAGCCACCCGCACCCCGCAGGTTGCCGTAGCATGTCGTCCTGCTTATATTTCACCCCAATTTCTGACCGGAGGTACATCGGTGTCCCAAACGTCGGTGCCGCAAACATCAGCGAGGGCCTCTGGCGGATTCTCCCGCAATGTAGTAGTCATCGGCGGCTGCGGCCATGTCGGACTGCCGCTGGCGATCGCCTTTGCCGATCGCGGCTTGCAGACCGGCATCTACGACGTCAGCGAGAGCGCGGTCGCCACGGTCAGTGCGGGGCAGATGCCCTTCGATGAGGCCGGCGCGGCCGATGTGCTCAAGCGGGTCGTGACCGAGGGCAAGCTCGAGGCGTCCGCCGACCCGGCGATCATCGGTACCGCCGAGCACGTAGTGGTCGTCATTGGCACCCCTGTCGATGAGCACCTCAACCCCGATCAGTCGGCGATCCCCGAGGCGCTCTCCAAGTTCGCTGGTCATCTCAGCAACGACCAGATCCTCATCTTGCGCAGCACCGTCTATCCGGGCGTTACCGCCCTCGTCGAAAAGGATCTCGCCAAGCTCGGCCTGACAATGGACGTCGCCTTCTGCCCGGAGCGTATTGCCGAGGGCAAGGCCATGACCGAGCTATTCGACCTACCGCAGATCGTGTCAAGCCGTACCGACCGCGGACTCGAGCGCGCGGGCGCGCTATTTCGCAGGCTGACCTCCACCTTGGTGCCGATGTCACCCGAGGAAGCCGAGCTTGCGAAACTCTTTACCAATGTATGGCGGTACATAAAGTTCGCAACGGCGAATCAGTTGTACATGATGGCGAACGACCGCGGCCTCGACTTCGAGCGCATCAGGCAGGGCCTGATGCTCGACTACCCGAGAGCAGCCGACATGCCAGGCGCAGGCTTCGCGGCAGGTCCCTGCCTGTTCAAAGACACCATGCAACTCGCGGCGTTCAACAACAACAACTTCGCGCTCGGGCACACCGCGATGGCGATCAACGAGGGCATGCCGCTCTACCTCGTGCACCGGCTCGAGCAGGACTACGACCTGCCAAGCATGACCGTCGGCATCCTCGGCATGGCCTTCAAGGGCGGCTCGGACGACATCAGGTCAAGCCTGTCCTACAAGCTCAGGCGAATCCTGGCCTTCAAGGCGAACGCGGTTCTTTGCACCGACCCGTACGTCAAGAACGACCCAAGGCTCGTCCCCATGCAGCAAGTGCTAGACGAGAGCGACCTGCTGGTCGTCGCGGCGCCGCACCCCGAGTATCGCGACCTGGTCACCGACAAGCCGGTCGCTGACATGTGGAACGTGCTTGGCAAGGGCGTAAGAGTGTGAGCGAGATACCCCGCATCTCGATTGTCATACCGGCATATAACGAGGACGACGCGATCATCCCCGTCCTTGACCGCATGTTCGAGTCGGTACGGCTGTCGTGCGAGGTACTAGTTGTCGTCGACACCGAGGACGACACCACCGTTCCCGTGGTCGTTGAATACGCGCAAAAGGAACCAAGACTGCGCTACCTGGTCAACACCTACGGGCGCGGCCCGGCGAACGCGATCAGGTTCGGGATCGACTCATCGGCTGCCCCCGTTGCCGTGGTGACCATGGCTGACGGATGCGATGACCCGAGGCAGATCGACGATCTGGCGAGGCTCGTCGAGCGCGGCGTAGCCGTAGCGTGCGCGTCGCGTTACATGCCTGGCGGTCAGCAGGTCGGCGGGCCTTACCTGAAGGGCCAGCTTTCGCGGATGGCGGGCAGGTCGCTACAGTTGCTCGCGCATACGGGTACAAGGGACGCCACGAACTCGTTCAAGGCGTACTCCACCGATTTCGTCAGGTCGGTCGGCATCGATTCACGTGACGGCTTCGAGATCGGGATCGAACTCACCGCCAAGGCCAAGCGCATGCGCTTGCCGGTCGCCGAGATCCCGACGATCTGGCTCGACCGCCAGGCCGGCCTTTCTAACTTCAAAGTAGCCAGGTGGATCCCCAAGTACCTGCGCTGGTACCGGTTCGCGTTCGGCTCGCGGCTGACGGCGGATCAGCTTCGGCTGCGTCTTTCAAAACACGTGGGCGCCTAAGAAAGGTAAGTGATGGAGAAGGTTCTGGTCAGCGGGTCGGCTGGCTTCATCGGCGGATACCTCGTCGAGGAACTGCTTCACCGTGGTTACGAGGTTGTCGGGGTCGACAACTTCTCCAAGTACGGCCGGGTCAAGAAGTCCTACGACGACAACCCGCACTACTCGCTTGTCGAGGGTGACTGCCGCGATATCGAACTGATGACCAGGCTGCTCGAAGACTGTGACCACTTCATCGCCGGCGCGGCGATGATCGGCGGCATCTCATACTTCCACACGTACGCCTACGACTTGCTCGCGACCAACGAGCGGATCATCGCCGCCTCGTGCGACGCGGCGATCGCCGCGTACAAGTCGGGCGCGGGCCGACTGCGCAAGGTTACCTACATGTCGTCCTCGATGGTGTTCGAGAGCGCCGATCACTGGCCGTCCCACGAGGGGCAGGAGCGTGAAGTTCCGCCGCCGCTTTCTTCCTACGGATTCCAGAAGCTCGCCGTCGAGTACTTCGCTCGCGCGGCCTGGGACCAGTACAAGCTGCCTTACACGATCGTCCGCCCGTTCAACTGCGTTGGCACCGGCGAGAGCCGCGCACTTGGCGACGAGGAAATCCTGTCTGGCAACGTCAAGCTGGCCATGAGCCACGTGGTTCCCGACCTGGTGCAGAAGGTCGTCAAGGGCCAGGACCCGCTGCACATCCTCGGCTCGGGCGACCAGGTCAGGCACTACACCTACGGTGGCGACCTGGCCAAGGGCATCGTGATGGCGATGGAGCACCCGGAAGCCAGGAACGAGGACTTCAACCTCTCGACCGCCCAGGGCACTACCGTACGCGAACTCGCCGCGGCGATCTGGCACAAGATCAAGGGCCAGGACACCGAACTGCGGATCGTGCACGACGACCCATTCGAGTACGACGTCCAGCGCCGGGTGCCCGCGACAGAGAAGGCCAAGCGAGTTCTCGGCTTCGAGGCAGAAACGACCCTCGATGAGATGCTCGACGAAGTCATCCCGTGGATCGTCGACGCCGTGAAGGTCGGCACCATCTAACGCCGTCCGCCAGCCCCCCGGCTGGGGCCTGACCCCCTCAATCCGGGGTTTGAGGGTCCGTACTGCCCTCAATCCGGGGTTTGAGGGTCCGTACTGCCCTCAATCCGGGGATTGAGGGTGGCCGGCCGAGGCCGACGGGAGGGTCGGGAGCGACTTAGAAGGGAACCGGCCGCGGTCTGTCCGGGATTGCACGTCTATTGGACGGCAAAGAAACGTTAACCTTCGCTACTGATTACAAAATGCATGCGTCCGACTACGGAAAGTTGCTAACCTCACAGGCGCGACAAGATCAACACGAGCCCGGAGGCCCCCGTGGTGTCAGACGCACGCGAAGCGCGCCACTTTGCTGAAAAGGATCTTGGAGGTGGAGGATCCGGCCTCCGCGAGCCAGCCAGCGATCCCAGGGTCACCGTGATCATTCCGGCATGCGGCGCTGGCGAGGCCATCGTCGGGGTGCTTGACCGACTGTTCGAATCGGTAACGTTGTCCTGCGAGGTCCTCGTTGTCGCCGATGGCCCGCATGATCCGACCCTTGAGGTCGCCATGGACTACGCCGAGCGCGAGTCACGGGTTGGCTGCTTGGTGAACCGTTACAACGGAGGATCGGCCAACTCCATCAGGTCGGGCATGGAAGCGGCGAATGCCGAGGTGATCGTGGTAACGATGCCCGACGGGCAGGATGACCTCAGGCAGATCGATGACCTGGCCAGGCTCGTCGAACGAGGCTGCGCGGTCGCGGCCGCCTCGCGTTACATGCACGGCGGTCAAGTCGCCGGGGCACCGAGAATGCGCGGCATCATGTCGCGCGGCGCCTGCCGGTCGCTTCAGATCTTCACCCGTCTCGGCACCTCCGACGCCACGAACTCGTTCAAGGCGTGCTCGGCTGCCTTCGCCAAGAGGGCAGGCATCGATTCGCAGTACGGATTCGACATTGGCATCGAACTCGCAGCGAAAGCGCGCCGGCTGAGGCTGCCGATCGCGGAGATTCCGACGATCGGCGTTGACCATCTGAGCGAGCTTTCCGCCCTGAAGGTCGCGCGCTGGATTCCCGGCTATCTGCGCTGGTACTGCTTCTGCTTCGGGCCCCGGCTGACGCTGGCGGAAGTGCGGGCCAAGGCCAGTGCCTCGGGCGCTGCCTGCTCCTTAGCTGGCGCGCTTCCGCCCCCACTCGCCCCAGTTCTAGAATCTGGTTCTAGCAACTGACCGGGGAGGCCGGGATGGCGTGGGATTTCTCTACTGAACCCGAATTCCAGGCTCAGCTCGACTGGGTGTCCGGCTTCTGCGCCACCGAGATCGAGCCGCTCGACTTGGTCTTTCCCGGCGCTGCCTACTCACGCAACCCTAAAGCCAAGGCACTCGCGGACCCACTGAAGCAGCAGGTCAAGGACCGTGGTCTCTGGGCGCTCTTCCTCGACCGCGACCTCGGCGGCCCCGGCTTCGGCCAGCTGAAGCTGGCCCTGCTGAACGAGATACTCGGGCGCTACCGCTCGGCCCCTGTCATCTTCGGCACCGCCGCCCCAGACACCGGCAACATGGAAATGCTTGCCGCCTACGGCACCGATGAGCAAAAGCAGCGCTGGCTGTACCCCCTCATGAATCAGGAGATCTTCTCCGCCTATTCAATGACCGAGCCGCAGGGTGGCTCGGACCCGAGCCTGTTCAAGACCAGCGCGACCCGCGACGGCGACGAATGGGTCATCAACGGGGAGAAGTGGTTCACCAGCGCCGGCTTCCACGCCGACATCATCTTCGTCATGTGCACGAACGGCATGTTCGTCGTGCCAAGGCAAGCGCCCGGCGTGAAGATCATGGAATACCCCGCACGCCACAACCATATTCGCTACGAGAACGTCAGGGTTCCCGCCGACCATCTTCTCAGCCCTGAGGATGGCGCGAAGATCCTGGCACAGCGCCGTCTGGGCGGCGGCAGGATCCACCACGCGATGCGGACGGTTGCCCAGGTCAAGCTGGCCTTCGACATCATGTGCGAGCGCTCGCTCAGCAGGCAGTCGCACGGAAAGGTGATCGCCGAGCACCAGATGGTGCAGGAGATGATCGCCGACTCCTACGCCGAGATCAACATGCTGCGCCTGCTTGTCCTTTGGACCGCCTGGACGATCGACAACTCCTCAACCCGCGAGGCCCGCACCCAGATCGCGACCTGCAAGTACACCTGCGCCAAGGTTCTCCGTGAGGTCAGCTACCGCGCACTCCACATCCTCGGCTCGCTCGGTACCACGGACCTGACCCCGCTGCAGGCGATGTGGGCCAGCGCGCCGACGATGGCAATCGCCGACGGGGTCGACGAGGTCCACAAGGTCACCGTCGCGCGGAACGTGCTGAAGGATTACGAGCCGCACCCTGGCCTCTGGCCGACGGAGTACATTCCGGCCAAGCGCGAAGAGGCACGCAAGAAGTACGCCGATCTGCTCGCCGCCGACCCCGACCTCGCCGCCTGGGCCGACGCCGCCGCCCGGCACCACTAGTTTCCCGGCCTGCGCCGACCCCTACAGCATCGCTGACCCGCTGATGTCGTAGCCAGCCGATACCCAACGACAACCATGGAAACCTGATGTTGTTCCTACAGCATCGGCAGGCCAACGTTGTCGTCAGACACTCGCTGCCAACAGCATCAAGAAGCCAGCGATGCTGTCGCCCCGGCGTTACAGGCGATTTGTCCGAGTCCCAGGCCGCAGTCAGAAGTTTGCTGTTGACACAAGTAAGTTTGAAATGCAAACTTACTTGTAGAGCAGGGAAGGATAGATCCCGTGAGCGATCCCAGGCACCCGACGACGGCACTCGACGACACGGTTCACCAGCGGCACCGGCTTGGCATCTTGGTGATCGCATCCAAGGCGAGGCAGGCCGACTTCAGTTATTTGCGGCAGGCGCTTGGCCTCACCTCAGGGAACCTGTCCGCTCACCTGACCGTGCTCGAGGACGCCGGCCTGATCAGGGTCGAGAAGGGCTACGAGGGCAAGCGCCCGCGCACCTGGGTGAGCATCACGAAGGAAGGCCGGGCCGCCCTCGCTGCCGAGATGACCGCACTAACAGAACTGGTGCGCGATCACGGGGAGACTGACCAAGGAGACGGAAAATGAACGAGATCACAAGGCATGTGCCTGCCGGAGACGATGATGGGCTCGGGCCATCGCAACTCGCCGAGCATCTGCGCTCGCTCGGCAAGCGGACCAGCGCCGCGGCTCGTGCCTGCTGGCTGCCGCTGATCTTGTTCGGCGCGATCATCTGCGGCTCACTGCTGTTCTACGAAAAGCTGCGCGTGCCGGCGACCGCCGGCTTCGAGCTCGGCGGCACCGCTACCGCCCACGTAGTCAAGACGGAGGTGGCCGGGCTCGGGTACTACTGGCAGATCGCGATCTTGATAGGCGTCGTGCTCACCGCGCTGTGGTATCGCTGGCACGGCAGCCGTGCCGGCCTGCGCACCCCGGCACGCGGCTTCCTGATCACCGGCCTTGTCCTCGGCGAGCTCATCCTGCTGATCCCGCTGCTGCTCGGCCAGGCCCGCTCGCTGGCCATTTCCAGGCTCGTGCACAACACGCATCAGGCCGGGCCGCTGGTCATCATCGCCGTGCTGCTCTGGACGCTCGCCTGGGCCGAGCGCAGCCGGACGCTTGCGATCATCACCGGGTGCTTTCTCGTCGTCGCGCTGATCACGACCGGCCTGACTAACGGCGGGCTCATCGGCGGCTCCACAGGTGCGGCCACGACGACCCTGGCAGCCGCCCGGCTACTCGGAGCGGTGCCTGGCCTGATCTTGCTCATAGCGGGCGCCGTGATGTGGCTCCGCGCGAGGCAACTCAGGGGGCGCAGCGGCGACTCATAGGTGTGGACACAAACTTGCTGAGGCCGGTCGCGAGCGAGCGCGACCGGCCACCTCACGCTGAAGCGGCGGTGGCCGCGCTGTACCAGGCGCACGCGGTGAGCTTCCTGAGGCTCGGCGTGGTCATGCTAGGTGACCGGCAGGCCGCCGAGGACGTCGTGCAAGACGCGTTCTGCTCCCTGTACCGGAGGTGGCATCAGCTCCGCGAGCACGACAAGGCACTCGCCTATGTGCGCTCAGCGGTGCTGAACGGCTGCCGCACGCAGCTACGCACCAGGATCAGGGCAGAACGGCGCGCGGCCAGGCAGGCGGTCGGGCACGCGGGATCGGCAGAAGAAGACGTGCTCCTCGCGGAGGAACATCGCCAGGTACTCGCGGCCCTCAGGCAACTTCCTCCTCGCCAGCGCGAGGCCCTGGTGCTGCGTTTCTATCTCGGCCTGTCAGAGCCCGACATCGCCGCCGCCATGGGCATCAGCCAGGGCACTGTCAAGTCCACTACCTCACGGGCGCTTGCCGCGCTCGGCGACCGGCTCAGGGAGTACCGATGAACAGCTCACTCGAAGATCAGCTCAGGGAAGCGACCCGCGCCGTCGCGAGTGCCGTAAGGGAAGACAGCGCCCCGCCACTGCGGCTGCCGGCAACTGCTTTTCATCCGCCAAGAATCACCAGCGGCAGCCGCCGCCTGATCGCGCCGCTGGCGGCGTCGGTCGCGGTAGCGGCCCTCGTCGTGACGGCCGTAGCGGTCCGCAACCTCGTGATCAGCCACCGCTCACCGCGAACCGCTGAGTCGGGACTGGCCATCGACTCGGTTCCCCGGTACTTCGCAGCGGTCACTAACAACGGCACCGGCGCTGAGGTCGTCAGCAGCGCGACCGGCCAGGTACTCGGCGCTATCACCCTTGTCGCACGTGACCAGGTCTTCATCGCCGTCAGCGCGACAGCAAGCGACCGTACCTTCATTTTCGCCTCAGCGAAAGTGCTGCCGGTCAAGAAGCCCCACGTTGCCCCGGTTGCTCCCGCGACGTTCTACCGCCTGACCTTGCGGCCCGACGGACACCCCGGCCGGTTCACTGAACTGCACCTGCCTGACATCGACGTGATCGCGCCGGAAGGAAAGTCCGGGCTCGCGCCGCTCGGCACCCTCGCCGTCTCACCTGACGGCTCTCGCCTTGCCGTGGCAGCGTATTACCAGCCAGGGGTACCGCCCACCGGGGTGGACGTCGTCAACCTGCGCACTGGCCAGGTAACGAACCTGAGCAAGACCTACCCGTCCCGGCCGGCCGTCAGCCTCAGCGCACCTTCGTGGGACGCTGGCAACCGCTACCTCGCGTACCTGAAGCGGGTCAGGATGTCGCTCCCAGGTCAGGTCGCCACGATCGATACCGATCACCTCGGCGCTAAGACCAGCGTCACGTTCTATCCCAAGCACCAGAAGGTGCACTGGAGCGGGCTGCTCGTCACGCCCGACGGCTCGCGGCTGATCCTCGCCGGCCTGGCCGGCCGCGCGGCAGGCAGCGGGACGATCTACAGTGACCCGGTGATCTACGAGGTCGCACGCCCCTCTGGCCGCCCCCTTCTGCACATTACCCGCGACTTTAGCGGGGAGCTTTTGCCCGTCTGGGCCAGCGCGAACGGCAACTCGCTGATCGTCATACGCAGAAACGACTCCAGCCCGCACATCAGTGCCGCCATTTACTCGGGAGGCAAGGCAACTCCGCTGCCCCTCCCCAGCGGGACGAGGCTGGCCGCCTGGTAACTGGCCAGATCAGCCGGCGCTAGCCTTCAGGCATGAGATTGCTCGTAACGGGCGGCGCCGGCTATATCGGCAGCGTCGTCGCCGCCCGGCTGGTCGCCGGCGGGCACGACGTGGTGGTGCTCGATGACCTGTCGACCGGGCACGCCGACGCAGTGCCGCCCGGCGCCACGTTCGTGCACGGCGACCTGCGCACGAGCGCCGCTCCGGTGCTGGCCGGCGGAATCGAGGCCGTGCTGCACTTCGCGGCGAAGTCGCTGGTGGGAGAGTCGGTCGCGAACCCGGCGCTGTACTGGTCGCATAACCTCGGCGGGACACTGGCCCTGCTGGAGGCCATGCGGGCGACCGGCGTCCGCCGGATCGTCTTCTCCTCAACGGCCGCCACGTACGGGGAGCCCGAGACCATCCCGGTCAGGGAAACCGACCCGCCAAGGCCGACGAGCCCGTACGGGGCATCCAAGCTGGCCGTGGACACGGCGCTGGCCGAGTACAGCCGGATGCACGGGTTCGCGGCGGTGAGCTTGCGGTACTTCAACGTGGCCGGCGCCTACCGGGAGGACGGGCTGCGCCTCGGGGAACGGCACGTGACCGAGACTCACCTGATCCCGAACGTGCTCGCGGTCGCGGCCGGGGACCGGGAGGAACTGCAGATCTTCGGCGACGACTACCCGACCGACGACGGCAGCTGCGTCCGTGACTACATTCACGTCACCGACCTGGCCGGGGCGCACCTGCTGGCGCTGGACGCCTGTACGGCCGGGCGTCACGCGATTTACAACCTGGGCAGCGGCAGCGGGTACTCCAACTTCGAGGTGCTCGCGACGTGCCGTGAAGTCACCGGCGCCATGATCGCGACCCGCGTGACCGGACGGCGTGCGGGCGATCCGGCGGTGCTGGTTGCGTCGTCGGAGCTTATTGGCCGTGAACTGGGATGGCGGCCCGAGCGGGACCTGGGGGTCATGGTCCGGGACGCGTGGGACTTCGTGAGCGCGCGGAAAGCCGCGCGATGACAGAGCCGGAAGCGGGCGCCGCGCGCCGGTACGCGGAAAGTTTCGGCGCGGCGCCGGCCGGGGTCTGGCAGGCGCCGGGGCGGGTGAACCTGATCGGCGAGCACACCGATTACAACGACGGGTTCGCGCTGCCGTTCGCGATCGGTGCCAGGGTCTGCGTCGCGGCCGGTCCCCGGCCGGACGGGCAACTCGCCGTGACGTCCTGCCAGGAAGGCGCGGGCGCGGTCACGGTCCCTGTCCGGTCACTGGAGCCGGGCGCGGTAACCGGGTGGGCCGCGTACGTGGCGGGCGTGGCCTGGTCGATGCGGGAGGCCGGCTATCCGGTGGGCGGCGCCAACCTGGCCGTCGACGCCAGCCTGCAGGCGGGCGCAGGGCTCTCATCGTCGGCGGCGCTCGAGTGCTCGGCCGCGCTGGCGCTCGCCGAACTCTATGGCATCTCGCTGCCACGTGCCGATCTCGCGGTGCTGGCCAGGCGGGCAGAAAACGAGTTTGCCGGCGCTCCTACGGGGATCATGGACCAGCTCGCAGTGCTCTTGTGCGAGAAGGGCCAGGCGCTGCTGCTCGACTGCCGTCTGCGGTCAGGTACCGGGGTCCCGCTCGACCCGGCAGCCGACGGACTCGCCCTGGTCGTCATCGACACGCACGCGAGGCACGAGCTGACCGACGGTGGTTACGGCAGCAGGCGCCGCGCCTGCGAGGACGCCGCCCGCGCGCTTGGGGTGCGGGCACTGCGCGATGTCAGCGACGTGGCTGAGCTTGACCGGCTCGCCGATCCGCTTCTGCTGCGGCGTGCTCGTCACATCGTGACCGAGGACCAGCGGGTACTCGCGACCGTCGACCTGCTGCGCGCGGGCCGGCTCAGTGCGGTCGGGCCCTTGCTGACCGCGTCGCACGTGTCACTGCGAGACGACTTCGAGGTCTCCTGGCCGGAGGCGGACACGACGGTCGAGGCCGCCTGCGGTGCCGGGGCGCTCGGAGCGCGGATGACCGGCGGCGGATTCGGCGGATCAGTGATCGCGCTGATCCCGGCCGGCCTGGCGGCCTCGGTAGAAGACGCGGTGACCTCGAAGCTGTCCGCGCAGGGCAGGCCGGTGCCGACGTTCACGCCGGCGGTGCCGTCGCCCAGCGCGAGCCGGGTGTGGTAGGCGCCGTGGTCAGGCCAGCTCACGCAGGCGCTGAGCCGCCGCTTCAGGCGCTATGTCGTTGGCGAAGGCGCCCATGCCCGACTCAGAGCCGGCCAGGTACTTCAGCTTGTTCGCCGCCCTCCTGATCGTGAACAACTCAAGGTGCAAGGCGAACTCCTCGCTGGCGCCGCGTACCGGTGCCTGGTGCCAGGCCGAGATATAGGGCGCGGGCACGCCGAACAGGCGGTCGAACCGCCCGAGCAGGTCAAGGTAGAGCACGCAGAACTCGTCCCGCGCTGCCTCTGGCAGGGTGGCGAGGTCGGGTACTCGCTGACGCGGGTACAGGTGCACTTCGTAGGGCCAGTGGGCCGCGTAAGGCACGAAGCCAACCCAGTGCTCGCCATTAAGCACGACCCGGTCGGCCTCGGCGACCTCCCGCGCGACCGCGTCATCGAACAGGTTCCGCCCGGTCGCCAGCCGGTGCCTGGCCGCGTTGTGCAGCATCCGCGAGGTGCGAGGCGTCACGAACGGGTATGCGTAGATCTGCCCGTGCGGGTGCGACAGCGTCACGCCGATCTCTGCGCCGCGGTTCTCGAAGCAGTAGACCTGCTCGACGTCCGGCCGCGCCGCGAGCGCGGCCGAGCGGTCCACCCAGGCCGCCATCACGATCCTCGCCTGCGCCGTGGTCAGATCGGCGAACGAGGCGTTGTGGTCATCGCTGAACACGACGACGTCGCAGTGGCCTGGATCACGCAGCGTCGGGAACCTGTTATCGAACACGACGACGTCGTATTCGGGCGCGGGGATCTCTGTCAGGTGACCTGGCGACGAAGGACACAGCGGGCACTGGTCATCGGACGGCTGGAACGTGCGGTCCTGCCGGTGACTGGCGATCACCACCCACTCGTCAAGTACCTGATCGCACCGCGCCTCGGAAGTCACGTGCACGACCGGCAGGTCACGGCGGTCAGGGTAGTCATGCGGACGAGCCGGCCGCTCGCCGAAGTACGTCAGGCTGCGCCCGTCCGCAAGCTTGATCGAAACCTCGCGCACCGCGCCCATGCCGCCTCTGATCCCGGACAGACTCCGTTAGCCCAGCCGACTCTACCGGTGTCGCCGGTCCGCATCGGTAAATGGGAGGATAGGGGTCGTATGGTGCACCCGATTTTCCCATTTGCCGGCCGAAGGAAAGCACTTGAGATTTGTCTTCACCCCGCCGGCCGGGGAAGCGGCCGGCTTGCTGACCCTTCCGTTCGACGAGCCGCTCGAGGACTGGGCTGACGACCGGCTGGTCGAGGTCAGCCAGCGGGGCATCTCCCGCCACGTGGTGCGGTTCGTCGCCGAGGGCGGCGAGCTTTACGCGCTGAAGTCGATCAGCGAACGGCTGGCACGGCGGGAGTACGTTCTGCTTCGCGCGCTGGCCGAGCAGAACATCCCGGCGGTAAAGGTGGTCGGGATAGCCGTGGACCGCGGGCCTGACGCGGACGCGATCCTGGTGACCAGGTTTCTCGAATACGGGCGTACGTACCGTGCCGTGTTCTCGAGTCCCCGTGGCGGGCAGCCGACCGACCGGCTCCTCGACGCGCTCGCGGAACTGCTCGTGCGGCTGCACCTGTCTGGGTTCTTCTGGGGCGACTGCTCGCTGTCCAACGCCTTGTTCAGGTACGACGCGGGGACGCTCGAGGCGTACCTGGTGGACGCGGAAACGAGCGAGCAGCATCCTTCGCTGACCGCGGGGCAGCGGAGTTTCGACATCGAACTGGCCATGGAGCGGGTTTACGGCGAACTGCTTGACCTCGAAGCAGGCGAACTGCTGCCGCCTGACGTTGATCCGCTTGAGACCAGCGAGGAGCTCGGCCGCAGGTACGAACGGCTGTGGGACGAGCTGACCAGGGAGGAGATCTTCCGGCCAGAGGAGCAGCGATACCGGATCGCGAAGCGGCTGCGACGACTCAACGAACTCGGGTACGACGCGGATGAGATCGAGATCATCGACACCCAGGAGGGCAGCAGGCTCAAGGTGCGGACCAAGGTCGCGGAATCCGGGGAGCACAGCAGGCAGCTATACAGGCAGGCGGGGATCAGCGCCGAGGAGAACCAGGCCAGGCGGCTCCTCAACGATATCGCCAGCTTCCGTGGTTACCTCGAGCAGAAGGAGGGGCGGCCGGTTTCCGAGACGACGGCG
>DATJLT010000047.1:0-7231 GCA_035509195.1 Streptosporangiaceae bacterium | reverse complement strand
CGAAGCTGATCCCGCCGTTCCACAGCACCCCGGCCAGCGGCACGTTGCCGATCGAGCAGACGAAGCTCAGCAAGGAGATCACCGGCCCGATCACCGGCCCCCAGAGCTTGGCCGCGAGCGGATGCCCGGTCAGGAACAAGTGCCGCCAGAAACTGTCGGGCACCCAGGCCCCGACGGCCCCGGCGATCAGCAGGCCCCCGGCCACGTCCTTGATCACAGCCGCCCACTCCATGACGAAGATGTGGCTGACCGAGGTGTACCCGTCGCCGCTGAACAGGCGCTGCCAGAAGCTTCCCTCGGATTTGATGCTCATGTCCATCGCCGCGTGGCCTTCCATGGACCCGGAAAGGCCACGGTTCGCCTGGGCGAGAGCGTCTTGGGTGAGCCGCTGGCTGACGAAAAGCCTGAACCCGAGCGCGACCAGCACGATCATGATGGGGCCGCCGACGAGTTCAGCGACCGTGAACTGCCAGGCGATGAGCAGAGCGAGGATTATCCCGAGTTCGATGACCAGGTTCGTGCTCGCGATCTCGAAGGCCATGGCCGCGACGAAGCTGGCTCCTCGCCTGAACAAGGTCCTGGCCAGCGCCACAGCCGCGTAGGAACATGAGGACGAGGCGGCGCCGAGGCCGGCGGCGAGCGCCAGCGTCTTCGGCCCTTCACCGCCGAGCAGCCTGGTCACGGTCTCGCGGCGCACGACCGCCTGCACGATCGCGGACAGCGTGAAACCGAGTATCAGCGACCACGCGATTTCCCACGTCATCGACCCGGCCAGGGCCAGTGCACGGCCGACGTCGGCTAGCACGCGCGCTGCCCGTCGATGTCCCCAGAAGCCAGCCGGCTGTACAGGCTGGCCTTGATAGCCGGCCGTGAACCGAAGACCAGCAGGAACATGGCTTCCCTGGCCAGCCGCTGCGGGTCGGACCCTGACAGGACAGAGGAACTGCCCTTGGCCACGACCAGTGCGGTCGCCGCTCGCATCGCCAGTTCGGAAGCCGCGGCCCTGGCGTCCGGCATCGCCCGCGGCGTCGCCGTGTCAAGGCGCTCGCGCGCCCTGACCAGTTCGTCATCGAGCGGGCTCGGGCCGATCAGCGTGCAGCACCGCGCCGCCACGCCGAGCGCGAGCGACCCGTTGCTCCGCAAGGACCCCGCGTCCACCTGCTGCCACTCCGTGAGGCGCATCTGGTGCACGATACGGTCAGAAGGCACAAACATTTTCTGCCAATAAGCTTGCACCGTACGGCTCGCCATGACGGCGGCGAGCTCAAGCGGCTCGACAGAAAGCTCGTCGGCGTCCGCGTCGAGCAGTGCCCAGATGACGTTGTCGTCCTCGTCCCTGGCCGCCGTGTACAGCGTGTCGATCATGCCCCAGCCGGTCACCCACGGGGAGAACCCGTCAAATACATAACCACCTGTGATCGGCATGGCCCGCAGCATGGGCGGTCCAGGTACCGCGCCCGCCAGGGCAAGCCCGGCACGGCGCTCGCCCGCGCAGAGCGGTCGCAGCCACCTGTCGCGTATCTTCTCATTGCCGTAACCGGCGATCGACCGCACGGCGCCGGCATGCTGCAGGAGCACGAAGCTGGTCGAAAGGCACCCGCTGGCCAGTATCTCAAGCACCAGATGCGAGGTCGCCGGGTCGGCTCCGACGCCGCCGTACTCCGACGGGCCGGTGAGGCCGTAAAAGCCCATGGCGGCGAGGGCGTCGAGTTGGGCGGAAGGGATCCGCCCGTTGCGTTCGGTCTCCATCGCACCGGGCACAAGCACCTCGTCGGCGAACCGCCTCGCCAGGTCGGTTACCTTCAACCCCGTGCTCTGCAAGCGAAGAAAATCCTCTCAGCCTCGTCGCCGACCAGGTGGCCGTCCTGGTCATCCTCTTCAAGTACATCGAAGTACGGCTCAAGCGCGGCCCTTATCTGCGCGAGCGGCACTCCAAGCTGAAGTATCGTCTCGTGGTGCAGCCGGAAAACGTCCTCTTGCAGGTGCTCGAAGATCTTGACTTCCCAGATGAACACCTCGGTGTCGGTCGGCGTGATATCCATGATGAGCGTGTTGCCGCCGAACTCCTCGACGTAAGGATGCTGCCTGCCAAGCCCGCGCAGGCGGCCGATCGTGTTGACGTCGAAGATAAACAGCCCGCCTTCGACCAGATGTTCATGCGCGCGCTTGAACACCTCAGTCCAGTCCTCGAACCTGGGTACGTGGTTAAGCGTGTCGAACATGCAAATCACTACGTCAAACCGCTGGCCGAGAGAGAATCTGGTCATGTCGCCAGGGACCAGCGTGGCGTCAGGCACCCGCTTCGCCGCGAACGCGAGCATCTCAGGTGACTGATCGATCCCGGTCAAGCTCAGGTGGCCCGCGAACCCGGCGAGCAGTGCACCGGTGCCGCAGCCGAGTTCAAGCAGCGATGTCGCGGTGGGCAAGTGCTTGGTCAGGTACTTGCGGATCTGATCGATCGTGTCCGACCGATCACCCATCAACTCATCATAAAACGCCGCAAATTTCGTATAAATTCTCACGTGAAAATTCTAGGGGAGCGGCTGGCCACGGTGCCGTGGGGTGGTGGCGGTGGGGTGGCGCGCGGCCCCCGGCGTCTTTCGCGCAGGCAAGGTTGGCGCGCGGGCAAAAAGCGATATATCTTGAGAGTGTCTACCTGATCTAGTACGGGAGTCGAGATGTCGGCGAATGACAGCCTGAGCACGAGGGACGGTCTCACCGTCTCTACCGCGGCCATGTCTGAGGTGCCCTGGAAGACCGCGGCCGCGGCCGGGGTCATCGTGGGCGGCGCTGATCTCGTGCTGCACCTCACCACGTTCCACTGGGGCCTTTCCGCCATCGGCAACTCCGCGTCCGCGGCGATCGTCGCGCTGTTCGCGGTAGCCGGTGCCGGGCTCATGCTGCGTCATGACCGCGCGAGTCGTGCCGTCCGCTGGGCGCGTCAGCATCCATGGCAATTCGCCCTGGTTCCGGGCGTCGCGACCGCCGCGGTCGTGTTCGTGCTCTCGGTGATCTTTGGCAGCGGACTGTTCGGCGACGTTTTCACCGCGCTCTGGCATGGTGCGATCGCATACGGCATCACCGGAGGCGTAGGTACCGTCTTCGGCCGCGACAAGAACTCGCGCTAGGTTCCGGCAACAGCAACGTCCCGCGTCGGCGCACCCGCTCCGGCGGTCCCGTAACAGCATCGCGGAGCCACCGATGCCGCAACCCGGTCCGGCGCGAACAACATCGGTGGCCCCGCGATGTTGCAGGAACAACATCAGGTGGCCACCGATGTCCCCGGCTCCGGCCCTCCAACGACAACAGGAAGCCAGCGATGCTGTATGCCCAGGCGGAGTGCCCGGCTGGAACCTGAGCGCGCCTCAGCGCGGCCCGGAGCGAGGACTCACGCGTCGGCGGCTTCGGCATCGACGAACCTGCGGATCAACTCAGGTACTTCCTCGACGACATGCAGGATGAGGGCGACCTCGCCGTCAGGGCCTGTGACCGGTATGTTCATCGGGCACCAGTAGCGCTCCTTGTACTCACCGCGATCGCCAGGGGTCCTGACGTCATAGCGCTGGAGAGGCAGCGTCTCGGCCCGCCCGGTCCTGATGACCCGGTCCAGAGAGTCCCTGAGCAGAACAGGTCCTGAAATGCCCGGTTCAGCGGGATTGCTGGGAAACGCAGCAAAGATGCTTTTGTTTATGAGATCTCCGCGTCGCCGGCCAGTTATCCGCTCATAAGCCTGGTTGACATCCAGGATGACGAAATCGCAAGTCATGATCAGCGCCGGCGTAGGAAGGTGCTGAAAAACCGAGACGTAATCAATCTGGCCCGCCGTCATTCGGCCACATTACCAACCGCCAGCACCCAGTTGCACCACCGACTGAACCGGCTGCCGAATCGCGTTATGAGCGAAGGCCGGACGTGTTTGGGCTGGTAGGCGGTCCTGGTCCAGCCCTCGGACAGGCGCTCAGAGTTGGCGTCGGGCAGCAACCATGCCAGAAGCATCAAAGATCCCCCCGAATCTCCGCCTGACCAGGCAGCTTCCCCGTACCCCCACGCCGATGCTGCCAGCCGCGAACCGGTTAGTCCAGCCCGGTCAGGCGGCGTTTCGCGCCAGATTCACCGCTTCGACCCGACTTGGATGGCAGGATGGCGCCATGAAGATTGTCATCCATGTGATCATCACCGCGCTCGCCGTCTGGGTGGCGACGGTGTTCATTCACGGTATTGGCGTTACCGCGCACACGACTGCCGGTAAAGTTGGCACCCTGCTCGCCGTTGCGGTAATTTTCGGAATCGTTAACGCGGTCTTGAAGCCGATTATCAAGGCGATCGGCTGTGCCTTTTATATCCTTACCCTTGGCTTGATCGCGCTTGTGGTCAATGCCTTGCTATTTCTGCTTGTCGGCTACCTGGCCCACCGCATCGACCTGCCGTTCCACGTGCACGGCTTCGTGGCCGCACTGCTCGGGGCGCTGCTCGTCGGCATCGTGAGCTGGCTGCTCGGCCTCATTACCGGTGACAACAAGCAGAACTGAACGGTGCGCTCGTACTCGTCTGGGAATCGGCTGGGAATACCAAGCGGACCTTCGCGCCCGTCCTGACCTGCGCGGTTAGCTGCACCCAGTGGTAAGCGGCCACGAAGGCAGTGGCCAGAAAGGGGCGTCCATGAGCGCGTCCGCAAGCATCACCAGACGATTGGCCGCGGCGGCTACCGTGATCGGCGTCGCCGCCGGCCTTGTCAGCGCGACCGCAGGAGTCGCGCAAGCCGCCGTACCAAACAAGTGGGGCTTCGCTTTCGTCAGCAAGCCGGCCGTCGCGGGTGTACCTGACCTGGGTCATCAGGCCGGTAGCTGGGCGGCGCCTTTGCATGCCCACACAACGCCGGGTGCCACCGGTCAGGTTTTCGTGGTGTTCCCGCAACTAGCATCCAAGAACGGCGTGGTTCACGTCACGGCCGTCAATCAGTCACCGATCTGGTGCCAGGCCCAGAAATGGGCACCCGCAGGCGCCAGCGAGGTCGTCGCGGTCCGCTGCTACAAACCAGGAGGCGTGCCGGTCTTCTCGCCGTTCACTGTCTTGTACACAGAAAGCACCGCCAGCCCGATCCCGGCGGGCCGTGCTTACGGCTACGTGCACCTGCAGCCGCCGTCTGGGATTGTGGCCAGCTTCAACTCGAGCGGCGCGGCCAACACCGTAACCGCCGGGCCGACCGGCCAGTGGGTCGTGCGGCTGCCTGGTCTTGGCACGCCGGCCTTGTCTGGCAACGTGCAGGTCACCGCCGCCGACCCGAGCGGTGCGGCCAAGTGCGAGATCGCGGCCTGGTCACCGGGCCCGGCGGCACAGAAGTTCCTGGTCCGCTGCTATAACGGCGGGACCACACCGGTCAAGACCGGATGGTCGCTCAGCTACGAGCGTGGCCGCTCGATCACCGGCGGCCAGCCGAAGCTGTTCGCTTACACCTTTAACAACCAGCCAGCGAACCCAGGACCCTACGTCCCGGTTCCGCCGCCGGTCAACTTCAACTCGGCGGGAGGGGTCAACAAGATACAAAACGGCGGCCCGTTCGCACTGATCCAGTTCCCCAAGGTCGGCCTGATGCCGAACACCGTGCAGGTCAGCGCGGCCAAGATCGGGGCCGGCTTCTGTAACCTGAACACGCTTTGGGCGACTCCGGCCTCCGGGGTCAGCACCGTCATCGTCAGGGATGTCGTCTGCTGGAGTCCGGCAGGCAAGCCCAAGGTCAACGCGTCGTTCGTCACCTACACCGACGCGCACTAGGCAGAGCGGAGCGGGGCCGGGCCTAAGGCCCGGCCCCGCTCAAGCCGGTCTAGCTAATGGCTTCCTGCAGTACCCGGTCGACGTCCTTCGGGCTGACGTCTAGTTCCTTCGCCGTCTGCTTCTCTGCCCGCCTGACGGCCTTCTTGATCGGCTCTTCGAGCTTGGTCTCCCCGACGACCACGAGCCCGGCCTCACCAGGATCGATGAAGTCCCCGAGTTCCTTGGCATCCGAGCGGGACATGCCCTTGGCGAGGTGACCGCTTACTCCGCCGATGACGCCGCCGGCCGCTGCCGCGCCGATGATCGACGGCGGGAACAGCACGCCAACCGCCGCGCCCGCGGCGATGCCCCACCAGGCGCCGTGCCTGGTAGCGGTCTCGTGCTTGCTCTCGTGTACCTTGCCGCTCGCGTCCTTCGTGACCACGGCAGCGTCATACGAGCCGACGAGGCCCATCGAGTGCGCGTCCTTGACCGACTGGTAGTCGTCCCTGGCCGCCATCTCATCCGGGTAAGTCGCGACGAGAATGAAGGTGCCATCGGACCTGGACATGGAGCCATCCCCTCCTTGACTGGTCCTGCTGATTCGCGAACCAGCCATCAGCCTGCCCGCCCGGATAACCCGTGGGCATCACCCGGTCAGAGTGATTCAATGTGCCCATGCGGATCGCCCCGATGACCCCAGCGTCCGCCGCCAGCATCGTGACCTGGCGCTACCCGGCGCCGTACGAGCAGTACGACATGACCGGCGTCAACGAGGCTTTCCTGCTTGACCAGGCCAACGGCTACCACGTACTGCTAGAAGGTGACGAGCTCATCGGATACCGTCTCTTCGGTCCCGATGGCCAGGTGCCCGGTGGCCAGTACGACGACTCAGCGCTTGACACCGGCGGCGGCCTGCGGCCCGACCTCACCGGCCGCGGTCTCGGCAAGCGGGCCATCGCGACAGGCCTGGCGTTCGGACGGGAAACCTTGCGGCCAGCGGCCTTCAGGGTGACGGTCGCCGAGTTCAACCTCAGGGCGCAGCGAGTGCTGCTGAGCCTTGGCTTTGCCCACCTGGAAACCTTCGCGGCGACCACCAACGGCCAGAACTACCAGATCCTGCTGCGCCCCGAGCGGACCGATCGCGCTATTTCCATCTGAGTCGGCAACCCGCTGCCAGTACCGCAGCCAACCCCAAAACCGGCGGCCACGTGTTTTTCCGCTGGTACCACCCCGATCTGTTTTTTTGGGGTGTGGCAAAAGCGCCTACGGCAGGCTGCCAGGCAGCGCTACCGTAAAGGCTCTCCCTCACCGCTTGGAGCTCTAGGGCGATGCCCGATTTCGACTACGTGCTGCTCGCCGACTACGTACGGCAGGATGCCGGGACGATCCACATCATGGCCGCCGGCCTCGACACGATCGCGCTGCCCGCAGCCGCGCTCCCGGCCGCGATTCCCCTCGGCCTGGCGGCACGCATCAC
>DATJLT010000046.1:0-9322 GCA_035509195.1 Streptosporangiaceae bacterium | reverse complement strand
ATCATCTGCACCGTGAGGTCATCGCCTCTGATGCCGGTCATAGATCCCTTGAAGGCCCGCCCGATCGGTGAGCGTGCGGTCGCGACAACTACTGCCTCAGGCATGACAGCTCCTCAAGCCGGCCTAACCAGATGCCTACTGAACAGTAGCTTACGAGTCCTGATTCCCGGCCTAAGAACTGACCGGGTACGCGACCGCTCCGAACGAGGTAACCTGCTGAGAGTTGCTGAAGGTGACGTTGCTGACGTTCGCCGACTTCGCGAGTTCGAGTCCCCCGGCCGAACTGCGATAGGTTTCGACCTCGATCTCGACCGTGTCAGCCGGTCGTGCCGCCGCAGGAAGGACGGTCCAGATCGGGGCGTGCCCCGAGGTCTGGAACATCGTTCCGTCAAGGAAGACCACGCCGTTGACAACCGCATAACTCGGGGCAGCGCTGTGGTACTTCGTGGCTCCTGACCTCCAGCCGTTCACGAGCGTGAACTTGTGCCACTTGGTGCTGGCGACGGGATAAGAGATGCCTGCCAGGGAGGTGTAGTTGCCGGAACTCGCGCCGAAGATGGCGAACTCGCCTGCCGGATTGATCGCGACGGAGCCAGTGGCGCCATCGAAGGTGTAAACCGACCGGTAAAACTGGTGGGAAGGCCGCGCAGCCTTCGGAAGCCTGAACGGGTCGTTCACGGGCTTGGTGCCCTGGATCAGCGAACCCGACAGGTACACCACTCCGTCCACGACCGAATAAGCCGGATCGCCCGTGTTGTAGGTGGACTGGCCGGAGTGCCAGTCATTACGCAGCTTGAGCGGGTGCGATGGCACGGAGGGGAGCGGATAGGAAATGCCTGCGAGCGAGGTGAAGGCGGCGTCGTCGCCGTTGTAGGCATCCACGTCCCCGTCCGGGGTGACCAGCACCGTGCCGGCGACGGCGTCGCTCGTGTAGGCCTGGATATACAGATTGTGGGCGGGCCGGGCATATCGCGGCAGCTTCGCGAGCATCTCGCTGGCCGACGGGCTGGCGTTCTCGACCGCTCCCCTCAGGTAGACAATGCCGTTCCGCAGCGCCCAGCCGGGAGTGCCGGTGCGCAGATTGACGGTGCTTGCCGAGTTCCAGCCGTTGATCAGCTTGAAGTTGTGCCAGGTAAGCCCGCTGTGAGATGGAGCGGCCGCCGCCGCCGCGCCGCCGGCCAGCACGAGCGCGAAAGCTGCGGGCAAGGCCAGCCGGACCAGGAAAGCCGTATGTTTCATGGCCCGGATCTTAGGTATGCCCCGCCAGGGGACATATACCTCCGCGACTAACTAGAGACGCGAAAGAGACCCCGAATGCCGCGAACCAGCAGATACGGCAGCCGATACCGCGCCGAAGAATGAGGCGGCGTTCCACTTCGCTGCCCCGGCCAGATCCCTGACGTGCTCGCGCAAACTGTAGTCCCTGGTCATCCCAGCGGCCATGGCCAGGTCGAGATCGTTGCCGTAGCGCTCGAGCAAGGTCGAGAAGTCGCGCCTGACCGGCTGGTGCAGGTGATAGCCGTACGAGCGGTGTATCCGCGCGAACAACGGCTTGTACATCCTCGCGCGCTCGTGCAGTCCAGACGAGTGCGACATCGGGTTCTTCGGCCTGAGCCTGATGTAGTCGGGCAGTACTCCGGCGAAGGCCTGCCGCAGGACCCATTTCTCCAGGCCGTCCCTTACCTTCAGGTCCGCCGGCAGCCTGAGCGCTAGCTCAACCATCGTCGGGTCAAGGTAGGGGACCCTGGCCTCGACTCCCTGACCCATCGCGGTTCTGTCTATCCGCTGCAATTCCGTGCGCCCCAAGTTGGCGATCTTGTGCAGGTACAGCCGTCGTCGCTGGCCGTCACTGGTATGGCTGTACATCTGATAGCCGCCGAACAGCTCGTCCGAGCCGTCGCCGGTTAGCACGATCTTGACCCCGGACTCCGCGATCCGTCTGAACAGCGGTACTGACACGACCGCGTTGATGATGTCGCCGTACTCGGTCAGCTCGGAGATCTCGATCGCTTCCCTGATCTGAGCCAGCCTGATCTGCCTGGGCTTGATCTCGATGACTTCGTGCGGCACGTCGAGTTCGGACGCGAACCGCCTGGCAAAGTCGAGGTCGGGGCTGCCAGGCGCCCCAATCGTGAAAGCGACGCAGTCGGGATGCAGCGCCCTCACATGCGCGAGCAGCAGGGAACTGTCGAGCCCGCCAGACAAGATCACGCCCACGGTCAGCTCGGTATCGACCCTGACCCTGACGGCATCGAGCAGCACCGTCCGCAGCAGCGCCATCGCCTCGTCCTCGTCGTTGATCACGCTCGACGTCCCGGCCTGGCCGGGATCGCGGCGCCCGGTAGCCAGCAGCCCGCTGTAAGGCATGAGCAGCGGATCACCGCCCGGCTCTGCCCAGCCGTGGCACCCGGCCGTCACCTCGAAGACCGGCGCACCGACAGGGACAAGCGCCTTGATCTCCGACGCCACGTACAGGCAGCCGCCTCGCACTGACCAGTAGAGCGGCTTGACACCGAGCGGATCGCGTGCCAGGTAGACCCGCCCGGTCGCCAGGTCGGCGATCGCGAAAGCGAACTCGCCCCGTAGCCGTCGCACGGCGGATTGTCCCCAGGTGCCGTACGCCGCGAGAACGACCTCGGTATCGCCTGCCGTGCGGAAGACGCGGCCAAGCCGCTGAAGCTCGGTCCGCAGCCCACGGTAATTGAAGATCTCGCCGTTAAAGCAGAGCAGCCAGCGTCCGTCAGGTGACCGCCACGGCTGCACGCTCCGCTCCGCGTCGACGATCTTCAGCCGCTGGACCCCTGCGAGCAGGCCGGCCCCGGCCGTAACCTCCTCGACTTCCCCGCGAGGTCGAAGGGCATCAAGCATCATCCGCCACATGGCACGCGGCGGACTGCCGCCGGCGACGAGCGCGATCCCGCACATGAAGGTCTCAGCTATCCTGCGTGGCGCCGCAGGCTGTTCAGACGGACATCGCGAGGATTGCGTGCGATCCTCGGCCGCAGGCAGACGTGCCAGGCCTGTCCCTCGTCGATCACGTTAACTTCGCCGGCACGCTGCCGGTCCAGCAGCAGCCCTCGCAGGATGCGGTGCGCGTGGAACCGCCGGTACCAGGCCATCTCGATGTCGGCGGCGAAGCCGACGCAGTGCGCGCTCGGCAGCAGGGCCACGTAGCCGAGTTCCTTCAGGCGCCTTTGCTGAGCCACGCTGCGGGCCAGGCTGGTCACCCAAACCGGTGGAGTACCTGGCGGCGCGAGCCGCGCGAATTCGTCGGCGAGCTGGTTGAGCCAGGCGACTGCCTGCGGCCTGGCCCTTGCCAGCCACATCCCTGCCGTCCTCGGCGACCGCCCCGGCAGCGTTCGCCGCTCGGCCTTGCGTGCCGCACGGCCGAGCAGCGTCTCTGGCTGATGCCGGTACCTGAATCGCAGTTGCCCGGCGTCGCTGAGCTCGTCGAGGTCGACAAGCTCAGCGGAGTCGATCAGCTCGTCGTCGGTCAGGTATCCCCGCGCGCGACCCCACCAGACGGAGTCGATCTGGGCCAGCATCGAGATCCTGACCATCGCGGCGAGCCCGTCGGAGCCGCCACGCGAGCCCGCGTTGGTCCGCAGGCCAGGCTGGAAGTTGCGTACATCGAACAAGACCCTCGCGATCGTCTCGTCCCGGCCGTCCGGGGTCGCCTCGAGCACCGCGGCGAATTGCTCCTCGTCGAGACGGCGGCCGAGGATGTGCTCGGCGGATTCGCTGTCTGAGTCACCGAACTGCGCGAGCTCGCCGACGAGTTCGCCGACGGCGGCCCGGTAGGTACCGAAATCTGGTTCGCAAGGTGCGAAATCGGCCATCGGCGGGCGGTTGGGCGCCACGCCCTGACCGGCCAGCCACGCTGTCGGTGTCTGCCTGCACAGTGTCACGTCGCCCCCCAAGATGCGAATGAATGCCTAGGTACTGGCGCACAGATTGTAACAACGCGACTGCGAACAGTAGCTGCCTTTAACGTTCTGTCCCTTCTGCCCCGGTGGTCCGCCAGGCTGCTCCCCTCTAGGCTGACGTCATGCAGGTACACGAGTCGCTAGTGGAGTTGATCGGGAACACGCCGCTGGTCAGGCTCCGCAAGGTCACCAGGCACCTCCGCCATGGCGCCGACCATGCTGGAGCGCCTACCGTGCTGGCGAAGGTCGAGTACGTGAACCCTGGCGGCTCGGTCAAGGACCGGATCGCGCTACGGATGGTTCAGGCGGCTGAGGAGTCGGGCGCACTGCGTCCAGGCGGCACGATCGTGGAGCCCACCAGCGGCAACACCGGGGTCGGGCTGGCGATCGTCGCGGCAGAAAAGGGCTACAAGTGCGTCTTCGTGTGCCCTGACAAGGTCGCGCAGGACAAGATCGCGACGCTGCGTGCTTACGGCGCCGAGGTCGTGGTCTGCCCGACGACGGTCTCGCCCGAGTCGCCCGATTCCTACTACAGCGTCTCTGACCGGCTGGCCGCCGAGATTCCCGGCGGCTGGAAGCCCGACCAGTACTCGAACCCGGCCAACCCTGAGTCGCATTACCTCACGACGGGGCCGGAGATCTGGGAGCAGACCGATGGCAAGGTCACGCACTTCGTGGCCGGGATTGGCACCGGCGGTACGATCTCAGGCACCGGGCGTTACCTCAAGGAGGTTTCAGGCGACCGGGTCAAGGTGATCGGCGCCGACCCGGAAGGGTCGGTTTACTCAGGCGGCACCGGGAGGCCCTACCTGGTCGAGGGCGTCGGAGAGGACTTCTGGCCCGCCACCTATGACAAGACCATCTGCGACGAGATCATCCCGGTGAGCGACGCGGATTCGTTTTTGATGACCCGCCGCCTGGCGAGTGAGGAGGCGCTGCTTGTTGGCGGATCCTGTGGCATGGCGGTGGTCGCGGCGCTCAAGGTGGCCGAGCAAGCCCAGCCCGACGACGTGATCGTGGTTTTGCTGCCTGACGGCGGGCGGGGTTACCTCTCGAAGGTGTTCAACGACGACTGGATGGCCGATTACGGGTTCCTGACCTCGGCCGAGGCCGAGCCGAGGGTCGCGGACGTGCTCGAGCGCAAGCGGGGGCAGTTGCCGCTGTTCGTGCACGCGCATCCCGACGAGACCGTGCGGGCGGTGATCGAGACGCTGCGCGAGTACGACGTGTCCCAGCTTCCCGTGCTGAACGAAGAGCCGCCGGTGATGGCGGCCGAGGTGATCGGCTCTATCACCGAGCGCGAACTGCTTGACGCGCTGGTCACCGGGCGGGCGGACCCTGGAGAGCCGGTGTCCGCGCACATGTCGCCGCCGCTGCCGATGATCGGATCAGGCGAGCCGATCAGTGCGGCGGTCGCCGCTTTGGAGAAGGCAGGGGCCGCCGTTGTGCTTGTTGACGGAAAGCCGACCGGAATGATCACAAGACAGGATGTGCTGACTTACCTGGCTGGGTAGATTGCACACCACGGCCCTTATCAGTCGGCCGGGTACAGAAGTCCCAGGAGGCGACAGCATTGGCGCAAACGCAGGCGGGCGACAGTTTCGAGACCCTGGCGATCCATGCCGGGCAGGAGCCTGATCCGCTGACCGGTGCTGTGGTGCCGCCGATCTACCAGGTCTCCACCTACAAGCAGGACGGCGTCGGCGGCGTGCGCGGCGGCTCCCATTCCGGCGTGACGTCAGGGGCCGGCCGCTGGATCGAAGGCTATGAGTACTCGCGGACCGCGAACCCCACGCGGGGAGCGCTCGAGGAGTGCCTGGCCGCGCTCGAAGGCGGTAGCCGCGCACTGGCTTTCGCCTCAGGAATGGCCGCAGAGGACTGCCTGATCCGCACCATCTGCCGGCCAGGCGATCACGTGCTGATCCCGCACGATGCCTACGGCGGTACGTACCGGCTATTCGACAAGGTGCTCGCGCACTGGGGCATCACGCACCATCCGGTGCCGGTGTCAGATCCGGCGGCCGTGCGGGCAGCGGTCGCGGAGTTCGGCGCCCGTCTCCTCTGGGTCGAGACGCCCACGAACCCGCTGCTGTCGATCGCCGACATCGGCCTGCTCGCGGAGATCGCGCACTCCTCCGACGCGCTGCTCGCCGTTGACAACACGTTCGCCTCGCCTTACCTGCAGCAACCGCTGATGCACGGCGCCGACGCCGCCGTGCACTCGACGACCAAGTACATCGGCGGGCACTCGGATGTGGTTGGCGGGGCGATCGTGACCTCTGACGCCGACCTCGCCGAACGGTGCGCGTTCCTCCAGAACTCGGTCGGGTCAGCGGGCGGACCCTTTGACGCGTGGCTGACGTTGCGTGGGGTTAAGACACTCGCCGTCCGGATGGAGCGCCACTGCGACAACGCGGCCCAGGTCGCGCTCATGCTGGCCAGGCACCCCAAGGCCGCCCAAGTGTATTACCCGGGTCTGCCAGAACATCCCGGTCACGAGGTCGCGGCCAAGCAGATGCGCGGCTTCGGCGGCATGGTGTCGTTCAGGCACGCGGACGGCGCGGACGCCGCGATCGATTTCTGCGGCCGTACCAGGCTGTTCACGCTAGGCGAGTCGCTCGGCGGCGTCGAGTCGCTGATCGAGCATCCGGCCTCGATGACGCACGCCTCGGTCGCGGGCTCACCGCTCGCCGTCCCCGGCGATCTGGTCCGCTTGTCCGTCGGGATCGAGAACAGCGACGACCTCGTCGACGATCTGCGGGTCGCCCTCGGCTGAGCTACCAGGGAAGCTGTCCCAGGGAAGTTATGCGGCCAAGGCAGCTCCCCTGGGCTACGAGGGGAGCTGTCCCAGGGAAGTTATGCGGCCTAGGCAGCTCCCCTGGTAACCAGGGGAGCTGCCTAGGCGCGATGGTGGCATCTGAGCCGCGCTTGGCGCGGGCGGCGTGCTGTTCGTGGCCGATGACGTGCATGACGGCGTTGATCAAGGCCAGGTGGGTGAACGCCTGGGGGAAGTTGCCCAGGTGCCTGCCCGATTTCGGGTCGATCTGCTCGGCGTAGAGGAGCAGCGGGCTGGCATAGGAGAGCACCTTTTCGCACAGGTCACGGCCACGGGCGTACTCGCCGATCTCACACAGGGCGGACACGAGCCAGAACGAGCAGATCGTGAACGTGTTCTCCGCGCCGAGGAACCCGTCGTTGGTCTGCTCGGGCCGGTAGCGGAGCACCAGGCCGTCCTGCGACAGTTCGTCGGCGATCGCGAGTACCGTCGCCTTGATCCTGCTGTCGGTCGGCGGCAGGAATCTGAGCAGCGGCATGAGCAGCAGCGAGGCGTCGAGCGCCGTGCTGCCGTAGTGCTGGCAGAACACGCCCCGGTCATCGAGAGCGTTGGCGCAGATGTCTGAGTGGATGCCGTTGGCCGCCTCCTGCCACTGCGCGGCGATCTCGAGTTCGTCCCTCATCCTGGCGAGCCGCGCGCCCCGGTCGGCCGCGACCCAGCACATCAGCTTGGATGAGGTGAACTGCTGCGGCTCGCCCCTGACCTCCCAGATGCCCTGGTCGGGCTCCCGCCAGTGGGCCAGAGCCAGTTCGACCTGGCGCCTGGCCATCTGCCAAATCCGCTCGTCAAGCCAGTCGCGCGACTTCGTGTGCAGGTAGAGGGCGTCAAGTACCGCGCCCCACACGTCGTTCTGACGCTGCTGATAGGCGGCGTTGCCGATACGGACCGGACGAGCGCCCTGGTAGCCGCGCAGTTGCTCAAGTTCGCGTTCGTCGATGTCGCGGCTGCCGTCGATGCGGTAGACGATCTGGAGATCGTCGCGGTCACGCTCGACCAGGTCGGTCATGAACGCGAAGTAGTCGTTCGCTTCCCACTCGAACCCGAGCGTGTAAAGGCCCCAGAGCGCGAACGTGGAGTCCCTGATCCAGCTGTAGCGGTAGTCAAAGTTCCGCTCACCGCCAGGCGCTTCTGGCAGCGACGTGGTCGCCGCCGCGGCGATGGCGCCTGTCGGCGCGTAGGCGAGGCCCTTCAGCGTGAGCGCGCTCCTGGCCAGGTAGGTACGCCAGCGGTGGTTTGGCAGGTCACCACGTGCGAGCCAATGCCGCCAGTGGTGAACGGTCCACATCATGCGGTCGTGCGCTTCCTCATAGGTCTCTGGCGGCGGGCGGCGGCCCCAGGACAGCACGCAGAACCGGGTGTCCCCTTCTCTCAGGAGCGTTCGCGCTCTGGCCCTTCCCCCTTCGACGCCGATCCTGATGTCGGAGCTGAGGGTCAGCGCTGGCCCTGGAATGCCGGATTCCTCCGCGCCGATCTCGACCTGGTAAAAGCCGCGGTCCGTGTGGTTCCAGCTTCCCCTTCGCAGGCCGTAGTCGAAGACAGGATCGCAGTCCATTACGAGCTGGACCGAGCCGTTCGTGCAGTTCACGGTGCGAAGCAGCATGTTGTCTGCTTCGTAGTCGGTTGGCGGCCTGCGATGCGAGCCACGCTGCGGGTTCTCGTGCCGCCACGGCCCCATGACCAGGCAATCATGGATGATCACCCAGCCCTCGCCGCAACTCCAGGTCGTCTCGAGCACCATGGTGCCCGGCAGGTAGCGCCGGTCGGCCGGCACGTCTACGTCGGCCGGCCCGAACCGGAAAGAGCCGGCGTCCCTGTCAAGCAGCGACCCGAACACGCTCGCCCCGTCCATCCTCGGCAAACACAGCCACTCCACGGACCCGCTCGGCGCGATCAGCGAAGTAACCTCGCCGTCCGAAAGGAACCCGTAGTCAGCGATCTGCGGAAACGGCGAGAACTCCGCCGGCCCGGCCACGCCCCCCATTAGCAGTCACCCCGCAGGCTCAGGAATCCACCTGACCCGCCCTACCCGCCGTGGGGTACCCCTAAAGTCCTCCGCCCGCCAAGGGCTCGCGGGGTGCGGCGGGGTGCGGGGTGCGTGCGGCGGGGCGCGGGGTGCGGCGGGGCGCGGGGTGCGGCGCCTCGCCGTCTTTTCGGGTCCGCCGGGCATCCAAGGTTGGCCGGTGCAATCGTTTGCAGTAGCGCTGACTGGCCGCTGCCTGGTGCCCTGTGACCCCCAAACCTTGGCACGACGTGGTAGCGGCCGGGCTGGCGGGGTTATGGTGCCGGGGCGAGCAGCATCGATGGTTCTGCGTTGCTGCTGGCGGGGCGGGTCCGGTGACACCGGTGCCTAGTTGATGCTGTCCGGGTGACGTCGCTGGGACATTGATGCTGTAGCCGGGGGCTGGCGTACAGCATCGCTGGACATCTGATGCTGCTGGCTAGGCGGCGCGGCCCGGCGGCGGGGCGGGCGGGTGCCCGCCGTGCACCTAGCTGGGGTTTTTGCGTGGCTGCAAGCCGGGCGGCGGGTGTTGCGGCGGTGCCCGGTCACCGCTGCCGGCAA
>DATJLT010000045.1:0-25045 GCA_035509195.1 Streptosporangiaceae bacterium | reverse complement strand
GCTCCATCTCGAGCTTGCCCTTGGCGTTGAGAGTGGCGATGTGCAGTTCTGGGTTGTGCACTTCCATTCCGGCCGGCGGTGCGATGTCCGCCGCGGTGACCACGCCGGGACCCTGCTTGCGCAGGTACATGTGCACGGGCTCGTCGTGCTCAGAGGAGACGACGAGTTCCTTCAGGTTCAAGATGATGTCGGTCACGTCCTCGGACACCCCGGGCACGGTGGAGAACTCGTGCAGCACGCCCTCGATCCTGATGCTGGTCACGGCAGCACCAGGGATGGAGGACAGCAGCGTACGGCGAAGCGAGTTCCCGATCGTGTAACCGAAGCCCGGCTCGAGCGGCTCGATGGTGAACTTCGAGCGGAACTCGCTTACCTGCTCTTCGGTGAGGGTAGGACGCTGGGCGATGAGCATTGCGGTGTTCCTTTCCGCCTGCCCGCTATTTGACAGGCGACTAGGTCTGGCAGCGGGACGCCGCCAGTTACAACTGTTACTTCGAGTAGTACTCGACGATGAGCTGCTCTTGGACCAGCGTGTCGATCTGAGCGCGGGACGGCAGCGTGTGGATCAGGATCCGCAGCCGGGCCGGGATGACTTCCATCCAGGCGGGCACGGTGCGCTCGCCCGCTTCGGCCTGGGCGACCACGAACGGCGTGAGCTGGCGTGACTTCTCAGCGATCTCGACGATGTCGCTCTCGCTGACCCGGTAAGAGGGGATGTCCACCTTCTTGCCGTTCACGAGCACATGCCCGTGCCTGACGACCTGCCGCGCCATGTCACGGCTCTTGGCGAAACCCGCACGGTAGATCACGTTGTCGAGACGGCTCTCCAGGATCTGGAGCAGTGCCTCACCGGTCTTGCCCCTGGTCTTGGTGGCTTCCTCGTAGTAGTTGCCGAATTGCTTCTCAAGAACGCCATAGATGCGGCGCGCCTTCTGCTTCTCGCGTACCTGAAGCAGGTACTCGCTCTCCTTGGGCCGGTTGCGGCCATGCTCGCCCGGCGGGTAGGGCCGGATCTCGATCGGGCACTTAGGCGAGTCGCACTTGGCGCCCTTGAGGTAAAGCTTTGTCTTCTCGCGGCGGCAGCGCTTGCAGTCCGGACCTGTGTATCGAGCCACGTCTTACCCCTCAGACCCGGCGCCGCTTGGGCGGGCGGCAGCCATTGTGCGGAACTGGAGTCACGTCCTGTATGGAACCGACCTCGAGACCGGTCGCCTGGAGCGACCTGATCGCGGTCTCCCTGCCCGAGCCAGGACCCTTGACGAATACGTCGACCTTGCGCATGCCGTGTTCCATGGCTCGCCTGGCAGCCGACTCGGCAGCCATCTGCGCGGCGAACGGCGTCGACTTCCTCGAGCCCTTGAATCCGACCTGGCCTGACGAGGCCCAGGAAATCACGCTTCCTGCCGGGTCGGTGATGGACACGATGGTGTTATTGAACGTGCTCTTGATGTGAGCATGCCCGTGCGCGATGTTTTTTCTTTCCTTACGGCGCACTTTCTTGACGCCGGTACGGCTCTTAGGAGGCATCCTGGCTTTCCACTCCGGAGGTGATCGGTCCGACCGGTGCTTGCGACTGATGTTCGCAAGCACCGCGGGGACTACTTCTTGCCGACCTTCTTCTTGCCGGCGACGGTCTTGGGCTTGCCCTTACGGGTACGTGCGTTGGTCTGAGTGCGCTGGCCGTGCACCGGCAGGCCTCGGCGGTGCCTGATGCCCTGGTAGCAGCCGATCTCGATCTTCCGTCTGATATCGGACTGCACCTCGCGGCGCAAGTCGCCTTCGACCTTGTAGTTCGCTTCGATCCAGTCTCGCAGTTGTACGAGATCGTCATCGGTCACTTGGTGAACGCGGGTGTCTCCGCTGATCCCAGTGCCATTCAGGGTCTCGATCGCGCGGGTACGGCCGATACCGTAAATGTAGGTAAGCGCGACCTCCAGCCGTTTGTCACGCGGGAGGTCAACACCGACTAGGCGTGCCATTCTCGGCAGCTCCTTCTCATCTGGAGGTCCTGCGCACTGCCCCGTGACTCTCGCGAGTCACGGCCCCGGCCTCCTCCGGGGGTTCCCCGCACGCCCGGCTGAGGCGGGCGGGGTGCAGCACGTGTATTACCGGGTTCTCAGCCTTGACGCTGCTTGTGGCGCGGGTCTGAGCAGATCACCATCACCCGTCCATGCCGACGGATGATCCGGCACTTACTGCAGATCTTCTTCACACTCGGCTTGACCTTCATCGCAAAGTCTCCTTAGGTTCGCGAGAACGCAACGACAACCACCGGCAGGCGGTTCTCATTCCCGGCGCTCCACGCGGGCCTTACGTTACTTGTATCGGTAGACAATCCGGCCGCGACTCAGGTCATAGGGGCTCAACTCGACGACCACCCGGTCGTCCGGCAGGATCCTGATGTAGTGCATCCGCATCTTGCCGCTGATATGAGCAAGAACCTTATGCCCATTGTCGAGTTCGACCCTGAAGAAGGCGTTAGGGAGCGATTCGACAACCGTACCCTCGATCTCGATGGCACCGTCTTTTTTGGGCATGTCCTCCGCGCTTCACTGTTGTCTTGCTGTGCTGTCTTGCTAGCTCTCGTCCGGCCCGCTCGCGTACGCCGCCAGCCGCAACGGCGTGGAGCGAGCTTCAGTGGGATGGCTTTCCGGGCTCAGCGCCACCTCCGCGCCTGACCCGGACGATCCTGCTGGAAAGCCGACCGTGCCAGGCAATAGCCATGACAACATGCGGCTTCCTAAGGCCGCACACAGTCTACTTCACCGAGCCCCGCAACGCGAACCGGCCTGCCAACTCGGCCCCAATCCGCTGCCCCGCGCCCGGCCAACCGCACGTCGCTCCTGCGCAGGTGTTTCTGGTGCAGGTGCAACGTGCCGGGCTGGTTCCCGCGGGACCTGGCCGGGCTGGTTTCTCATGAACGTCATCTAGCCCTGGCCGTCACCACGCAACACCCCATCTGGGTGCGCGCCGGGCACCCGCCCGTCCCGCCGCCTGGCCGCCTGAGCCCGGCCAGCAGCATCAAGTAGCCAGCGATGCTGTCCGCCCCGCCCCGGCTACAGCAACAGAGCCCCAGCGACGTCACCCGGACAGCATCAAATGACCACCGTTGTCGTCAGATCCTCCCCGCCAGCAGCAACGCAGGACCATCGATGGTGTCCGCCCCGCCGCCCGGCACCGTGCCCCCGCCGCCCTGGCCCTGCCGCCCGGCACCGTGCTCCTGCCCCCCGGCACCGTGCCCTGCCGCCCGGCCGTGCCCGGGCGCGCCGCCGCCGTGCCCCTTCCGCCCCGGCCCCTTCCGCCCCGGCCCCTTCCGCCCCCGCCCCTTCCGCCCCGGCGCCGCCGCCCCGGCCCCTTCCGCCCCGGCGCCGCCGCCCCGGTGCCGTGCCTCTGCCAACCCCGGCCCCGCGCTGGGACGACGTGGAAGCTTCAGGATCTCTCATCTTGTTGGTCATCGATCGAGCCGGGTGGTGGCGCCTGACCTAGCTGCGGTCGTGAGCCGCCCGAGCCGAGTGCGCTCCTTGCGACGCCCGCTCCTCCCACGATTATCCCGACAGCAGCGGCCCAGAGCAGCGGCCACGGATTCCCGCTGACTGCCCACAAGGTCAGGCAGATGACCATGACCGCCGACCAGGACCCCCACAGCACCGTACGGGCCGACGGGGCCCGCCCCGGCCAGACCCGCCGCCCGGATGACGATGATCCGGCGAGCACCGACGCCGACGGAAGCCCGCCTGACACGACGCGGTTCCTCGGCAGTGAGGCAGAAGGCAACGGGTACAAGTCGATCGCGGGCAGGTCGGCAGTCAGTTCGTCCAGGTCATCGACGGTTTTCGCGGTATACACACGGTCGAGCCGCTCGGCGAACTCCTCTGGGTCGAGCCTCCCCGCGGCGTGATGCGCGCTCAGCAACTGGGCAGTACGGTCGCGGTCCTGGTCGGACGCCCTGACGCTCGGATTAGAGGCCATCACGCGCTCCTTGCGGCCGGCGCCCGTTCGAGGTCGGCGAGCCTGGCCAGCCCGGCCTCGCCCCCGTCAGATGCCGTCAGTACCCAAGGCCCGTCTGGCGTTACCGCGACCGTGTGCTCGAAGTGAGCGGCCAGGTTGCCATCGACGGTCTCGACCGTCCACTCATCGTCAAGCAGCCTGGTGTGCCGGTCTCCCAGTGTCAGCATGGGCTCGATCGCGAGGGCCATGCCATAGGCAAGTTCGGGACCCCGGCCAGGGCGGCCGTAGTTTGGCACGGGCGGGTCCATGTGCATCTCCGAGCCGATGAAATGACCGGTGTACTCCCGCACGATGCCGTAGTCGCCGCTGGATTCCGCGCTGTGCTCGACGGCGTAAGAGACGTCAGTCAGCCGGGCGCCGATAGCGGCCGCGGCGATGCCGCGCCAGAGCGCCAGCTCGCAGGCGTCCATCAGTGCCCTCGCCGGCTCGGAGATCTCGCCGACCGCAACCGTCACCGCGGCGTCACCGTGCCACCCGCTGACGATGGCGCCAGCGTCAATCGACAGCACGTCACCCTCGGCCAGCTTGACCTGCTTGTCCGGTATGCCGTGCACGATCTGCGAGTTCACCGAGGTGCAGATCGTCGCCGGGTAACCGTGATAGCCGAGGAAGGATGGCCTGGCTCCGGCCTCGCGAAGCACGCGGCGCGCGATGACGTCAAGCTCTGCCGTGCTGACCCCTGGCAGAGCCGCCGCTGCGGTTGCCCGCAGCATCTCCGCCACGACCAGCCCGGCCTCACGCATGAGCGCGAGCTGGGCCGGGGTCTTGATCTCGATCGCCGGTGCCCGGTTAAGCCGCATTGTCTGGCCGCCTCCCACTCCAAGGTACCGCTACACGAGGCCAGGTACTATCAGCGGACGAACCGCCGCAGGGCGAGCAGCGCCCGATCGGTCACGTCATCGACCGGTCCTGTGGCGTCAATGCCGAGAAGGATTCCCTCATCGGCGTAATACGAGATCAGCGGCTGAGTTTGCTGCTGGTAAACCTCAAGCCGGTGCCTGATCGTCTCCTCGCGATCGTCGTCGCGCTGAAACAACTCGCCACCGCACTCATCGCACTTATCCGCCACCGAGGGCGGGTCGAACGCGATATGCCAGTTCCTGCCGCATTTCCGGCAAGTGCGCCGCCCGGATAGCCGCCTGATGACCTCGTCGTGGTCGACGACGAGTTCGAGCACGAGCTCAAGCCTAAGGCCCCAGTCGGCCAGCATCTTCTTCAGCGTCTCGGCCTGAGGGACGTTACGCGGGAATCCGTCGAGCAGGAAGCCCGACTGAGCGTCGTCCTCGGCCAGGCGGCTCTTGACCATGGCGATGGTGACCTCGTCGGGTACGAGATCACCACGGTCCATGAACGCCTTGGCCTTGCGGCCAAGCTCGGTGCCGGCGCTAACGTTGTGCCGGAAGATGTCCCCTGTCGACACTTTAGGGATCGCCAGGTGTGAGGCTATGAACTGGGCCTGCGTCCCCTTGCCTGCTCCGGGCGGCCCTACGAGGACGACTCGCACTACCTGAGGAAACCCTCGTAGTTACGTTGCTGCAACTGGCTCTCGATCTGCTTGACAGTATCGAGTCCCACCCCCACCGCGATCATGATGCTGGTACCGCCGAGCGGGAACTGGTTGCCCGCCTTGACCAGCGCGATCGCCAGCATGGGAATCAGGGCGACGACTCCCAGGTACAAGGAGCCAGGCGCGGTCAGCCGGTTAAGCACGTAACGCAGGTAGCCAGCCGTGGGCCCGCCTGGCCTGATGCCGGGGATGAAGCCGCCTGACTTCTTCATGTTGTCAGCGACTTCATCTGGGTTGAACGTGATCGAGACGTAGAAATACGTGAACAAGATGATCAGCACAAAGAAGCTGAGCATGTAGATCGCGTTATCGCCGCGAATCAGGTTGTTGTCGATCCAGCCCGCCCAGCCCGATTCTGCTCCGCTGGAACTTTGATGTCCGAACAGGTTCGCCGCGAGCACGGGAATGGTCAGCAGCGACGAGGCGAAGATCACCGGGATGACGCCGGCCTGGTTCACCTTGAGCGGGATGTACGTCGATGAACCGCCATACATCTTTCTGCCGACCATGCGCTTGGCGTACTGGACGGGAACCCGGCGCTGCGCCTGTTCCATGAAAGCGACAGCGGCGACGATCAGCACGCCTACCCCGAGTACCAGGATGAAGATGAACGCGTGCTCGTTCTGCAGGATCGTGTAGAGCTGGCCGGGGACGACGGCGATGACCTGGGTGAAGATCATCAGTGACATGCCGTTGCCGACACCGCGGTCGGTGATCAGCTCGCCGAGCCACATGATAACCGCGGTGCCCGCGGTCAGGCAGATCACCATCGTGGCGAGAGTGAAGACCTTCTCGTTCACCAGCAGGCTGGAGGGGCAGTTTGCACTGGTCGTGCCGAACAGTTCGCTCGGGTTCTCAGCGAGCGCGACGATCGCGGTCGACTGCAAGATAGCCAGGCCAATGGTCAGGTACCGCGTGTACTGCGTGATCTTCGCCGTGCCGGACGGGCCTTCCTTCCTTAGCGCCTCAAGTCGCGGAATCACGACGGCGAGAAGCTGCAAGATGATGCTGGCCGTGATGTAAGGCATGATGCCGAGCGCGAAGACGGTCAGCTTGAGCAGCGCACCACCGCTCAGCAGGTTGACCAGGTCGACAATGCTGGTCTTGCCTGAGGCGCTTGAGATACAGCCATGCACGGCCGCCTCGCTGACCCCTGGGGTCGGCAGCGAGGCGCCCAGCCTGAAGATCACGATGATGAACAGCGTGAACAACAGCTTCTTGCGCAGGTCGGGCGTTCGGAACGCCTGGTAGAACGCGGTCAGCATGCGCGATCCTGAGGTCGTAGGGCCAGTGTTAGTCGAAGGGCTGCAAGCACGCCGAAGTCTAACGCGCTCGCGAGACTCCGGCAGCCTGCCGCAATGCTACCTGCGTGGCAGCCGATCCTTCGAATCTGAAGACAACGCATCGGCAACGACTGCCTCGTCAGAGCCGGGTGGCGGTGCCTCCGGCGGCTGTGATCTTCTCGATCGCGGCAGCCGAGAAGGCATGTGCCGTCACCCTCAGCCCGCTGACCGCCTCGCCGGTCCCGAGGATCTTGACCAGTTCACCTCGCCTGACCGCGCCGCGGGCGGCGAGGTCATCTGGCGTCACGTCTCCGCCTGAGGGGTAGAGCGCGGACAGCCTGTTGAGGTTCACGACCTGGTAGCTGATCTTGAACAGCGAGTTCGAGAAGCCGCCGAGCTTGGGCAACCGCCGGTGCAGCGGCATCTGCCCGCCCTCGAAGGCAGGCGAGATGTTCGTGCGCGCCTTGCTGCCCTTGGTGCCACGGCCCGCGGTCTTCCCCTTGGAGCCCTCACCACGACCGACCCTGGTCCGCTTGATGTGCGCGCCAGGCGCCGGGCGCAAGTGATGGATCTTCAGTCCGGCCTGCCCGCCGGGCGTGCCCGACGCGGATTCAGAAGACTTAGCCACCCGCGTTCACCTCCTCAACCGCGACCAGGTGACGTATCGCCTGTACCATGCCGCGGATCTCAGGCCTGTCGGCCTTCACGACGCTTTCTCCGATCCTGTGCAGCCCGAGCGAGCGCAGCGAGTCCCGCTGCTGTTTCGTGCCGCCGATCTTCGACTTGATCTGAGTAATCCGAAGGTCTGCCATGTTAACCCCGCTAGTTACCTGTCTCGGGCGCCGCGGCGGCCGCCGCGGCCCGCGCCCGCAGCATCGCCGCCGGGGCAACGTGCTCGATCGGCAGGCCGCGCCGCGCAGCGATCTCCTCTGGCCTGGCCAGGCTCTTGAGCGCTGCCACGGTCGCGTGCACCACGTTGATCGCGTTGGACGAGCCGAGAGAGCGTGAAAGCACGTCGTGTACGCCTGCGCATTCGAGCACGGCCCGCACCGGGCCGCCGGCGATGACGCCGGTACCAGGGCTGGCCGGCTTCAGCAGCACGACGCCAGCCGTGTCCTCACCGGTCACGGTGTGCGGAATGGTTCCGCCGATCCTCGGTACCTTGAAGAACGACTTCTTGGCCGCGTCGACGCCCTTAGCGATCGCCGCGGGCACCTCCTTGGCCTTGCCATATCCCACTCCGACCATGCCGTTGCCATCTCCGACCACGACAAGCGCGGTGAAGCTGAACCGCCGGCCACCAGAGACGACCTTGGCGACCCTGTTGATGGTGACGACCCGCTCAATGTAAGCGGTGCCCTTCTCCGCGGCTCCGCCGCGACGGTCGTCACGGCGCTCGCGCCGCTCACCGCTTCCGCCGCTGCCGGTGCCTTGCCCGCCGCCTCGCCGCGGTGCTGGTGCCATCAGACTCTCTCTTTCATTGGGAAACACTTCACAGCGACAGCCCGCCTTCCCGCGCGCCATCCGCGACCGCGGCGATCCGCCCGTGATAGGAGTTACCGCCCCGGTCAAGCACGGCCGCGCTGACACCTGCCGCGATCGCGCGCTCGGCGAGCAACTTGCCGACCTGCCGTGACTTGGCGGTCTTGTCGCCCTCGGCCGACCGAACAGCGACCTCCATGGTCGACGCGGAAGCCAGCGTGTGACCGGCCACGTCGTCGATGAGCTGAACGAACACGTTTCGCGCCGACCGTGTCACCACCAGCCGGGGCCGCGCCACGCTGCCCTGTACCTTCTTGCGAACCCGCAGGTGGCGCCGCTTGCGTGAGGAAATTCGCGCCGACGTACGGCTCCTGCTGAGCACGTGCGCCGTGGTCCTGGTGCCAGCCATCCTTACTTACCAGCCTTCCCGGCCTTGCGGCGAACGACCTCGCCTGAGTACCGCACGCCCTTGCCCTTGTAAGGGTCCGGCTTGCGGATCTTGCGTATGTTGGCAGCGACCTCGCCGACCTGCTGCTTGTCGATCCCCTCGACGACGAACCTGGTCGGAGTCTCGACGCGGAAGCTGATGCCTTCAGGCGGGCTGACCGGCACTGGGTGACTGAAGCCGAGCGCGAACTCAAGGTCCTTGCCCTTGGCGGTCACGCGGTACCCGACGCCGACGATCTCCATCGTCTTGGCGTAGCCCGCGGTCACGCCGGTGACCATGTTCGCTATCAGCGACCGGGAAAGCCCGTGCAGCGCCCGGACCTCACCTTCGTCGGACGGCCTGGTCACGGTGATGACGCCGTCGTTCAGGTGGGCTTCGATCGGCGCGGGCACCTCAAGGTGCAGGCTGCCCTTCGGGCCCTTCACGGTCACGTCCCTGCCGTCGATGGCGACATCGACGCCCGAGGGCACGGCGATCGGCAGCCGTCCGATTCTTGACATCGTCCGTCTCCCTACCAGACGTAAGCGAGGACTTCCCCGCCTACGCCTTTCTTGTTGGCCTGACGATCCGTCATCAGGCCAGATGACGTGGAGATGATCGCGACGCCGAGACCGCCAAGCACGCGCGGCAGGTTGTCCTTGCGCGCGTAAACGCGCAGGCCAGGCTTCGAGACCCGCTTGATCCCCGCGATCGAGCGCTCGCGCGAGGGCCCGTACTTCAGCGCGACCACCAGGTTCTTGCCGACTTCCGCGTCCTCGACGCGCCAGCCCGCGATGTAGCCCTCTTGCTGGAGGATCTCGGCGATATGCACCTTGATCTTGGAATGCGGCATCGTCACCGCGTCGTGATACGCCGAGTTGGCGTTGCGTAGCCTGGTCAGCATGTCCGCGACCGGGTCGGTCATTGTCATGGCCTTGGTTGGCCCTCCTCGTCGCGGTTTCCGGCCGAACAGACAGCGGACCTACGACGTAGTTCGTTTACCAGCTTGACTTGGTGATGCCTGGCAGCTCACCGCGGTGCGCCAGGGTACGGAAGCAAATCCGGCACAGGCCGAACTTGCGGTAGACGGCACGCGGCCGCCCGCACCTCGAGCACCTGGTGTAAGCGCGTACCTCGTACTTCGGCTTGCGCTTCGCCTTGGCGATCATGCTCTTCTTCGCCATCGTCAGTTCTCCTTGAACGGGAAGCCAAGCTGCCGCAGCAGCGAGCGGCCCTGCTCGTCGGTCGTCGCCGTGGTCACAAGCGTGACGTCCATGCCGCGCTGCCTGTCCACCTGATCGGGGTTGATCTCGTGGAACATGAGCTGCTCGGTCAGGCCGAAGGTGTAGTTGCCCCGGCCGTCAAACTGCCGGTCGGAAAGGCCGCGGAAGTCACGGATCCTGGGCAGCGCGATCGACAGGAGCCGGTCGCAGAACTCCCACATCCTGGTGCCGCGCAGCGTCACGTGCACGCCGATCGGCATGCCCTCACGGAGCTTGAACTGCGCGATCGACTTGCGTGCCCGTGCCACCGCAGGCCGCTGGCCCGTGATGAGCGTCAGGTCGCGCACGGCGCCCTCGATCAGCTTCGCGTCACGAGCTGCCTCGCCGACCCCCATGTTGACCACGATCTTGGTCAGCGTCGGTATCTGCATGACGTTGCTGAGACCGAACTCCTTTTGCAGCGCAGGCGCTATCTCGGCCTTGTAGCGCTCCTTCAGCCGTGGCGGCGGCGCCTCGGCGAGGGCTACCGCACCGTTCGCGGCGGGTCCGAGGTCAACCTTCACCTCAACGCGGCCCTTGCCAGGGTTAGCCGCCGCGTTCGGAGTACGGCCGCTGCCGCCCGACTTACCGCCCTTGGCGGAGCTACCGGACTTGCTCGACTTACTCGCAGCCATCAGACGTCCTTACCACTAGGCCGGGCAACCCGGACCTTGTCCTCGCCGTCGACCCGGTACCCGGCCCGAGCGGGCTTCTTGGTCTCAGGGTCAATCAAGGCGACGTTGCTCACGTGAATGAACGCCTCCTGGTGCACGATGCCGCCTTCCTTGGCACCACGGCGACCCTGATAGTTGACCTTGGTGTTCTTCTTGATCATGCTCACGCCGTGCACGAGCACGCGCTGGGACTGCGGGTCGGCCTTGACGACAGTGCCCTCACGGCCCTTGTCCTTGCCCGCGATCACGATGACATGATCACCCTTCTTGATCTTCATCCCCTTGGCCTTGGCAGTCGGCTTGGTCTTGCCGGCGTTCGCCGATTTCCCTGCCATCACAGCACCTCCGGCGCGAGCGAGATGATCCGCATGAATCGCTTCTCGCGCAGCTCACGGCCCACCGGACCGAAGATTCTGGTACCGCGCGGGTCGCCGCCGTCCCTGATCAGCACGGCAGCGTTATCGTCGAACTTGATGTAGGAACCGTCGCCGCGGCGGCGCTCCTTACAGGTACGCACCACGACGGCCTTGACCACGTCGCCCTTCTTGACGCCCGCACCAGGCAGGGCGTCCTTGACGGTGGCCACGATGACGTCGCCGATGCCCGCGTACCGCCGGCTCGAGCCGCCGAGCACGCGGATGCACAAGAGTTCCTTGGCACCGCTGTTATCGGCGACTTTGAGCCGCGACTCCTGCTGGATCACGTCAACTCCTGCTAGCTACTTGGCTTTCTCAACGATCTGCGCTACCCGCCACCGCTTGGTAGCCGACAGCGGCCTGGTCTCGGTCAGCACGACGCGGTCGCCGATGCCGCACGCGTTCTCCTCGTCGTGCGCGACGTACTTCCGGGTACGGCGGATGACCTTGCCGTACTTCGGGTGCTTGACCCGGTCCTCGACCATCACTATGACGGTCTTGTCCATCTTGTCGCTCACGACAAGGCCCTCGCGAACCTTGCGGTAACCACGAGTAACGGCCGTGGTCTCCGGCGCCGCTTCACTCATCGAATTCGTCCTCCTGCTCAAGCGTCACGATGCCGAGCTCGCGTTCCCGCATGACCGTGTAGATCCTGGCGATATCCTTGCGAACCGCCTTCAGCCTGCCGTGACTTTCAAGCTGACCGGTCGCGGCCTGGAACCGCAGGTTGAACAGCTCGATCTTCGCCTCGGCCAGCTTGTTCTCGAGCTCTTCCTCGCTCGACATCCGCAGGTCGGCGGCCAGTGTCCCCTTCGCCATTACGTGTCACCCACTTCGCGCTTGACGAACTTGCACTTCATAGGGAGCTTGTGCATCGCGCGGCGAAGTGCCTCGCGAGCCACCGGCTCGGGAACGCCTGACAACTCGAACATCACGCGTCCCGGCTTGACGTTGGCGATCCACCACTCAGGTGCGCCCTTGCCAGAGCCCATGCGCGTCTCGGCCGGCTTCTTGGTCAGCGGGCGGTCCGGGTAGATCGTGATCCACACCTTTCCACCGCGGCGGATGTGCCTGGTCATCGCGATACGGGCGGCCTCAATCTGCCGGTTCGTCACGTACGAGTGCTCAAGCGCCTGGATGCCGTACTCACCGAAGTTGACCCTGGTACCGCCCTTGGCGGCACCGGTACGGTCGGGCCGGTGCTGCTTGCGGTGCTTGGTACGGCGCGGGATCAGCATGGCTAGCTCTCCTTGTCCGTTGTCGCGGCAGCGGTAGCGGCAGGCTCGGCCGCACGGCTACGCGACTCCTCTGAAGAACGTCCGCCTCTGTCGGCACCGTCGCCACCAGCAGGACGGCGACCGCCGCCCCGGCGCCCGGCCCCGCCGCCCGCCGGCGGCCGCCCGGTGCCTCCTGGCCGCTGGGTCGCGCGATTGACGGCCGCGGCCTGCTCACGCTCGGCGCGAGTGCCCGCCGCGTCGCCGCGGTAGATCCAGACCTTGACCCCGATCCTGCCGAACGTGGTACGGGCCTCGTAGAAGCCGTAGTCGATGTCCGCGCGCAGGGTGTGCAGCGGCACCCGGCCCTCGCGGTAGAACTCCGACCGCGACATCTCAGCACCACCGAGGCGGCCAGCGCACTGGACCCTGATGCCCTTGGCGCCGCCCTTCATCGCGGTCTGCATCGCCTTGCGCATCGCGCGCCGGAAAGAGACCCGGCTGGAAAGCTGCTCGGCGACGCCCTGGGCAACGAGCTGAGCGTCGATTTCCGGGTTCTTTACCTCAAGGATGTTGAGTTCGATCCGGCGGCCGGTGAGCTTCTCGAGATCGCCCCTGATCCGGTCGGCCTCCGCGCCGCGCCTGCCGATGACGATGCCAGGCCGCGCGGTGTGAATCCACACCTTGACCTTGTCCTTGTCCTGGCGCTCGATCTCGACCTTGGAGATGCCCGCCCGTTCCATGCCGCGCTGCAGCATCCGCCTGATGGCCACATCCTCGGCGACATAGTCCTTGTACATCTCGTCGGCGAACCACCGGCTCTTGAAGTCGGTGGTGATGCCGAGCCTGAACCCGTGCGGGTTCACTTTCTGGCCCACTAGCCGGTCCTCTCATTACTGTTTGACGCACCGCGTCTTGAAGCACTACCGCGGGTACCTGTCGCCCGGCTCGTCGTCGCTGGCCGCTCGGGGGCGACCCGCCGTGTCGGCTCGATGCCATCGCTCACGATCACCGTGATGTGACTTGTGCGCTTGTTGATCCGGTAGCCGCGACCCTGTGCGCGGTGCCTGAACCGCGGGATGGTCGGGCCCTCGTCGACCCAGGCACCGCTCACCACGAGCGAGGATGCGGTCGCCCGGCCGGTGTACTCGGCGTTGGCGATGGCGCTCGCCAGGACCTTGCCCACCGGGTCGCTCGCCGACTGCGGCGCGAAGGCGAGCACCGCCCGCGCCTGCTCAGCAGGAAGCCCGCGAATAAGGTCCACCACCCGGCGGGCCTTTCGCGGCGTGACGCGCACATAGCGCGCCCTTGCCTTCGCTTCCATCGGTCCTGCCTCGCTCTCTCGATCCTTCAAAAAAATCTTCGGCCAAATAACACGGCGTAATTGCGGACTAACGGCGACTGCGCCGGTCGTCCTTGACATGGCTGCGGAACGTACGGGTCGGCGCGAATTCGCCGAGCTTGTGCCCGACCATCGATTCGGTCACGAACACCGGCACGTGCTTGCGCCCGTCGTGGACCGCGATGGTGTGGCCCAGCATGGCGGGGACAATCATCGAACGGCGCGACCAGGTCTTGATCACGTTCTTGGTGCCCTTGGCGTTCTGCACGTCCACCTTCTTGATCAGGTGGTCGTCAACGAACGGGCCCTTTTTAAGGCTACGTGGCATCGCCGGCTACTCCTAACGCTTCTTCTTTGACCGACGTCGGGTAATGAGCTTGTCGCTCGGGCGGTGCGCGCGGCGGGTGCGGCCCTCCGGCTTGCCCCACGGGCTGACCGGGTGACGGCCGCCGGAGGTCTTGCCCTCGCCACCGCCCATCGGGTGGTCGATGGGGTTCATCGCGACGCCGCGCACGCTCGGGCGCTTGCCCTTCCAGCGGTTGCGGCCCGCCTTGCCGAGCTTGATGTTGCCCTGCTCGGCGTTGCTGACCTCGCCAACGGTGGCGCGGCAGTTGACGTCGACGAGCCGCATTTCGCCTGAAGGCATGCGGAGTTGCGCGTGCTTGCCTTCCTTGGCAAGTAGCTGAACGCCTGACCCCGCCGAGCGGGCGATCTTCGCGCCGCCGCCTGGGCGGAGCTCGATAGCGTGCACGATCGTGCCCGTCGGGATCGCGCGCAGCGGCAGGCAGTTACCTGCCTTGATGTCGGCACCTACGCCGGCCTCGACCCGGTCGCCCTGCTTGAGGCCGGACGGCGCCAGAATGTAACGCTTCTCGCCGTCGGCGTAGTGCAGCAGCGCGATGCGCGCGGTCCTGTTCGGGTCGTACTCGATGTGCGCGACCTTGGCAGGGACGCCGTCCTTGTCGGCCCGCCTGAAGTCGATGATCCGGTAAGCGCGCTTGTGCCCGCCGCCTTGATGCCGCGCGGTGATCCTGCCGTGGACGTTGCGGCCGCCCTTACCGTGCAGCGGCTCGACGAGCGACTTCTCCGGCTCGCTCCGAGTCAGCTCGGAGAAGTCAGAGCCGCTCGCGCCCCGTCTGCCAGGGGTCGTCGGCTTGTACCTTCTGATCGCCATCTCTGGTTTAACTCCCGTGTGTTTGCGGCACTGCCTAGGCGCCGAGCGTGCCGACGTCGATCCGTTCACCCGCGGCCAGGCTGACGATCGCCCGTTTCGTCGCCGGGCGGGTGCCGTAGCCGTACTTGAAGCGACGGCGCTTGCCCGGCCTGTTGAGCGTGTTCACGCCGGTCACCTTGACGTTGAAGATCGCCTCGACGGCCTGCCTGATCTGCGTCCTGTTGGCGTGCGGCGCCACGATGAACGTGTACTTGTTGAACTCGTCCTGAAGGCCGTAGCTCTTCTCTGAGATCACCGGGCGGATCAGGATGTCCCTGTGGTTGTAGAGCTTGCTCATCGCTTATGCGTCCTCTCGGGCAGTGCCCGCACGGGCCACGAAGCTCGCCAGGGCGCTCGTCGTGAACACCACGCGGTCGCTGACCAGCACGTCGTAGGTGTTGAGCTGACCTGGGTCGATCAGGTGCACACCAGGAGCATTGCGCAGGCTCTTCCACGTGACCTGGTCGGTGCTCTCCGCCACGACAAGCGTCAAGCGGCTGCTGCCCTCGGTCACCAGGTTCAGCACGGCAAGCGCGTCCCTGGTCTTCGGCTCCGCGCCTTCTACGAAACCGCCCACAACCTTGACCAGGCCATGCCTGGCACGGTCAGACAAGGCTCCGCGCAGCGCGGCCGCCTTCATCTTCTTCGGCGTCTTCTGCGCGTACGACCTGGGCACTGGCCCGTGGACGGTGCCACCGCCGGCGAACTGGGGTGCGCGAGTCGATCCCTGACGTGCACGGCCCGTGCCCTTCTGCCGGTAGGGCTTCTTACCGCCGCCGCGCACGTCGCCGCGCGTCTTGGTGGCATGCGTGCCCTGCCTGGCCGCCGCCTGCTGTGCCACCACGACCTGGTGGATCAGCGGCACGTTCACCTTCGCGTCGAAGATGTCTGAGGGAAGGTCGGTCTCGACAAGACCGTAAGCCGCCTGCGGCGCTTCGCGCTTAGGCTTGGCCGGCGTCTTGCGTGACCGGCTCGGCGCCTTGGCTGGAGTCTCCGCCTCGTCGCCAGCCTCAGGCGTCGTGACCTCGGGCGTCGCGGCCTCGGGCGTCGCGGCCTCAGCCGTCGCTGCCTTCGCCGGCCGCCGCCGCGCGGGCTTAGCCGGCGCCTCTTCGGTCTCCTCAGCTGCTTTGTCCGCAGCCTCAGCCTCAGTCGGTTTGGCAGCAGCCGTGCCGGCGTCCTCTGGCGCCTCAGCTAGCACATCCTCAGGAGCGCGCTCTTCGCGCTCCTGAGGATTCTCCTCAGGGGTGCTCATTTAAGAGGCCACCTTTCGTGATGCCTTGACGGCGCTGCGCACCAGCACCAGTGCGCCGGCCGGGCCAGGAACAGCGCCCTTGATCAGGAGCAGGCCCTTGTCGTTATCCACCCCGTGCAGGGTCAGGTTGAGCACCGTAGTGCGCTCGCCACCCATCCGGCCGGCCATCTTGAGGCCCTTGAACACATGTCCTGGAAAGGCGCATCCGCCGATGGAACCTGGCGAGCGATGCTTGCGCTGGGTGCCGTGCGATGAGCTGAGCCCGTGGAAGCCGTGCCGCTTCACGACGCCCGCGAATCCCTTGCCCTTGCTCGTCGCGCTGACGTCGACCAGTTCACCAGCCTCGAACTTGTCCGTGGTGACTTCCTGCCCGACCGTGTACTCGCCGGCGTCATCGGTGCGCAGCTCCACCAGGTACCGGCGCGGAGTTACCCCGGCCTTGGCGAAGACACCCGCCTTTGGCCTGTTCACCCGTCTCGGGTCGATGTCGCCATATCCGAACTGGACGGCCGAGTATCCGTCTGCGTCTGCGTTACGAACCGCGGTCACGACGCACGGACCCGCGGCAACGACGGTGACAGGAACGATCTTCCCGTCGTCTCCGAAGACCTGGGTCATGCCGAGCTTCGTGCCCAGCACCCCCCGCACGTTCTTGGCGATACCGCCTTGCTTCATGTCCGTGCAATCCTCTACAGCTTGATCTGGATATCGACGCCCGCCGGCACGTCAAGCCGCATCAGCGCGTCGACCGTCTTCGGCGTCGGGTCAATGATGTCGATCAGCCGCTTGTGCGTGCGCATCTCGAAATGCTCACGCGAGTCCTTGTACTTATGCGGCGACCTGATAACGCAGTACACGTTTTTTTCCGTCGGCAGCGGCACAGGTCCAACGACCTTCGCACCGGTCCGCATGACGGTGTCGACTATCTTCCGCGCTGAACTGTCTATGACCTCATGGTCATAGCTCTTCAGCCGGATGCGGATCTTCTCTCCCGCCATCGCGCCCTCGCGCCCCTTAAACCTAGTTCCCGCTACGTCGTTTGCGACACAGCCTCTACGAGCCAGGTGCCGGGGGCCTATGACCCCCGGCACCTAGTGCACTACTTCTGGATCTTGGTGACCCGGCCGGCGCCCACGGTCCGTCCGCCCTCGCGGATCGCGAAGCGCAGGCCTTCCTCCATGGCGATCGGCTGGATCAGCTCGACCTTCATCTCTGTGTTGTCACCAGGAAGCACCATCTCGGTACCTTCAGGCAGGTGCACCACACCGGTCACGTCCGTGGTCCTGAAGTAGAACTGCGGACGATAGTTGTTGAAGAACGGCGTGTGCCTGCCGCCCTCGTCCTTGGACAGGATGTAGACCTGAGCCTCGAACTGAGTGTGCGGAGTGTTCGTGCCGGGCCTGATGATGACCTGCCCGCGCTCGACCTCGTCGCGCTTGGTGCCGCGCAGGAGCAGGCCAGCGTTGTCACCGGCCTGGCCCTCGTCAAGGATCTTGTGGAACATCTCGACGCCGGTGACCGTGGTCTTCGCCGCCTTCTCCTTGATGCCGATGATCTCGACCTCGTCGCCGGTGTGAATGACGCCGCGCTCGATCCTTCCGGTCACCACGGTGCCGCGACCGGTGATCGAGAACACGTCCTCGACCGGCATCAGGAACGGCTTCTCGGTGTCGCGGACTGGCTCGGGGATACTGTCGTCGCAGGCCTCCATCAAGGTCAGGACGGCGTTGCCCCACTCGGCGTCGCCCTCGAGCGCCTTAAGCGCAGAGACCCTGACCACGGGTACGTCGTCGCCGGGGAACTCGTAAGTCGAGAGCAGTTCGCGTACCTCAAGCTCGACGAGCTCGAGGATCTCCTCGTCGTCCACCATGTCGGCCTTGTTGAGCGCGACCACGATGTAAGGCACGCCGACCTGGCGGGCGAGCAGCACGTGCTCACGGGTCTGCGGCATCGGGCCGTCGGTCGCGGCGACCACCAGGATCGCGCCGTCCATCTGCGCGGCACCGGTGATCATGTTCTTGATGTAGTCAGCGTGGCCCGGGCAGTCAACATGCGCGTAGTGGCGCTTCTCGGTCTGGTACTCGACGTGGGAGATCGAGATCGTGATCCCGCGCTCCTTCTCTTCCTTCGCGTTGTCGATCTGGTCGAACGCGCTGGCCGTGTTCACGTCGGGGTACTTGTCGTGCAGCACCTTGGTGATCGCCGCGGTCAGAGTGGTCTTGCCGTGGTCGATGTGCCCGATGGTGCCGATGTTGACGTGCGGCTTGGTCCGCTGGAACTTGGCCTTCGCCACTGGTCTCTCCTCGTTGCGATGAGCCCCCGCTCCTCGCGGGGGTCTTTTGGCTAGTGCTGGGCTACTCGTCTACTCGCCACGTGCCTTGGCGATGATCTCCTTAGCGATGTTGGGCGGGACTTCGGCATACGAGTCGAACTGCATGCTGTAGTTCGCCCGGCCCTGGGTCCGGCTTCGCAGATCACCCACGTAACCGAACATCTCGGACAGAGGCACGTTGGCGGTGACCACCCGCGACCCTGCCCGCTCTTCCATAGCCTGGATCTGGCCGCGGCGGCTGTTCAGGTCGCCGATGACCTCACCCATGTAGTCCTCGGGAGTCGTGACCTCGACCGCCATGACCGGCTCAAGCAGAACCGGGTCGGCGTGGGCCGCGGCCTTCTTGAACGCCATCGAACCGGCGATCTTGAAGGCCAGTTCAGAAGAGTCCACCTCGTGATAGGCACCGTCGGTCAAGGTGACCTTGACATCGACGATCGGGTAGCCAGCCAGCACGCCGAATTCGGCGGCTTCCTGGCAGCCGGCGTCAACCGATGGGATGTACTCGCGCGGTATGCGGCCGCCGGTCACCTTGTTCTCGAACTCGTAGCCGCCGCCGTCGCCGCCGGTCGGCTCCAGGTTGATGATCACCCGCCCGAACTGACCAGAACCGCCGGTCTGCTTCTTGTGGGTGTACTCGACCTTCTCGACCTTCCTGCGGATGGTCTCCCGGTAGGCCACTTGCGGGCGGCCAATGTTGGCCTCGACCTTGAACTCGCGCCGCATCCGGTCGACCAGCACTTCAAGGTGCAACTCGCCCATGCCGGCGATGATCGTCTGCCCGGTCTCCTCATCGGTCCTGACCTGGAAGGTCGGGTCCTCCTCAGCGAGCCGCTGAATCGCGATGCCCAGCTTGTCCTGGTCGCCCTTGGTCTTAGGTTCGATGGCCACGTTGATCACGGGCGCCGGGAATGTCATCGACTCGAGGATCACCGGCTTGGCCGGGTCGCTTAGCGTGTCTCCTGTCGTGGTGTCCTTGAGTCCCATCACGGCGACGATCTGCCCAGCCACCGCGCTCGGGCGCTCCTCGCGCTTGTTCGCGTGCATCTGGTAGATCTTCCCGATGCGCTCCTTGCGGTCCTTGGTCGAGTTGAGCACCTGAGTGCCCGCCATCAACGTGCCCGAGTAGATGCGCAGGTAGGTGAGCTTGCCGAGGTGCTGGTCGGACATGATCTTGAACGCCAGCGCCGAGAACGGCTCGCTCGGGTCGGGGTGCCGCTCGATCTCGACCGCGTCGGCACCGACCGAGTGGCCGTGCACCGCCGGAATGTCGATCGGGCTCGGCAGGAAGTCCACGATCGCGTCGAGCATGGGCTGTACGCCCTTGTTCTTGAACGCACTGCCGCACAGCACGGGGGTGACCGCGCTGGCGATCGTGGCGCGCCTGATCGCGGCGATGAGCTGCTCCTCGTCGGGCTCGGTGCCCTCAAGGTAAAGCTCGGTCATCTCCTCGTCGTTCTCGGCGATCGTCTCGAGCATCTTGTCGCGCCACTCGCGCGCGGCCTCCACGTGGTCGGCAGGGATGTCGACGGTGTCGTACGCTTCGCCTTTGCCCTCGCCGTGCCAGAGCAGGCCCTCCATGCGGATCAGGTCGATGATGCCGCGGAAATCGGACTCGACGCCCCAAGGGAGCTGTATCACTAGCGGAGTGGCACCGAGCCGGTCGCTGATCATCTCCACGCAGCGGTGGAACTCGGCCCCGACACGGTCCATCTTGTTCACGAAGCACACGCGCGGTACGCCGTACTTGTTGGCCTGACGCCAGACGGTCTCTGACTGAGGCTCGACGCCAGCTACACCGTCGAAGACAGCGACGGCGCCGTCGAGCACCCGCAGGCTGCGCTCCACCTCCACGGTGAAGTCAACATGGCCTGGAGTGTCGATGATGTTGATGGTGTGGTCACGCCAGCTCGTCGTCGTCGCGGCCGACGTGATGGTAATGCCGCGCTCCTGCTCCTGTTCCATCCAGTCCATGGTGGCTGCGCCCTCATGGACCTCCCCGATCTTGTAATTGATACCGGTGTAGAACAGGATCCGTTCGGTCGTAGTCGTCTTGCCCGCGTCGATATGGGCCATGATCCCGATGTTCCGGACCTTGGCCAGTTCCGTGGCGGTGCTTGTGGCGGCCACTGTAATTACCCCTCGTTCCTGCTTGTGCGCTCTACCAGCGGTAGTGCGCGAATGCCTTGTTTGACTCGGCCATCTTGTGCGTGTCCTCACGCCGCTTGACGCTCGCGCCGAGGCCGTTGCTGGCGTCGAGCAGCTCGTTCATGAGCCGCTCGGTCATCGTCTTCTCCCTGCGGGACCGGCTGTAAGAGACCAGCCAGCGCAGCGCCAGCGTGGTGCTGCGGGACGCCCGCACCTCGACAGGCACCTGGTAGGTCGCGCCGCCGACACGGCGGCTGCGGACCTCAAGGGTCGGCTTGACGTTGTCGAGCGCACGCTTCAGCGTGACGACCGGGTCGTTGCCCGTCTTGTCGCGGCAGCCTTCGAGCGCGCCATAGACAATGCGCTCGGCCAGCGAGCGCTTGCCGTTGCGCAGTACCTTGTTCACCAGGGCGGTCACGAGCGGCGAGCCGTACACCGGGTCGGTGACGAGCTGCCGCTTCGTCGCGGGTCCCTTACGCGGCATGTCAGCTCTTCTCCTTCTTAGCGCCGTAGCGGCTGCGGGCCTGCTTGCGGTTGCGTACGCCCTGGGTATCGAGCGAGCCGCGAATGATCTTGTAGCGCACACCGGGAAGGTCGCGCACCCGGCCACCGCGCACGAGCACGATCGAGTGCTCCTGGAGGTTGTGCCCGACGCCCGGAATGTAGGCGGTCACCTCGACGTGGCTCGTGAGCCTGACGCGCGCGACCTTGCGCAGCGCCGAGTTCGGCTTCTTGGGCGTCGTCGTGTAGACGCGCGTGCAGACCCCGCGACGCTGCGGGCTCCCCTTGAGCGCCGGGGTCTTGTTCTTGCCTACCTTGTCCTGGCGGCCCTTGCGGACCAGCTGCTGGATCGTGGGCACCGCGTCTCCGTTTTCCTGCTCGATCGGTTTTGCTGTACTGCTCTGCTCTTGCTCTGCTCTTGCCGTGCGGCCCGGATGGTCGCACCCGCTCAGGGCGCGACCATCCGCACTCGCACAGACGGTGGTCTGCTGGCTCCGACCCCCGCGCTCGGGCGTGTCGCGCGGTGCTTGCAACACCACACGGCGCACCGAACCCTGGACCCGCTATTTAGGCGGCCCGGAGACGGGGAGGGAAGTCGCGCACGTCCTGTCCACGCGACCGGCTGCCTTCAGCCATAAGCTGCAGAGGCGACCAGGCCACCGGCCACAAACGCGCGTGCCCGCGAAGACGGACACAAAGAACCAGGATACCCAACGCCGACGACAAACGTCAAAGCGAACGGCACACTGCCTCTCGCGAACGCTTCACCTTATCCGATCCAGCGCGATGCGCGCGCACACCTTCACCGGGTCGTAACCTGACCGCCGCTCCCAGCGCCCGCGCGTCGCGACCCCCGGCCCGCCCGATCCGGCATACAGCGCATTCCGAGCATTCCGCCGGGCGTACCAGCGTCGCTGAGGCGTACCAGCGTCGCTGAGGCGTACCAGCATCGCTGACTAGTTGTTGTCGTCCGCGGGCCGGGGCCAGGGACATCGTTGCCTATCTGATGCTGTGCCCGTAGCATCGCGGAGCCACCGACGCTGTTCGCACCGGGCGGGTTACGACATCGGTGGCTCCGCGATGCTGTTGCGGGGCGGCCGGGGCGGGCGGGGCGGCCGGGGCGCGTCCGGTTTGCGATGTCCGGCCGGTCTGGCTCTTCCCGTGCCGACTAAGCGGAGCGGAGACTCCGGCTGTCGCGAAGCCATCGGGGTGGGCGAGGGCTATCGCAAAAGGTACGAAAACCTGACGCGCAAGAGATTCACGGCTATAACGGATCAGTGGCCAGGTTTATTCCCTCTGTGCTAATTCTCCGCGGCCTAGCCGCGACACTCGCTTCTGCGGTAGTGATGGCTGCTCCGGTAACTGCCAGCGCGCGAACACAGGCCAGTCGCCCGCCGTCAGTAACGGCGTTCAGCGTCCGTCCTGCCGTCACACCCGCAAGCGGCGGCCACGTCACCATGACCGCGACGGTAAAGCGGGGTACCACCTGCAGGTTCTCGAGCAAGCCTGCACTAGCCAAGCTGCCGGCGACCCTGAACTGCGCGGGCGGCAAGGCCAGCAAGAGGATCTGGCTGCCAGGGAACGACTCGACTTCACGGCTCACGTACCACTTCGGCCTGAGCGTGACGGGGCCGGGAGGCGCGACGAAGGCGAAGCCGGCGACGGTGACCGTGCCACCTGAGGCGCCCTCCCTGAGCGCTTTGGCGGCGAGCCCGGCCAGCCTGCCTTCGAGCGGCGGCCAGGCGACCGTATCAGGAAGAGTCATGCTGGCGACCTCCTGCTCGCTCTCGGCCCGGCCCGCCCTCGCCGGGCAGCCGTTCGCGTTCAAATGCCCGGCCGGTGCCACCGCCAGGCCGTTCAGCAAGGTGGTTACCCTGCCCGCGCTGAAGGGCTCTGCGGCGGTCCGCTATACGTTTACCGTCACTGCTACCGGGCCCGGCGGCTCGGTGAAGTCGGCCGCGAAGGCGGAGGTCTATCCGCCGCTGTCCTTTTCCGCGCCGGTAAGCATCGACCAGCCAGCAGGCGGGCTCGACAGCATGTCGTGCGCTTCGGCCGCCTTCTGCCAGACGATCGACAGGTACGGCAACGTCTCAAGCTTCGGCGGTTCATCATGGACTCCTCCTTCACCGCTGCTGCCGCTGCCGTCTGGCCAGGTCAGGGGGATGACTACCGCGATCTCTTGCTCCTCGGCCAGCTTTTGCGCCGCCATCGACTCGGCGGGCTCCTTCGCGACGCTGACCGGCTCAGGCTGGTCGGCGCCCGCGCCGGCCGGCCTGAACGCCACGGCCATCTCCTGCGCTAGTTCAGACTTCTGCGTCGCGGTCGGCGGAACCTGGGCCGCGGCTTACACAGGCTCGTGGTCGGCCCCCGCACAGCTCGGTGCCAACTCGTCCTTGTCGCTCGTGGCGGTGTCTTGCCCGGACACTTCGTTCTGCCTGGCCGTCAGCGCCGATGGCGAGGCGTTCACGTACGACGGCAGTACCTGGACGCCGACCTCGCAGTTCGATGGCTCAGATGATGACGCGGCCAGCGTGTCGTGTCACAGTGCGATCTTGTGCGTGGCCGTCGACCACGGCGGCAAGGCGAGTGTTTACAACGGCACGTCATGGTCCTCGCTTACCTCCGTCGTCGGCTCGGAAAGCGCCGGCCTCGACGGCGTATCCTGCGTCGCGACGGCGCAGTACTGCCTGGCGACAACCTCGACAGGCGTCGTCTACTCCTACAACGGCCGTTCCTGGAGCGCGCCTGACAGGGTTGCCGGAAGCGCCCTCTCGGCGGTGTCTTGCACGAGCGCGACGGCCTGCGCGATCGACGCCGGCTCTGGCTACGTCTGGCGCGAGGCGGGCGCCAACTGGTTCAGCTACCACCTCGAGCAGCAGCACGGCTTCCTGACCAGCGTGTCCTGTCCGACTACTTCGTTCTGCGCGGCCGTCGACCAGTTCGGCTACGCCGTGCTCTACAACGGCAGGTCCTGGACCGTGCCCCAGCCGGTCGAGTCAGGAGTGGCCCTCATCGCGGTGTCCTGCCCCAACTCCTCGTTCTGCATGGCCATCGACGCGGGCGGCGATCCGGCTGACGGCAGCGACTACTACGTCTACAGCGGCGGCACCTGGGGAATAGGCGGCTTTGTCCACGCTGATCTCAGCTCGCTTGCCTGCACCTCCCGCACCTTCTGCGCCGGCATTACCAGCAAGGGCAGCAAGCTGTACGCGGAGACCTGGAACGGCTCGGCCTGGTCGGCTCCCGACCTACTCGACTCACGTAGCAAGCCGGTCACCGGCGAGGTGTCGTGCGCGAGCAAGAAGTTCTGCATCGCCGTCGACAGCGCGGGAAACTTCGACCTGTTCGACGGCATCAACTGGTCGAACCCGACCGCCGTTAACGGCGAGGCCGGCGGCTTCGCGGCGCTCTCCTGCCCCGCTTACGAGGACTGCACCGCCGTCGACGGGTCTGGCGACGCCTTCGGCCTCCACGGCGCGCCGGCCTGGTCGGCCCCTGTGACAGCCGACAGCACCGCAGGTGTCACCGGCATCTCGTGTCTGACGAGCGGCTTTTGCGCGGCGGTGGACAGCAGCGGCGACATCGCCACCGACTATACGGGCACCTGGTCGACAACGGACTCGGCCGACGCCGGTGCCGCCCAGCCCTACGGCTTCACCAGCATTGCCTGCCCGGCCCTCTACTTCTGCGCCGCCGTAGATTACGACGGCAACCTGATAACCGGCACTAACTGACCCCGCCCACCCGTCCCGCGCGGGGTGGCCGACCCCATCAAACTGGGGTTTGGTGGTGCGTACTGCCCATCAAACCCGGGTTTGGTGTGGGCCGGGCGGGGCCCCCAGGCCGGGCGGGGCTCGGCAGGCCGGCCGGACCGGCACATGGATGAGGGGCGCGGTCCGTAATGACCCCGCCCCTCATCCCGTT